>JBDTEG010000141.1:0-11649 GCA_039922695.1 Rhodanobacter sp. | reverse complement strand
CATCGTCCGCGTACCGCCGGGGTGTCCAAGTACGGCATGCTGGATCGGCTGTGGGTCGGCCTGGCGGACCTGCGCGGGGTGGCCTGGCTCATGCGACGCGGCAAGGTGACCGGCGTCGAGGAACTTTGACCAGGGGTTTTGACCCGCGAGATGCCGTGCCGATTCGGCGGTCGTATGCTTGACGGGTTTCCTGCAGGAGAACGCCATGGGCATCGCGATCAAGCGCGCTTACGAGGAGCCGGCGGAAGACGACGGTTATCGCGTGCTGGTGGAACGGCTGTGGCCACGGGGCATGAAGAAGGAGGCCGTGCCGCTGGATATGTGGGCGAAGGAACTGGCGCCTTCCACCGCCTTGCGCAAGTGGTTTGGCCACGACCCGGAACGCTGGGACGGTTTTCGCCACCGCTACGCCGCCGAGCTGGACGGCCTGGCCGAGCACTGGCAGCCGCTGGCCGAGCGCTCGGCGCGGCACAAGGTCACGTTGATCTACAGCGCCCACGACGTCGAACATAACGGCGCCCTCGTGCTGCGCGACTACCTGCAGAACTGGTTGCGCACGCATGGCCCCCGCTGAGCGTGTCTACTCCGAGCGCACCGGTGCGCCCGAGCGTGGCCACTCCGCCAGCGCCTTGCGCGCCTGCGTCCGGCCCCGCTCGATCAGCTCGCGGGCGCGGTAGAACTCGTAAGCGCTGGCGACGTTGCGCGGCAATTCAATCAGCAGGTCCGGCTCGTAGGCGGCCAGCCGCAGGCGCGACAGATTTGCCTGCATCAGGTCCATCGCCTGGTTCAGCGTCTCCAGCGTGCCGGGTTCGCGCGGCTGGCTGTCGCCATGCGGGACAAGCCGGCTGATGAATTCGCCGATCCGGTGCCGGTAGCTGGTTTCGCTCGCGCCTTGACTCCCGGTTTCACTGTCGATTTCACTCTCGACCGGCGCGGGCGCGATTGTCTCGGCCGGTCCGTCCACGCTGACCGCCAGCACGTAATCGGCCTCGCTGCGGATCAGTGGCGTGACCGGCACCGGGTTGAGCAAGGCGCCGTCGACCAGGCGACGCCCGGCCACGTGGTGCGGGCGGAATACCGTGGGCACGGCGATCGAGGCGCGGATGGCGTCGAACAGGTTGCCGCGGCTCAGCCATATCTCGCGGCCACGATCGAGGTCGGTGGCCACGGCGGTGAATAGCATGGGCAACTCCTCGATCTGGGTGTCGCCGATCATGTCGCGCAGGGTGCCGATGATGCGCTCGCCCTTGATCAGCCCGCCGCCGGAGAACGTCCAGTCCACCAGTCGCAACACGTCGAACCGCGCCAGTGCGCAGACCCAGTCACGGTAGACATCGAGCTTGCCCATCGCGTGGATGCCGCCGATCAAGGCACCCATCGAGCTGCCGGCGATCGCCACGATCTGGAAACCCTGCGCCTCGATCTCCTCGATCGCGCCGATATGCGCGAGGCCCTTGGCACCACCGGCGCCGAGCGCCAGCGCCACGGTCGGCTTGTCGACACCACTCCGCACGGGGCGCTCCGCGGGCGCGGCAATTTCTTCTTTACTCATGGAGCAACTCCGGGCGCGTGCGTGACTGCGGCCGGCGGACCGGGTATCAGTCCGGCGCGATACCGAATTGATACACGCCGCGCGCTGCCGGTTAGGATGGGCCTCGGCCGGAACGACGGCAAGCCCCGGAGCATGCATGCGCCACTCTGATGATCCGATGATCCCGCGTGACCGGCCGGCGGCATGGCGGGTGCACGCGTGACCTGGCAAGCCTGGGCCACCGTGGCGGTAATCGTGACGGCGATGGCCCTGTTCGCCAGCGAAAAGGTACGTATCGACCTGGTGGCGCTGATCACGCTGGCGGTGCTGGTGATCCTGGGCATCGTCACCCCGGTTGAGGCCTTGTCGGGCTTCAGCAACGAGGCCACCGTGACGGTGGCGGCAATGTTCGCGCTTAGCCTGGGCATCGAGCGCTCCGGCGCGCTCGAGCCGCTGAGTCGGCTGTTGATGAAGATACGCAGACCCTGGCTGCTGACCCTGGCCGTGATGCTGGTGATCGCACCGCTGGGCGCCTTCATCAAGAACATCGCCCTGGTTGCCATCTTCCTGCCACTGGTGTTGCGCGTGTGCCAGCGCAGCCACACCCCGCCGGGACGGGTGCTGATGCCGATGGCCTATGCCGCGCAGATGGGCGGCGTGTGCACCCTGATCGGCACCTCCTCCAACCTGCTTGCCGACAGCCTGGCGCAGAAGCACGGGCTGCTGCCGATCGGGGTCTTCGAGATGACCAAGCTGGGCGCCTTGCTCGGCGCGGCCGGCATCATCTACCTGATGGTGGTCGGGCGTTTTCTGCTGCCCAGGCATATCGACGCGCAGCAACCCGAAGAGCTCGACATCGGCAAGTACGTCACCGAGCTTGAGCTGACCGCGGAGTCGCCCTTGATCGGCAAGATGATCGCCGACGCCAAGCTGGGCGAGAAATTCGGCGTGTATCCGCTGGAATTGCTGCGCGGCGAGCGGCGCATGTGGTCGCCGCGTTCGCAGCAGCTGGCCATCGGCGACGTGCTGCTGGTGCGCGGCGACTGGGAGAAAATCGAGGAGTTCCGTCGCGATACCAAATTGCGCAACGCGCCCGAGCGACATTATGTCCAGGGCGACGACAAGCCGCGCGTGCTGGCCGAATTGATCGTGGCGCCGGCCAGCCCGATCGAAGGTCGCCGCTTTGCCGAGTCAGGCATCGGTTGGCGCCACAATGCCACCCTGCTGGCGATCCACCGCCGTGGCGAAGTGCTGCGCAACAAGCTCAGCGACGTCAGTCTGGCGGTGGGCGACGTCTTGCTGCTGCTGGTCGACGAAGACCGCATGCAGCAACTGCGCAGCGAGGAGTCCTTCATCGTGCTGTCCGAGCGCGCGGATGCGCGCCGCATGCCACGCAAGGCCCTGGTCGCGGTGGCGATCATGGTCGCGGTGGTGGTGTTCTCCGGACTGCGCTGGTTGCCGATCCCGATCGCGGCGATCTGCGGTGCCACGGCGATGGCGTTGACTGGCTGCTTCGGCCGCAAGGACGTCTACGAAGGCATCGACTGGAAAATCATCATCCTGCTCGGCGCGATCCTGCCGCTGGGCATCGCGATCGAGAATACCGGCCTGTCCACCGCCGTGGTGCACCTCGGCATGGGTGTGGTTGGCGACCACGGCCCGCTGGCGGCGCTGTTGATGGTCTACCTGCTGACCGCCTTGTTGACCGAGTTGATGGGCCACAACCCTTCCGTGGTGCTGATGGTCGGCATCGCGGTGTCGGTCGCGCACGCGGTCCAGGCCGATCCGCGTCCGTTCGTGATTGCGGTGGCGTTTGCGGCGGCGACTTCGTTCGCCACCCCGGTCGGTTATCCCACCAACACCATGGTGTATTACGCCGGTGGCTACCGCTTTACCGATTTCATGAAGGTGGGCATCCCGTTGATCCTGATGTTCTGCGCGCTGTCGATGTGGTTGATTCCGCAGTTCTGGCCATTTCACCCGGCCCTGCCCCAATAAGGCCACGCGCTCTTCGCGTTGCTCCCTCTCCCCTGAGGGGAGACGGTTGGGGTGAGGGGCCAATCTTGCACCGCGTCCAGTCCGAGCCTGCTCCGATGCCAGCTACCCGCGAGCATCCGCCCTCACTTCAATCCTCTCCCGCAGGCGGGAGAGGAGGCAAACGTGCCGCGCGGATTCGTGCCTTCGTGCATCGAGGCAGTCGACAACGTCGAGACGAAGATGGAGATCGGTTTTTCACTCTCAGGCATAGCCCGACAGCGCCAACTGCAGCAGGATCTTCATCTCCTCGCGCAGCGGCAGCGGCGCGATCACTTCAGCATCGGGACCGTACTTGAGCACGTCCATCAGCAGTTCTTTCGAGTTGGAGTAGGGCAGCTTCAATTCGTAACGTCCATCGGGCAGCCACTCGCCCTTTTGCTGTGAGTGCCAGTGTTCGTCGGAGACCCAGCGCGCGGCATGGGCGGAGAAGCGGATGGTGGCCCAGGCCTTGGGCTTGCCGGCGAAAATGCCGTAACTGGAGGCGAGCAGCTCGTTGAGGTCGGCATCGGCGACATCCAGCGCGGTGGCGCCCAGCGCCTGCGCCTCGGCGATGCGATCCACGGCGAAACTGCGCAGGGCCTCGCGGTCGTGGTCCCACACGTCGAGATACCAGTTGTCGCGATAATGGGTCAACCGCTGCGGGGAGACGGTGCGCCGGCTGTCGGCGTCGGTGGTGCGCGCGCGGTAGCGGAAGCGCAGTTGATGGCGCTCCAGCACCGCACCGGCGACGACACGGAAAACCTGTTGGTCGAGTTTGCGCTCGCCCCACGGAATCACCCGGATGCGTTCCAGCGGCAGTGCCTTGCCACTGCCCTGGTGCGAAAGCAGGCCTTCGATGCGTGCCTTGAACGGTGCCAGGGTGCCGGCCAGCACGCCCGGGCCCGAGCGGCTGATCAGTTCGTTGAGCGCCATCAGCGAGGCCAGCTCGTCCGATGTCAGCCACAGTCCGGGCAGTTCGAACTTGTCGCCCTCGTCAGCGTCGTAGCGAAATGCCGCCTGATCCGTGCCGGCACTTTCGATCGGTGCCCCCAGCGCATCGCGCAGGAAGGCAACATCGCGGTAGAGCGTGGCGCGCGAGCATTCCAACTCGTCCAGCAGGCGCGACAGCGGCACCGGATAGTGCGCCGACTTCAGCAGGCGATGCAGGCCCAGTATCCGTTCGTAGCGATGATCCATCGGAAGGGTGACCTTGAGGGGAGAACGGCGTCAGCTAGCATGCTGGCGCCTCGGGCCGGCTGCAAGTCGACCGTGTGGTGTCGACAGCGGACAGCTTCATTCATAGCGAGTTCAAGCCATCTCGTTAAGGTAGCCGGTTACCAATCTTTAACAAACATGGACATCTCGAGATGAACAAGACCTTGATCGCCGGCCTGCTGTTGGCTGGCCTCGCCAGTTTTACCGCCCACGCGCAGGATGCTGCGGCCGACACCTCGGCCACGGGGAATACCGGGGGCTGGAGCGGCTCGGGCGAATTCGGCTTCGCCTCCGCCACTGGTAATACGCGCTCGCAGAATATCGACGCCAAGCTCGGTCTCAAGCAGGAAAACGACCAGTGGAAAAATGTCTTCTTCGTCGACGTGCTCCGCACCAAGGCCCAGCAGAAAGTGGTCGACGCCAGCGGCAACACTGTCGAGCAGTTCAATACCACGGCGAACCGCTACGACGGTGGCGCCTCGGTCGGCCTGAAACTTGACACGCGCAGCTATATCGTCGGCGCGGCCCGTTACGAGCACGACCAGTTCGGTGCCAACCTGTGGCAGGGAACGGTATCGCTGGGTTACGGCTACATCGCATTGAAAGATGAGCGCAACGAGCTGTCATTCGAATTTGGCCCAGGCTACAAGCGCTATCGGCCTGCCGATAGCCATCTACTGGTGGACGGGGTGCTGCTGCCGCAGCAACAGCCCACCCAGGGCGAAGTCGTGGCTCGCGGTCTGATCAACTACAAGTACAAGATCAGCGCCAACACAGCCTTCGAGAACACTTTCCTCACCGAGGCGGGTTCCAAGAACACCTATGTCCAGAACGATGCCGGCCTCGCCGTGAGCATGACCAAGAAACTGGCGCTGAAAGTCGGCTTCCAGGTGCGCTACAACAGCAGCGTGCAGCCGGGCATCAAGAAGACGGACACGCTGACGACGACGAATCTGGTTTACAGCTTCTGAGCGCTTCTGCGGCCGATGGCGTTCTTGTGGGCTAGTCGGATTGGAGTTGGAGTTCGGGCGGAGCGCGTGACGCTGGCTCTCCATTTTGCAGCTGCGCGTGTCGTCCGTAACCTTTCCGGTTTGCTGCGCGCCACGTTCTCACTGCAAGACGAACTCCAACGATTGCCGAGGAGAAAGGGCTCCTCGGCGGGACCCCGCGCCAACGCGGAATCCCGCGGGGACGCCAGGATCAAGCCGAGCAGTACTTCTCGCGTTAACCTGCGCATCTCCTATCCGCTCCTGCGCCAGCCATGCCCTCGCCAAGAAAGCACTATCTCCTGTATGGCTCCGAGCGCTACACGCTGGCGATCCTGCGCCCGTTGCAGGAGGCCATCCGCGCCCGTGGCGATGAGACTGCGTGGTTTTTCGACGGCCCGGGTGCCGAGGACCTGGTCGAGGGCGAACGCCTGCTGACGGTATCCGAAGTGCGCGCATGGAAGCCTGTCGCCGTGCTGACGCCGGGCAACCATCTGCCGCATTTCTTTCCCGGAGTGAAGGTCGAGGTGTTCCACGGCTTCGATGCGGGCAAGCCACGACACATCTATATCCGCGGTTTCTTTGACTTGTATTGCACCACCGGCCCGCGCGACACCGCGCAGTTCAAGGCGCTGGCGGACATGCTGGGTCATTTCGCGGTGACCGAAACCGGCTGGCCGAAACTCGACCCCTTCATGCGCGCCATTGCCGGCCCGCTGCCGGCCGTGCGCGAGCAACCGGTAATCCTGTACCACTCCACCTTCTCGCCCTCATGGAGCGGGGCGGAGACGCTGTATGAAGAAGTGAAGCGCCTCTCGCGCGACGGACGCTGGCGCTGGATCGTCACCTTCCATCCGAAGATGAACGCGCAAACTCGGGCCCGTTACCAGGCGCTGCAGAACGAGCACCTGCGCTTCGCCGAGGATGACAACATCCTGGCCCTGTTTCCGCAGGTCGACATGATGTGCTCCGACACCTCCTCTGCGCTCAGCGAATTCCTGCTCACCGGCAAGCCAGTGGTGACCTTCAAGAACCGCCGGCCGGGCCCGCAGCTGATCGACATCGACGATCCGGCCCAGTTCGAAGGTGCAATCGAGCGCGCGCTGTCACGGCCGCCGGCACTGCTGCAGGCAATCCGCGACTATGCCGACGCCATCCATCCCTGGCGCGACGGCCGCTCCAGCGAGCGCGTGCTCGATGCCATCGACGACTTTGTCGCCGAGGGCGGCCGCAACCGCCGGCGCAAGCCGCTGAACCTGTGGCGCAAGCTGAAGCTGCGCCGACGCATCGGTTACTGGGGATCGGCCTGAACCTGCCGACTCCCGGGTGCCGCCATCGCGCAGGCTAGAATTGCCGCAGTTCACCAAGAGTCTGCCCGTGCCATCAAGCTCCTATAACCGACTCGAACACTTGCGTGGCGTCTGGCCCTGGTTGCCGCTGTGGATGGCGGTGGCGTTGCTGGCGATCTTCTCGCACGGCCCGATGCCGCTGTATTCCACGCGTACCCTGGCGGTGGCCTGGGACATGTGGAACCACGGCCAGTGGCTGGTACCGCACATCAACGGCCAGCCCTACAGCGAGAAGGCGCCGCTGCTGTTCTGGCTGATCCATGCCGGCTGGTTCGTCTTCGGCGTCAGCGATGTGTGGCCCCGCGTGCTGGAGGTGCTGATCGGTGGCGCCCAGTTGCTGATGGTCTCGCTGCTGGCCCGGCGCCTGTTTCCGCAACGGCCGTGGATGGCCAAGGCCGCACCGTGGATGCTGTTGGCATTCGCTTATGCGTTCTTGTTCGGTCTGCAGATCATGTACGACGTGCTGCTGGCAGCGTGGGTGCTTGCCGCCCTGTTGTGCCTGACGCCAAAAACGCGACGCGCCGAACCACGCTGGCTGCTGTTCGGCGCGTGCGTCGGTCTGGGCATGTTGACCAAGGGCCCGGTGATGCTGCTGCATGTCATCTTTCCATGGCTGCTGGGACCGTTGTGGAGCGAGTGGGCGCGCGCGCATCGCGCCCGTTGGTACGGCGCAGGTGTGTTGTCGCTGTTGCTGGGAGGCGCGATGCTGCTGGCCTGGGCGCTGCCGGCCGGGTTTGCCGGGGGCGACGCCTATCGCGAGCGCCTGTTTTTCACGCAGACGGCTGGCCGCGTCGTGGACAAGCTGTCTGAAGGAAAGAACCTGCAGACCCATGCCGAACCGTTCTGGTTCTACCTGGTGTGGCTGCCGGTGCTGCTGTTCCCGTTCAGCGGCTGGCCACGGATGTGGGTGGCACTCGCCAGCCTGCGTCGACCGCTCGAGTCCGGCCTGCGTTTCGCCCTGTGCTGGCTGGTACCGAGTGTCATCGTGTTGTCGTTGATCAGCGGGAAGCAGCTCTACTACCCGCTGCCGGAATTCGCTGGCATCGCGCTGCTGATGGCTGGCGCCATCGCCGTGCTGCGCGATCGCCGCGCCACGCTGGCCAACCAGGCCTGGCTCGGCACCTGGCCGTTGGGCGTGGGTGGCATCGTGTTTGCGTTGCTGCTGTTCGCCCTTCCCTTGCTGGTGGGACACAACCTCGTGCATGCCGACTGGGCCACCACCGCGGCCCCCTACAGCCGCTATTTCAGCGTGATCTTCCTGCTGCTGGGCATTCTGCTGCTGCTGCGCGGGCGCGGCGAACTGCGCCGACTGGCGGTGGCCGGATTGCTGGGCGTATTTGCACTGAACGCGCTGTTCACGCTGACGCTCTGGCCGCGCTGGGACCTGCGCCCGACCGCTCATCTGCTGGGCGAAGCCGAGCATGCCGGACACGCGTTGGCGTACCTGGGCAACTATGAGGGCGAGTTCCATTTCGCGGGGCGACTGACTCGTCCGATCAGCGAACTGTACGGCGACAAGGCGCTGCAGGACTTTGCCCGCGCCCACCCGGACGCACTGGTGGTGGCGCATCCCGGGAAACTTACCCCGGAGGCCCTGCGCTACGCGCTGCTGGTGCAGCCGTTCCGCTCGTCCTGGGTGGTGATCTGGTCTGCGACTTCGCTGGCGGATATCCACGCCGGGCTCACCCCGCCGGAGCCGACGCAGCCAACCCAAGTGTATCCGGCCGACGACGGGCGCACCCGGGCGCGCCCGTGAGTGGCTCGGCGTGAGCGCCTTGATCGACGGCCTGCGCAAGCAATGCGGAGGTCCACGCGATGGCGCCATGCTGCGCTTCTCGTTGGGCAATGCCTTGCTCGGCGAGGGCGACGCGGCGGCGGCAATCGAGGAACTGCAGCGAGCGGTGGCGTTCGACCCGGCTTATTCGGCAGCGTGGAAGATGCTGGGCAAGGCTTGCCTCGACGCCGGCCAGTCCGACGCGGCGGCCAGGGCATGGCGCCGCGGAGTTGACGCGGCGAACCGTCGCGGCGACAAGCAGGCCGAAAAGGAAATGACGGTATTCCTGCGACGGCTGGACAAGACCCCACCGTAGCTCCGCTACCTGCCCTCGTCGTCGTACGGACTGACCAGGCCATGGGCGGACCACCGCTTGTACTGCCATTGATACTGGGCGAAGGCCAGCTCCACGCAATCCTGCACGCCACGATTCAGCGCCGTGCAGGCGACCTCGGCATCGGGGTCATTGATGCCATCCGGCGCGCGCAGCAGATGGATCCGATAACCCGCGCCCTCGGCAAGGCGCTCGGCGAACGCGAACAGCACGATGGCGCCGGTGCGCGCGGCCAGCCGTGGCAACAACACCATGGTCAGGGCATCACGACCGAAGAACGGCACCAGCTGCCCTTCCCCCGCCCGCGGCTTCTGATCCGGCAGGATACCCACCGCGCCACCGGCCGACAGGCGCTTGTACAACGCGCGCACGCCGGCGCCATCGGCGCGAATCTGCTCCGGAGCCAGCGCCCCGCGCACCTTGCGCAACAGCCCCTCGATGGCGGCAATGCGCGGCGGCCGGTACAGGATCGCCATCGGCGTCTTGCGGCACAGCCAGTAATTCAACAATTCCCAGCAACCCAGGTGCGGCGCGGCGATGATCACGCCCTTGGCCGCGGCCAATGCGGCATCGAGCAGGTGTTCGCCATGCACCTCGCGCACCAACGCCAGCGCGCTCTCGGCACCGCCGCCCCAGATCTTGACGATCTCACTGATCGACTTGCCACCTTCAGCCATCACCTCGCGCAGCAGCCCGGCGTGCCCGCTGTCATCCAGCGACGGTCGCGCAATACGCAGGTTCACCGACGTGTGATGGGCCGTGCGCCCGCGCCGCCACAACATCAAACGCCCAAAGGCAGCTCCGATACCTTGCAGCACGCGCAACGGCAGCAAGGCCAGCAGACGCAGGCAAAGATAGATCAGGTAGATGTCGGGACGCATGCGTGAAAGTGTAGAGGACGCCAGCGCCAACATCGGCAGTTCGCTTATGCTCCGACCACCACCGAAAACCGAAAACCGAATCCCCATGATCTCCCTGATCCAGCGTGTCAACTCCGCCAGTGTCCGGGTCGATGACGCAACCATCGGCTCGATCGGTGGCGGCCTGCTGGCCCTGGTGGCGGTGCAACCGGACGACGGCGAGGCGCAGACCAGGCGCATGCTGGAACGGCTGCTCGGTTACCGGGTGTTCGCCGACGAGGCGGGCAGGATGAATCGCTCGCTCAGCGACACCGGCGGTGGTCTGTTGCTGGTCAGCCAGTTCACCCTGGGCGCCGACACCCATTCCGGCATGCGTCCCAGCTTCACCCGCGCGGCACCACCCGAGCATGCGCGTCGCTGGTTCGATCGCCTGCTGGAACTGGCGCGGATCACGCATCCGGGGGTGGAAACCGGTCGTTTCGGTGCCCATATGGTGGTGCAGTTGGTCAACGACGGCCCGGTCACCTTCTGGCTGGATACGGCGTGACCCAAGTCTGCTTCGCCGGATATGTGATGTGCGCCAACACCTCGGTTTGGCGCGATTTTTGCGTATCGGGGCAGTCAAAATTCTCACTTGAAAACTGGTCAGAAAAGCAGCACATCGCTATAATGTCCGGTTCTTGCACCCGTCAGGCGGTCGGTTAATCCATGAACAGCAAAGCTCCCCACGAGCAACAGTCGGAAATCAAGGCCCTCATCGCCAAGGGTCTGGAACAGGGTTACCTGACCTACGCCGAAATCAACGATCACCTGCCCGACGACGTCGTCGATCCGGAGCAGATCGAAGACATCATGGCGGTGCTCAAGGGCGTTGGCATCGAGGTCCACGACGCCGCTCCCGACACCGACACGATCTCCGACAATGCCGCGCCCGGCAATGGCTCAGGCGACGACGACTCCGCCGCCGAGGAAGCCGTCGCCCTGCTGTCCGCCGTCGACGCCGAAGTCGGCCGCACCACCGACCCGGTGCGCATGTACATGCGCGAGATGGGTACGGTGGAGCTGCTCACGCGCGAGGGCGAGATCGCCATTGCCAAGCGCATCGAAGAGGGTCTGGGGCAGGTGCAAACCGCGCTGGCCAGCTTCCCGCTGACCATCGAGTTGCTGCTGGAGGAATACGACCAGCACCTGGACGGCAAGCGCCGCCTCAGCGAGATCCTCGCCGGCTTCCTCGATCTGGAGGAGGCCGCCGACCTGGCCCGCAAGGAAAAGGAAGCCGCCGCTGCCGAAGCCGCCGAGCGCGGCGATGACGAGGAGTCCGACGGCGACGACGAGGACGTCGAAGACGAAGAGGAAGAGGCCGGTCCGACCGGGCCCGACCCGGAAGAGGTCAAGCGTCGCTTCGAGCTGCTGCGCGACTACTACACCAAGTTCCAGAAGGCGGCGCCCAAGGCCGGCAGCATCACCGACAAGAAGATCGTCAAGCTGCGCGACCAGATGGCCGAGGAGTTCCTCAAGCTCAAGCTGCCCAGCGCGCTGATCGACGGCTTCGTGCGCAAGCTGCGCGAAGTGGTGGGCGACATC
>JBDTEG010000140.1:0-16042 GCA_039922695.1 Rhodanobacter sp. | reverse complement strand
GTTCAGTTCGACGCCCTTGATGCTGCCGCCGACATTGCTCGGGATGCTCACCGTGTAGGTGTCGAAGACGTCATGTCCGGCCAGCGTGCTGGCTTGCATGTTCTTGTACGTCTGGTCGACGTTGTCGAAGTTCACGTAGTCGGTGAGCTGCATCGTGTACACGCTGGCCGACAGCAGCCCGCGTGGGGCGAAGTACCACTCGAGCGCCGTGTCGAAGTTGGTCGAGATCAGCGGCTTCAGTTTCGGGTTTCCGCCCTGGCCTGCAAGGGTCAGGTCGTTCAACGAAACGTATCCCGCCAGCGAAGAGTAGTCCGGCCGCGTCATCGTCTGCGACGCCGCCACACGCACCAGCAGGTCGTCGGCCAGGCTGAACTTCAGATTGGCACTGGGCAACAGCTTGCTGTAGGTGTTCTTGTACGTGTTCCAGTAGTAATCGCCAAACGCCGAACCGGTGATCGGCCCCACGGCATCGGCTTCCAGCGCGCTGGTGCTGCTGTAACTGATGTTTTCCTTGGTGCTGACCCAGCGCACACCGACATTGCCACTCCAGCGGTCGCCGCCGAAGTTGGCCTGGAGGTAAGCCGCGTTGTCCTTCTCGTTGACCTTGTAGATGTCGTTGAAGTAGAACCGCGTCACCGGATCGCGGTTGGTGAACTTCGCATCGAACGCGGCGAGCTGCTCCGGCGAGTAGTACCAGACGCTGGCCGGGAGGTTCGCACCGAGGTTGCTGCCGAAATTCGCGGGATAATTCGACCAGCTGGTGGGGTAGTTCGCCAGATTGGTCCAGTCGCCGGCCGGACCCTGTGCCACCTCGAAGAGGTTGTCACGGGTATGGTCGGCGTGCCTCACACCGAACTGCAGCGAGTTCAGCGCGCCGTCGTCGAAATCAAACTCGCCATCGGCCTGGAACCAGTTTTCCTTGTCCTTGGCATTGATGTCCTGCGCACCGAAGATCCAGCCGAACGACGGCATGATGCCGGCGGGCGAGCTGTTGTCACCGCCCACTGTCCAGTCGGTTGGCTGACCGGCGCCACGAATGTTCCAACTGGCGGCGGCGCCGGCATTGGCGCCCAATTCGAGCACGTTCTGCTGCGGGCTTTTGCCGTTGCCTTGGGTAGTTCCGACCTGGCCCTTGAAAGTCAGGTTGCTGGTGGCCTTCCAGTCCGCATCCAGCGTCACATAGCTGGAGCTGGATAATGCGCCGGGACGCGCGATCTGGTCGTACACGATGGATGGATTGCCATTGCCGGGAACTTGCGCGAAGGACGCATTGGTCAGCACATTGTTGCGTATCGCATAACCCGGTTGCAGGCCACCCTGATTGATGAACTGGCTGGTCCACAACATGTAGTTACGGTTGAAGTTGTCGGCCTTGAGCTCCGTGTAGAAGCCGTTGAGGTTGAGGGTGAGGCTATCGGTGGGCTTGAACTCGACGTCCACTGCGCCACCCTTGCGCGTGCGCGTTTGCGTGAACAAGGTGTTGCCGATTTCCTGCGGGTAGTAGACACCGGCGAGATCGGGGTGCGCGACAGCGATGGCATCGGTCGGCTGGATCTGCACGTAACCGCCGACGAGCTCCTGGCCGTTGCGCTGGAGGCTGCGCTTCTCGTAGAACGCCTGCGCCATGACGCCGAACGTACTGGAGTCGTTCTTCCAGTTGAACAGGCCGCTGAATTGCGGCTTTGTGTTGCCGGGAAGGTCGGCATAGACACCACCGACCGACGCTTCAGCCGTCACCGGCTTGGCGAATTCCAGCGGTTTGCGGGTAATGATGTTGACCGATCCGGCAGCACCGCCCTCCTGCAGCCGCGCCTCGGAGGTCTTGTGCACCACCACTTCGCTGACAATCTCCGATGGCAGCAGGCTGTAGCTGACACTGCGGCCCACCGTCGCGGTCTGGCTCAGCACGAACCAGTCGCCCGTGCCCACGGTATGGCCGTTGACAAGGGTCTGGGTCATGCTCGGGTTGGTCCCTCGCAGGCTCACGCGATCATTCTCGTCGAAGCCGCCCTCGCTGGCACTCGCCGAACTGATATTGACGCCGGGCAGGCGCGCCAGCGTATCGGCCACGTTCTTGGCTGGCAGTTTGCCGATGTTCTCGGCGGTGACGATCTCGACATGCGAGTTGGCGTCCTTCTTCAACGCCAGCGACTCGGCCTCGCTGTCACGGATGCCGGTCACCGTGACCGTTGCCAGCTGCTTGACGTTGGTCTTCCTGGGCTGGTTTGTGTTGGTCGCGGAGGTGTCTGGCTGCACGCTGTCCTGTGCAAACAGCGCACCGGACACGCACAGGCTGGTGATGATGCTGGCGGCGAGCAATGTCTTGCGGTAGTTCATGGTGTTCCTCCCCTCAGAGGCTGGCTCGAATCACTGCCGTCGTGGCGACGGCCCGTGACTGCTGTTGATGGCTGGTAATGGTCGGTGGGTGGTGAAGCCAGGTGCTGCAGTAGCTTGGCGCCGTGGTGCTGGATCAGGTGCTGTCATGTTTCCTGCCCCTTGTCGCGCTCTTCGTCCAGAAACCAGCCTGCGGCGCCGATCACACCGAGCTGGCCGTGTTCGATCAGTCGAACCGGAACCTGCTGCAACCAGGCGCGCATCACGCCCTTGTTGAAATAGCGCTCGGCGAACGTGCTGCCGAGCAGGAACGGCTGGATCTGCGGCAGGATGCCGCCGGCGAGATAGACGCCGCCGCTGGCGCCGTAGAGCAGCGCCAGGTCGGCGACGAAACTGCCGAGCAGGCCGCAGAACAGGTCGAGCGTTTCGACCGCGGTCGGGTCGTTGCCGGCCATTGCGGCGGCTGTGACCTCGGCCGGGGTCAGCCAGCGCGGGTTGGCGCCGCGCAGTTCGCCCAGTGCGCGATAGAGCTTGAGCAGCCCCGGGCCGGACAGCGCGTCCTCGACTGACACGTAGGGCCGATCGCGGCCGAGCACGCGCAGGACTTCGATTTCGCGCTCGTTGCCGGGCGCCAGCGAAATCTGCCCCGCCTCGGTGGCCAGCACCCGGACGCGCGGATGACCGGGCAGCAGCACCGCCGAACCCAATCCCGTGCCCGGACCCATCACCAGCTTCGGCCCGCTCGACCTCCGTTGCACGGTTTCAATGATCGGCCGGGTCTCGGCCGGGTCAACGAACTGCGCGGCGTAGGCAACCGCCTGAAAATCGTTGATCACCGCCAACCGGTGGAAGCCCAATTCCTTACGGAGCTCACGGATGGACACGCTCCACGGCAGGTTGCCATTGACGATCGCGTCATCCAGCACGTAGCCGGCGCAGGCAACGGCGCAATCGCGAATGCCGGCGGCGGCCGTTGCATGCGGCGTGTCCGTCAGCCGGGCGACGAAATCCTGCATCATCGCGGTGAGGCTGGCCCAGTCGGCGCAGCCATAACGGTGGTAATGCAACACGCTGATCGGTGGCCGGCCATCGCTGTCGCCGCTGACCAGGCCGATGCGGGCATGCGTGCCACCGACATCGGCGGCGAGAAATGGTTGGTTCGCACCGCGAGCCGACGCGGTCGAGGTGCCTGCGTTGGACACCACACCGACAGGCACCGTTTTCGACGGTGCTTGCGCATGACGCTGGTTGGCAACTTCCCCCACTACGTGATCTCCCACGTTCGGCACGAACCGGGTTGGACTGGCAATGACACGCTGCGGTCCCGGTATGGGTCTGATGGGAGCCGAGTCTGTAACCGAAATGACAACGTTGTCAACAGGCTTTGCGGCAGCTTTGCAAAGTTTCAATGCGGCAACGCACCAAGAGTGCACGGTGATTCCGCGAAATTACTTGAAGTGATGGGCAATAGGCCTTTTAAAGTGCCAACTCTGTGTCTCTTTGTGCATTGGAGCGGCACTAATGCGTTGCCACAAAGAGCGCCGGAGCCACGCTTCCCATCCACCGAGGGCGGGGCATTCCAAAGGCATCCGACACGCCAAGGATTGACAACGTTGCACCTTTTGCGGAATAAGGGGACATTCCGGCGTGCCCGGCCATGCGGCCGGAGCGGCATCGCCGAGCCTGGGGAGAATCGAAGTCCATGAACACCACACTGGCGGCGACGCCTTCCCAGCGCAGTTATCTCGGGCCGATGCTGATCATCGGCGTGCTGTTCTTCATCTTCGGCTTCGTCACCTGGCTCAACGGACCGCTGATCACCTTCGTCAAGCTGGCATTCCAGGTCAGCGATGTGTCTGCGTTCCTGGTGCCCTTTGCGTTCTACCTGTCGTACTTCTGCCTCGCCCTGCCGGCCTCGGTGGTGCTGCGTCGCACCGGCATGAAGAAGGGCATGGCGCTTGGCCTGTTCGTGATGGCCATCGGCGCGGCGACG
Organism: Rhodanobacter sp.; assembly: GCA_039922695.1. GTDB lineage: Bacteria > Pseudomonadota > Gammaproteobacteria > Xanthomonadales > Rhodanobacteraceae > Rhodanobacter. The sequence goes on along the minus strand of JBDTEG010000140.1, from coordinate 11,715 downwards.
TTCGGCCAGTTCGTGGTGGCGCGGGTGTTTCCGGGCGCACTGACCGGGCTGTTCGTGATCGGCGCCGGACTGGCCCTGCTGCAAACCGCGTCCAACCCCTACATCAGCATCCTCGGGCCGATTGACAGCGCGGCGCAACGCATTGCCTTCATGGGCATTTGCAACAAGCTTGCCGGCGCGCTGGCGCCGCTGGTGTTTGGTGCGCTCGTGCTGAGCGGCATCGATACCATCGATCAGCAAGTGAAAGCCGCGCCGAACCCCGCTGCCCGCGACGCCCTGCTCAATGCGTTTGCCGCCAAGGTGCACGTCCCGTACCTGGTCATGGCCGCGCTGCTGGTGGTGCTGGCGATCTGGGTGGTGCGCTCGTCGTTGCCCGAGGTCAAGCCGGCCGGCGCAAACAGTGAAGGGGGGATCGGTCACGGCGAGGGCAGCATCTTCAGTTTTCCGCACTTGTGGCTTGGCGTGTTGTGCCTGTTCCTTTACGTCGGCGTGGAGGTGATGGCAGGCGATGCGATCGGCACCTATGGCGCCGGCTTCCATCTGCCGCTGGGGCAGACCCGCTTCTTCACCACGTTCACCCTCGGCGCGATGCTGCTCGGCTATCTCGCCGGGCTGGCGCTGATTCCCCGGTTCGTCTCGCAACAGCGCTACCTGGCACTCTCGGCCATGCTGGGCGTGCTGCTGGCCGTCGGCGCCTATGCCACCACCGGCTACGTTTCGGTGGGTCTGGTGGCAGCACTCGGCTTCGCCAACGCGATGATGTGGCCGGCGATTTTTCCTCTGGCCATCAAGGGACTCGGTCGTCACACCGAGGCGGGCTCGGCGCTGCTGATCATGGGTATCGCCGGCGGCGCGATCGTGCCGCAGTTGTTCGTGCACCTGAAACAGCACATCGATTTCCAGCTTGCCTTCGTGGTGCTGATGGTGCCGTGCTACCTGTACATCCTTTATTACGGCTTGGCAGGTCACCGGGTGGGCCAGACGCCCTACTGATTCGCCGCCCATGCACACGCATGCGCTAGGATGCGAACGCCGCCGTGCATTTCCGCGCGGTGGCAATCATCACGATGCATGAGGTCCCATCGGTGCGCAGTGCCACCATCAAGGATGTCGCGGAGCGCGCGGGCGTCTCGCTGAAAACCGTCTCGCGGGTGATCAACAACGAGCCATCGGTGCATGCGCGCACCCGTGAAAAGGTGCAGCGCGAGATCGACTCGCTCGGCTACCAGCCCAATCCGTCCGCCCGCAGCCTGCGCAGCACGCGCGCCTATGCGATCGGCCTGGTCTACGACAATCCCAACGCGCACTACATCATCAACCTTCAGCGCGGCGTGCTGTCGGTGTGCCGCTCCAGCGGCTTCGGCCTGCAGATCCACCCCTGCGACTCGGCCTCGCCCAGCCTGGCGGAAGAACTGTGCACGCTCGTGCGCCGCTCGCATCTGGCCGGGCTGGTGCTGGCTCCGCCAATGTCGGAACAACCCGAGCTGATCCGTACCCTGGCCGAGGCAAATATTCCGTTCATGCGCCTCATCTCGGCGCGCAAGGACCCGCACGACGGCTACCCCTGCGTCTACGTGGACGATCGGGATGCCGCCTACGCGATCACCGAGCACCTCATCCAGCTCGGCCACCAGCGCCTCGGCTTCCTGTGGGGCGGGCGGGAGCACCGCTCCAGTCAGGAGCGCTATCAAGGTTACGAGGACGCGCTGAAGGATTACGGCATCACGCTTGACCGCAAGCTGATCCTGGACGGCGACTACACTTTCGACGATGGCTTTCGCGGCGCGCGCAAGCTGCTGGCGCTGAAGGACCGACCCACCGCGATCTTCGGCTGCAATGACGAGATCGCCGCCGGCGTGCTGGCGGCAGCGCATTCGGATGGCATCAACGTGCCATACGAACTCTCGATCGCCGGTTTCGAGGACAGCCCGTTCTCGAAGCAGTCATGGCCCGCACTGACCACAGCGCGCCAGGCCACCGAAGAGATTGCCCGTCATGCCGCACAGCGCCTGATTGGCGACCTGCAGCGCGCCGCGAACGGCGAACCTCCGCACGAGGGAAACGAGGGTTTCAGCCCCGAGCTTGTGGTGCGCGGGTCCACCGCGCCACGGCAGACGCGGTCGCCGAAGCGCTGAAGCCCACCGGAGGCTCGCCGCAACCTAAGGCAGTTTCGGCGAATCGCAGCTCAGCGACCGCCCAGGTTGTCAGTCTGTCCGATGAAGCGCGCGACGTTGTCGTGCAGCAATTTCAGCGATGGCTCATGCGCGTACACCATGTGTCCGGACGGATACCACGAGTAGCTGATGTTGGCGTCGAGGCTGGCCGGGATCGGCAGGTGGTGGTCTTCGTAGTCGGCCGCGAAGAACGGCGTGGCCAGGTCGTAGTAACCGCCGTTGACGTAGACCTTGAGGTTCGGGTTGGTCTTCATCGCCAGCGCCAGGTCCGGCATCACGTTGGTTGAACTCTGCAAGGCCTCGCCGTGCGAACCGGGTTGCTTGTGCGAAAAATCCCAGTGATGGATGTCGGCGTATTCGCGGTACTGCCGGCCATCGCCAAACTTCAGCTGCTGGCGCACGTAGCTGTTGAACGCGGCGATATACGCCGAGCTGATCGACGATGACTGCGGATCGTATTCGGAGTCCTTGCCCATCGGGTCCAGGGATGGCCCGGCGAAGCGCGTGTCCAGCCGCCCGGTGGTCTGGTCGTCCTGGCCGAGCAGCTCATGCTCGAACATGCCGCCGCTGACGCGAAGGTTCGCCTTGACCAGATAGGCCACCGGCAGACCCGTGTACTCGTGCAGCTTTTCCGCAACCGCCTGCTTCTGCGCGTCACCGAGACGCGAGCCGGCCATCAAGGCCTGCGCATATGGGCCCATCGCGTACTGTTCCACTTCCTGCAGGAACGGCTCCAACGCCGCCGGCCGCTGCGGCAGCTTGTGATGATAGAACGCGGTAGCCGCATAAGTGGGCAAGCCCAGCTCATACGGCAGATCGATGCCGGGGTTGAACTCCGGACCATCGACGCTGGTATCGAAATTGAGAATTTGCGAGAGCAGGATCACGCCATTGAGATCCACGCTGTCCTCGTTTTCCAGGATGTTCGCCACCACGGCCGAACGGGTCGTGCCGTAGCTTTCGCCGAACAGATATTTCGGCGAGTTCCAGCGGCCGTACTTCGACATGAACTGGGTGATGAACTGGGCGAACGCATGGCCATCGCCATCCACGCCGTAGATCTTTTTCTCGCGCTCCTTCATCTGCTCAGCCCGCTTGGCCTTGTCGGTGTCGTTCGCGATCAGCCGGCTGAAGCCGGCGCCAGGCGCGTCGATGAACACCACGTCGGAAGCATCCAGCAGGCTGTAGTCGTTGTTGACCAGCTGATAGGGCGCCGCCGGCGTGTGCGTGTCATCTGCCGTCACCACTCGTTTCGGGCCGAACGCTCCCATGTGCAACCACACCGTGGCGGAGCCTGGTCCGCCGTTGTAGATGAAGGTGATCGGCCGCTTGCTCGCGTCCACGCCTTTCTTGAGATAGGCGACGTAGAACATGCTGATCTCGGGCTCGTTCTCCTTGTCGCCGCTGCCATGGATGATCAGGGTGCCGGCCACCGCCTTGTAATCGATCCGCTTGCCCTCCACCGACACCGAACCCTCGCTGGTCGAGGACTGCGGCTGCACCAGCGTCGCATCGGGCTTCGGCGCCGCCTTGGCCTTGTCATCCTTCTTGTCCGGGGCGGCGATCGCGACCGAGCTCAGCAGCAGGGCGGCGACTGCCGCGGCGAGGGGGAGTTTGCGCATGGTGCGACATCCTGGGTGGGTGGGAGCAAAAGGCAGCATAGGCGCGTGGCGGGCCACCCTCATCGGCCAGAAGTCATTGCCGCCAGCGAACGATGCATGGTTTTTAGCAGCAAGGACAGACCCGCCTTACGGCCAGGCAATGACGCCAATCGCCACCGTCGCGAGCAACACGCCGACGAGGTTGAGTCGGCTCAACCGCTCGCGGAACAGCAGTAGGCCGACCACCGCGCCAAGCGCAACCACACCGATATTCATGCTGGCGAAGACCAGCGCGGGGTGCGCCGGCAGCGCGCGGTGACCGCGCAGGTAGAAAAGGATGTTGCCGAAGTTGGCGGCCCCCAGCACCAGGCCCGCCAGCGCACTGCGCGCGGTGAAGTGAATCCCGGCGCGAAGGCGACGCCACAGCTGCATGGCGGACGCAACCAGCAGGGACAGCGCGAATATCGCCTGCAGCGAATCGTCGAGCGGAACACCGGCTATCGCCACGCGCTTCAAGAGGATGTCGATGACGCCGAAGCCGACAAAAACCAGCAAGGGATACAGCCAGCCGGCAACTCCCGTCGTGGCGACCGTGTTGCCGCTGCGCCAGACCATGGCCAGCAAGGCCAGCAGGCCCAGCGCGATGCCGCCCAGCTTGAGCGTATCGAGATGCTCGCCAAACAACATGAAAGCAGCCAGCAGCGAGAGCAACAACGACAGTCGCTGCGCCGCATCGCTGCGCACGATGCCGGCGTGGCGCACCGCCGCGGCGAGCGCGAGGAAGATCGTCGGCAGCAGGATGCCGAGGGCGATCAGTGCCAGCCATGGCACGCCGGGACCGCGCAGCGTGTCCACCGCAGGCTGCAGCAACCACGCCGTGAGCACGCTTGTCATCACGTAGTTCCACGCGATCGCCTGACCCACGTCGATCTGCAGGCGGCGCGCCAGCTTCAGCAGCACCGACACCAGCACGCTGCACAGCACACTCAGCAACACGAAAATCATCCGGCGCTCCGATCACGCGAAGCCGGCATTGTGACGCAAGCCGCGCTGGATCAGCCGCGCAGGCTTTTCACCAGCATCAGGATTGCCACCGCAATGATCGCCAGCGCGAAGATCAGGTTCAGCACGCCACGCGTCTTTGACAGCCGCTTCGCCCCCAGCGCGCCAACCCAGCCACCGGCGATGCCGCCGGCGATGAACTCCGCCGCCACCGGCCAGTCGACCAGGCCGGACGCGGCATAGTTGCCGGCAGCCGTCAGGCCGAATACCCCCACGGCGAACAACGACGTGCCGATCGCGTGGATGATTTCCATGCCGCTGGCAAACATCAGCCCCGGCACGATCAGGAACCCGCCGCCGATGCCGAAGAAACCGGCCAGACTGCCGGTGCCCAATCCAACCGTGGCCAGGCGCGGATACATCCCCGGTAACGGGTAGCGGTCCGGCCGGCCGCGGCGGCCACGCAACATGAACCCGGCGACGACCAGCATCAGCAGCGCGAACAAAATCAACAGATGATCGCCGTTGATCGCCTTGCCGATGCTCGAACCGACGAAGGCGCCGAGCACACCCGCCGCAGCGAAGGTGAAGGCCACCGTCCAGCGCACATGGCCGGCGCGTGCATGCGGGATCAGGTTGGCAAACGCGTTGAACGACACCACCAGCGCGCTGGTGCCAATCGCCAGGTGCGGGTCGTGCACGCCGACCACGTACAGCAGCAGCGGCACCGCAAGGATGGAACCGCCACCTCCGATCAGCGCCAGCGAAAAGCCCACGGCCGAGCCGCACACGACGGCGAGCAGGGCCTGCAGGGTGAGCAGATGTGTCATCGGAATTCCGGGATGGGGCGGAGGTCAGTCACCGACCAGCAACTCGCCGGACCGGGCAGGCGTCCACGCGCTTCACGGGTGCGATCGTGGATGGTTGCGCCTCACGCGGGCCGATGGTCATCAGACGCGACCGTTCATTTCAAACCACGGTCGCAGGATCGAAAGTTCGTAACCGGCGGCCTCCGTCGTACCCAGGATATCGTCGGCCGTACCTTCGGCCTGCAGCGCCCACAGCACACTGCAACGCGTGCCGCTGCGGCAGAACGCCAGCACCGGGCCGGGCAACTGCTGCAGCGCCTCGGCGAAGCTGCGCACCTGATCGTCATTGACCGCCCCCGATATCACCGGGATATGTCGCCAGCCCAGCCCGGCCTGCTCTGCCACGGCTTCCAGTTCGGCATTCACCGGTTGCCCAGGCGCCTCGCCGTCGGGCCGGTTATTGACGATGCTGCGAAACCCCTGGGCGGCGATGGCGGCGATGTCATCGGCGGTGATCTGTGCGGCCACGCTGAGCTGGTGCGTGAGTTGATGGGCTTGCATGTTTTCTCCCTTGGGAATGAATTGCTGCGGACGCTCAGATCGCATCCAGCGGAATTTTCAGATAGCGCATGCCGTTGTCCTCCACTGGCGGCAACTGGCCAGCGCGCATGTTCACCTGCACGGCGGGCAGGATCAACTGCGGCATTCTGAGCGTCGCATCGCGAGCGCTGCGCATGACGACGAAATCGGCTTCGCTGACGCCAGCGTGGACGTGGATATTGCCGGTACGTTCCGCGGCGACCGTGGTTTCGTGAGCGAACTCGTCACGTCCCGCAGCCTTGTAATCGTGGCAAAGGAAGATTCGCGTGGCATCCGGCAGCGCGAAAATCTTGTGGATCGAACGGTACAATGTGGCGGCATCGCCGCCGGGGAAATCGCAGCGGGCGGTGCCGTAGTCAGGCATGAACAAGGTATCGCCGACAAAGGCTGCATCACCGATAACATGCGTCATGCACGCGGGCGTGTGGCCCGGGGTGTGCATCGCCGTCGCTTCGATCCCGCCCAGCATGTAGCGCTCACCATCGGCAAAAAGGTGGTCGAACTGACTGCCGTCACGAGCGAAGCCGCTGCCGGCATTGAACAGCGTGCCGAAGGTTTCCTGCACCGCACGGATGTGTTCGCCGATGCCCAGCTTGCCGCCCAGTCTGGATTGCACATAAGGCGAGGCCGTCAAATGATCGGCGTGTACATGGGTGTCGATCACCCACTCGAGGGTCAGTCGCTGCGACTGCGCGAAGGCCACGATCTCGTCGACCGCGCGATGGCCGGTGCGCCCGGAGGCAGCATCGTAGTCGAGAACCGCGTCGATCACGGCGGCGCGCAGACTGTCTGGATCCCACACCACGTAACTGAAAGTGTTGCTGGACTCGTGAAAAAACGCCCTGACTTCCGGACAGCGCATGCTCGATCCTCCATCGCCTTGATACGGGACAGGTTGCCCCCGTCGCTGACCGCGTGGATGCCAACCGTGAAGCCGAAAGTATGCAACCGCGCCTGCGTCGCGTCACCCAATCGTCGTGTATGGACCCAACCGTTCGACGCTCACGCGTCCGCGGCGGAGGGAAGATGCCGCCCGTCCCCGCGCGACAGCCACGCGTAATAGAGCAGGGGAATCACCAACAGAGTAAGCACCGTGGAGACCATCACGCCGAACACCAGCGATACCGCCAGACCCTGGAAGATCGGGTCGCTGAGGATGAAGACCGCCCCGAGCATGGCCGCCAGGGCGGTGAGGATGATCGGCTTGGCGCGCACCGCACCCGCCTTGACCACCGCCTGTTCCAGGCTCATGCCCGCGGCCAGCGAATGGTTGATGAAGTCCACCAGCAGGATCGAGTTGCGCACGATGATGCCGGCCAGCGCAATCATGCCGATCATCGAGGTGGCGGTGAACTGCGCACCGAACAGCCAGTGCCCGGGCATCACCCCGATCACGGTCAGCGGGATCGGCGCCATGATGACCAGCGGCACCACGTAGCTCTTGAAGTGACTGACCACCAGCAGGTAGATCAACAGCAAGCCCATCGAATAGGCGATGCCCATGTCGCGGAAGGTCTCGTAGGTGATGTCCCACTCACCGCTCCAACGCACCGAATAACCGGCATCGCTGATCGGCGGACCGGTGAACTCCTGCGCCAACTGCTGACCGTCCAGGCGCATCTTGCTGATCTTGCTGACCAACCCGAACATGCCGTAGACCGGGCTGTCCTCCCTGCCCACGTCGTCGCCGGTGACATAGGTGTAAGGCAGCAGGTCCTTGTGATAAATCGCGTCGGCCCAGGGCTTGTCGACCACCTTCACCACTTCGGAGATCGGTACCAGTTGACCGGATTGCGAACGCACGCGCAGGCTGAGGATCGAATCCATCGAGCCCAAGGCCGCCTGCGGCAGCCGCAGCATGATCGGCACCGCGTACTTGGCGTTCTCGTCGGCGACATAGCTGGCCGGATCGCCGCCCATGGCAGCGTGCAAGGCGTCGACGATCTCGGCCTGACTGACGCCCAACGCCGCGGCGCGCGTGCGATCGACCTCGATCAGCTGGCGCGTAGTCCGCGGGTTCTCGACGCTGGAGTTCACGTCGGCGATGCCCGGCGTCTGCTCGAACAGTTTCTCCATCGCCACTGCCACCGCACGCTGACCCTGGTAGTTCGGCCCGTAGATCTCCGCCACGATCGGCGCCATCACCGGCGGCCCGGGCGGCACCTCGGCCACCACCAGATGTGCGTGGAAGCGTTGCGCCACCGCAGTCAGTGCCGGACGCACCGCCATCGCGATCTGGTGGCTCTGCCGCTTGCGCTCGCCCTTGTCGACCAGGTTGACCTGGATATCGCCCTGATAAGGCTCGCTGCGCAAGTAATACTGGCGCACCAGCCCGTTGAAATTCATCGGCGCCGAGGTGCCCGCATAGAGCTGGTAGTCCTTCACTTCAGGCACACCGTTCAACACCTGACTCATGTCGACCAGTGCGCGGTTGGTCTGCTCCAGGGTCGAGCCCTCGGGCATGTTCAGCACCACCTGGAATTCGGATTTGTTGTCGAACGGCAGCATCTTCATGATCACCAGCTTGACCCCGGCCAGACCCACGGCCAGCAGTACCAGCATGCCCATGCCGATGAACAGTCGACGCCGGTTGCGCGCCGCCTTCGGGTTGCCCAGGAACGGCCCCATCACCCGCGCGAACAATCGCTGCAGGAAGCGGTCGACCTTCGACATCTGCAGCGCCTGCGCGCCAGACTCGGCACCTTCCGGTTCGGGCACGTGATGGCGCAGCAAGCGGAACGCCAGCCACGGCGTGACCACGAAGGCCACTGCCAGCGAGATGGACATGCCGATCGACGCATTGATCGGAATTGGCCGCATATACGGCCCCATCAGGCCGCCGACGAAGGCCATCGGCAGCAGCGCGGCAATCACCGTGAAGGTGGCCAGGATGGTCGGCCCGCCGACCTCGTCCACCGCTGGCGGAATCGCCTCGCGCAGACTCTTGCCGCCAAGCGCCATGTGCCGATGGATGTTTTCCACCACCACGATCGCGTCGTCGACGAGGATGCCAATCGAGAAGATCAGCGCGAACAGCGACACACGATTGATGGTGAAGCCGATCGCCCATGAGGCGAACAGGGTGATCGCCAGGGTGATCACCACCGCCATGCCCACCGTCACCGCTTCGCGCCAGCCCAGCGCGAACAGGATCAGCAGCACCACGGCGAACGCAGCCAGCGCCAGGTGCAGCAGCAACTCGTCGGCCTTGTCGTTGGCGGTCTGTCCGTAGTCGCGCGTCACCGTGGCATGCATGCCCTCGGGGATATCCACGCCGCGCAACGCCTCCAGCCGCCCACGAATGCTGGTGGCGATGGTGTGCGCGTTGCTGCCGGCCTTCTTGCCGATCGCAAGGGTCACTGCAGGGGCCCGCCCGGTGAGTGGACCGGCACGCCCCGGCGGCGTACCGAAGGAAGCCAGTCGCGATGTGTAGTTGGTCCCGGAAACCACCCGCGACACGTCCGACAGGTGAACCGGATGTCCACCGGCCAGGCCGATCACCAATTGCGAAACCTCGTGCGCATTCATCAGCAAGGCGCCGGCCTTGACCGGCCGATCCTGGTTGCCGGCAATCTCGCTGCCGATGTCGGCGGCGACGTTGGCTGCCTTCAGGCTGCGTGACAGGTCGCCCACGCTGAGCTGATAGCTGGCCAGTTTGGCGGGATCAATCTCGACCATTACTGCCTGATCCGGCGCGCCGATGGTGAGGATGTCGCGCGTGCCAGGCACCCGCTTCAACTCGGTTTCCAGCGTATGCGCGACCTTGGCCAATTGCTCGGGCGTGGTCTCGGGTCGGTCGGACCACAAGGTCACCGCCATCATCGGCACGTCGTCGATGCCGTAAGGCTTGACCAGCGGCTGGCCGACGCCAAGACCTGGAGGAATCCAGTCGGCATTCGAATAGAGCTTGTTGTACAGATTGACCAGCGCCTGCTGGCGCGGCACCCCGACGTCGAACTCCACCGTGACCACGGACATGCCGGCGCGGCTCATCGAGTAGAGATGCTTGACGCCCTTGATCTCGGACAGCTTCTGCTCCAGCGGAAAACTCACCAGATTCTCGACGCTGCGCACGCTGGCACCGGGATACGGCACCAGCACGTTGGCCATGGTCACTTCGATCTGCGGGTCTTCCTCCTTGGGCGTGATGATCACCGCAGCGATGCCGAGCAGCAGCCCGGCAATCGCCAGCAAGGGAGTGATCTGCGAGGTCTGGAACGCCTGCGCGATGCGCCCGGAGATACCCAGCCTGGCTGGCTCACTCATGATCGGACGCGCCGCTGGCGCGGTGCTTGACCAGCCAGGCCATCGCTGCCTGCGGGTCACTCGCCACCCGCTCGCCATCGTCGAGCCCGGCCAGCACATCAACCTGATCGCCGTCGCGGTTGCCGATGCGTATCTGGCGCAAGGTGACCGCGTGCTCGCCGATCACATACACCGCCACCAGCTCACCACGCTGCACCAGCGCCGAGGCTGGTACCGACATGCGCTGCGCCTCGCCGATGGCGAACGCCACCTTCACCGTCATGCCCGGATACAAGCCGGTATCGCCCACGGGCAACTGCAAGCGCACGTTGAAGGTATGCGTGGCCGGGTCGGCATAAGGGAACACCTCGACCGTGCTGGCGCTGACACGCCGGCCATCAGCCAGCAGTACGTCGGCGGCGTGGAACTTGCGGATGGCATCGACCGCACTCTGCGGCACCTGCACGTTGACCCGCAGATCGTCCAGCGCCTGCAATTGAATCAACGGCTGCGGCGACGGCGGACCGGCCTGCACGGCCTGGCCCACGTGCACGAAGCGCTGCGTGATGACACCGGCGAAAGGCGCGCGCAACACGGTGTAATCAAGCTGCTGGCCAACCGCGCCGAACTGGGCGCGCGCTGACTCCAGCGCGGCCTTCGCCGCATCGCGCGCAGCACGCTGCTGATCCATCTGTGCGGTGGACACATAACCCTTTGCATAGACTGCCGCAATGCGCCGATACGAGGCCTGCGCATCGGTGTAGCTGGCCTGTGCCGAGGCGATCTGTGCCTGTGCCGCATTGCGTGCGGATTTCTGCTCCACGTCGCTGAAGCGCACCAGCACCGCGCCCTTGGCCACCACATCATTGACTTCGTACGGCAGAGCGACGACCCGCGCATTGGTCTGCGCCGTGATCGTTACCTGATTCACGGCCTCGACCACGCCATCCCATACCTGCTGGCTTCGCGACGGTTGAACGTGGACCGCGATGCTCGCTACTGCGGGGGGCGACGATGCGGCGTCAGCACCGGATGGCTTGCCGCTACAGGCTGCGAGTACGGCCACAACAGCGGACAGCGCGAAGAGGCGCAGGTTGAACTTCATGTTCGAAACTCGCTACAGGCAGGCTGATCAGGATCGGAACGCGCAACCGGGCTTGAGCCCGGCCCTGGCGAGGATTTTCGCCAGTGGGCAAAATCCGGTGAACGAAGATTGCAGCAGGTTGGCGCCGACGAACGCTGCCAGCAGCAGCCACCACGGCGAGACGAAGTGGCCGAGCAGCA
>JBDTEG010000139.1:0-28557 GCA_039922695.1 Rhodanobacter sp. | reverse complement strand
GCGATCAATGCCGGCAGTTGCGACGTCACCGGCACCGGCACGCTGTTTACCAGTGAACTCGGGGTCGGGCAGTGGATCACGTTTGGTTCGGGCGCTTCCCATGCGCCCTATGGCATCCTCGCCATCGACTCGGATACGAGTCTCACGCTCACCGGGAACCATACCGGCGCCACTGTGCTCAAGTCCAAACTGGTCGTCACCCGGACCACGGCAACACGGGACTACGGCCTGGTCCTGAGCACGGCGCAGCCGGCAGTCGTGCCGGCCGGCTTGCCCGTTGTCGTGAAGATCATCGCCAAGGACAGTGTCCTACCTACTACCTTGAGCGGTGTGGCGACACAGATCCAGCAGGCCATCAACGCGGTGCTTGCCTTGCAGATGCCCGGGGCCGCGCTACACGTCAGCGTGATGCCGTTGCCTGCGACGCCACCGGCGCAGGCCCTGCGCATCAATGCCTTGCTGCCGGCAAGTCCGGACGCCGTGATCTCGATGGGTGATCCGGAGGCAGCGACGGGTCTGGCCGCGAGCGTTGCCCTGCTGGGCCTGGGCGAGTCGGCCAACGTGGCGCATTACACGCTCGGTACCGGCAATACTTCATGGGGACAGCAGACAACCTCGACCAAAGGTGTCGACGGCGGGCTGCCGGCCACGGCGGATATCGTGGGTGATCAGGCGGCGTTTTCAGGCATCTACGCCCTGATGAAAGTGGACCTGTTCAACCTGTTGTGCATTCCCGATGCCACGCGCGCCAGCGCCAGCGACCCCACAGCGCCGGACCCGAGCGTCAACACCAACGCGATCTACAGTGCCGCGATCGCGTTGTGCGACCAGCGACGCGCCTTCTTGCTGCTCGACGCGCCGCCGAATGTCACGTCCGTGGCCAGTGCGGTGGACTGGAAGACCAGCCAGCTGACCGTGGTGGACCCCAATGGCGCGGCGTTCTTCCCCAGGGTGTGCCTGTTCGATGCACTCAATCATGACCAGCTGCGCACCTTTGCCCCCTGCGGCGTGGTGGCTGGCGTCTATGCGACCACGGACGGGAGCCACGGCGTCTGGAAGTCACCGGCAGGCACCGGCGCCGTGCTGATCGGCGTCCAGGACATGAGCTGCAAACTCAGCGACCTGGAGAATGGCGTCCTCAATCCGTTGGGACTGAATTGTTTCCGCACCTTCCCCGCGCATGGGGCTGTCCTGTGGGGTGCACGCACCCTGGTCGGCGCCGATACCATGTCCAGTCAGTGGAAATACGTACCGGTCCGGCGTACGGCGCTGTTCATCGAGGAGAGCTTGTACCGCGGCACGCAGTGGGTGGTGTTCGAGCAAAACGACGAACCCCTGTGGGCATCAATCCGACTCAACGTGGGCACCTTCATGCACGACCTGTTTCTCAAGGGTGCGTTCCAGGGCAGTACGGCGACCCAGGCGTACTTCATCAAGTGCGACAGTCAGACGACCTCGCAAACCGACATGGAAAACGGCATCGTCAACATGGAGGTCGGCTTCGCGCCGCTGAGACCAGCTGAATTCGTGGTGCTCCGGATCGAGCAGATGTCGGCACGGACAACCTGAGCGTTTTCCTCGATGCCTGTTGTCCTCTGAAACGGGATGGACGCTCCGTCGCCGGAACCTGCAACGTCTCGTCACTCAAGCGCACGATCGAAGTGGTGAGGCGGCTTGAAGATGGCGACCTGGGGCCGCCAGTGATAGTTCACTGGCCTTTGGCGCTCAGGCACCGAACTTGGTGTCGCAGGTAACTCCGTGCTCCAGGGTCAGTGCATTGAGCTCCCCACGCCCTGGCGATCTGCGGCTCGTGCGGCGTCAGTGTTTGTTGCGCTTGGCTCGCGCCATGGGGGTAGCGCTGCACCGGATAACGATCGGACGCACCCGCGAGGTGCGCGGGCCTGACGCCCTGAAACGGGCTATGCAGGCGTGATCGTCGCGTTAGTGATGGCAGTCGCCGTGTGGCTCGGCGTCCACTTGACCCAAATGACACAGACCCTCGACGCGGTCTCCATCGCCAGCAGCGCGCAAGTCGACGCAGTGATCGACACGCGGAACGGCCGATGGCCGCCGTCGGGCGAGCGGAACATCGTCGCTGCCGATAGCCACGGCACTTATTTCACGCATAGGGCACTTGCCCAAGGCCGGGGCATCACCGCGGAACTCACGCTTGGCCAGGTATCAGGGATGCTGACCCGCGGTAGCGGCCCCGTGCCAGCGGCGCTCACGGGTTGCTGTCCTTCGGCCGCGAGCTGCTTGGGTCGAAGGAGGAGCCCATCTTTTCGTTCCTGTGTGGCCAAGCCAAGCCGGATACCGGTGCGATCGAGGTCGGCGCTGCGAACGGAAACACACTTCCCCGAAAATTTCTCCCACCCCTTTTGCCGGTGACCGCGAATGGCCTGCCAGACCTGCATCATTTGCGCGCAGACGGCGGAAGCCTTCTCCCTGGGGTCGTTCGTGCAGCCGAAAATCATCGACTACTACCGCCAGTTCGGCCGCTTTCCTGCGGATAACCGGGCGACGGGCATGCCGTCGGAGGTATCCATCATGGGCCACTATGTCGGCGCGGTGAGCGTGAATGACGGGGTCGTCAACGTCAGGTTCCGCGACAAGGGTATCAACGCCTCCTTGCAAGACGAGACCTTGAGCGTGCGTCCGCTGGTCGTGCAGGGCAGTCCGCAAAATCCGATCGCGTGGACCAGCGGCGCCGCCGCGGCACCCTCCGGCATGACACCTATCGGCAAGAACCGTACGACCCTCAAGCCGATCTTCCTGCCCTCGAGTTGCCGCAGTCCGCAAGCGGGACAACCCGAGCCACGCGTCCAAAGATGTGTGCCACGGACAATTTGAATGCACCGCCGTCGTCCAGCCGATCTGCGGAATTGTCCTCGACATGTTTTTCGGGTGACATGTCTCGAGAAAGCCTCCAGAGCAGAGGCAGCAAGGGCGAGTCGAATGTCCGCGCGTCCTTGTCTGCTACCGCGAGAATCATCCCTCGCGCAGCGCCTTCAACCGTTTGGCGGCGGAGTGAAATTTCACCTTGGCGGGGTTGAACGCCTCCGGATTGTGGTCGCCGAACCAGTCGAGCAGTTCGGCGCTGTCCTCGTCTGCCCCGTCGGGGTCGGCGAAGGCGACGCAGAGTTGTTCGTAACCCGGTGGCCCGCCGCAGTCTTCGGGTGGGCAGGCGCGAGCGCCATCAAGACAGCGCGGATATTTGACCTTGGGTTCGCGTGACAGGATGGCTTCCAGCGTGACCGTGTGGCTCCAGCCATCACCGAAGTCGTACAGATAACGGCCGGTGGCGCCAGGCTTGCCGAAGCAGGTCGTGATGGGCACGTCCCAGTCGGCGCGGCCGGGGTCGTCGCCGACTGGCATGTCGTCTTCCATGGGAATGCCGATGCGCTGCGGATTGCGCTTGCCACCGATATTGAATTCGTGCAGATGGGCGTCTTCCCAACCCATGGCGTCATTGATGGCGCAGTGCAAATCCCAGAAGGTGGCCTCGCTGGGTAGCTGGATCCGGCGCCAGATCGGCGGGCTGACGTCATCCAGTACGACCTTGAATTGATGCACGCTCGCGCCCGATTTGCCGGCGGCCACGTTGGCCGGCTTGCCCGATTTGGTGACGGCCGAGGGCGGCGAGGGTGTGCCGAAGCATCGTTCGAACACGGCCTGACCGCGTGCCCAGGCCTCGTCGTCCAGCGCGACGCTGTAGTTCTTCCGGCGCGGCTCGCTGATCAGGCCGCGTGCGTGCAGGCGGTCGAGTGCGTCCCACGGCAGCGATTTCCAGGCGCTGTGCCCACCAAACGGTGTATCGCTGCCATTGAACCAGAGCAGGGCAAGCACAACGTCGTCCAGCAGGTTGGTGTTGAAATCGGGTTCGGACATGGAACTGCTCCATTGTTCACTTGAGGCATCATTGGGGAAATCGTGCCATGGATTGTTTGTCGCCGGCTGAAATCCGGCTGGCTCAGCGTGCGGCGCAGAGCTCGACCAGCTTGGCAATCGTGTTGATGTTGCGCGCCGTGCCGGCTTTGCCAGCGGGAATGACCAGACGCGAGTCGGCCATGCCGTCGCCGTAGTGGACGTAGATCTCGCGCCTGCCGCAGGCAAGTCGCTCCAGCTTGCGATGCCTGACGTCGTCCAGGGCGTTGCCGGGTGGCGCCCGGTCGAGAAATATCGCCACCACCCGATTGGCCGGAGCTTCCTGAAACCGGTTGTCTGCCAGAACCTGCGTCATTTCCGCTGCGGTGCGCAGCAACACGCCGACCGGTTTGCCCGCGTAGCCGAGCAGGTGTTGCTCCAGCTTTTTCTTCACTGCGGATTCGCCGAGCCTGCTGCTGAAAAGCACGTTGCCGCTGGCAATGTACGTGCGTACGTCCCCAAAGCCGAGGCCCTCGCACATGGCCTTGAGTTCGGCCGTCGGCAGTTTGCCGGTGCCGCCTACGTTGACGGCGCGAAGCAGGGCTACGTAGTGGGTCACGGTTGCACCTTTGCGACTGCACGAGGTCTCAGTGTCGGACGCGCCGGCATTCGATTCAAGCGGCGTGGCGGAGATTGTAAAGGGCTCAGTGCCTTTGGCGGGTCGCTACGGATTCGGCGGTGGTGAGTTGA
Source organism: Rhodanobacter sp. (assembly GCA_039922695.1). Classification (GTDB taxonomy): domain Bacteria; phylum Pseudomonadota; class Gammaproteobacteria; order Xanthomonadales; family Rhodanobacteraceae; genus Rhodanobacter. Next base: position 23,943 of record JBDTEG010000139.1, on the reverse strand, counting down.
GACAGCCCGCCTCGGCCCGTCGTCATCTTCTGGCGCACGGTCGATGACCGACGTAGTGCAGATCGAACCTGTCGCGGATGGACTTGGACGAATTCGTACGGCTGGCGTGGGTGACCCCGATTGCACAGTTACGACGGGGAGCGGCGCACCCGCATGGGGCGAGTGAAGGCTGCGTTCGTTGCTTTCGGGGGCCCCAACCTTTGTCGGCAGTAAGGGCTATGCTGCAAGGGATGATGCGCGAGGATTTCTGCCATGACCGACGTTTCCGGCAAGACCAGCAACGGCTTCGCCTACGAGGGCGACTTCCAGTTGCCCAGTGCGGGTCGTGTCCACTGGTCGGTGACATTCCGCCACAACGGCGATTTCGCCGGCATTCGACATGGCTGCGTGCATGGCATGCAGGACGTGGAGACAGCTGGCGTGGAAGATGCGGTGAAACGCGACATCGAGTCGGCGTGGACGTTGTCGCGTTGAGGTTGAACAGCACGTCAGGCTTGCTTGAGCGCCCCCTGATTCGGCGTAACTACCCCAATCCCTCCGGGCCGCGCCTGCGCCCGGGCCTTGAACGCCGCCCAGACAGCAACGCCGGCAGCAACTGGCGGCCAGGCGCAGCGCGCTGACCTGTTTTTTTCTCGCCGACCAAGGCATGCTCTGCGCGTGACCGTCGTCCGCGGCCGGCCCGTCCGGACCGTCGTCGACTTTGCAACAGGGGGCATCACGATGACCGAAGCCATGCAGCAATCGCGCGCATCTTGCGATCGCGGCGGACCGTCGCTGCGTTGCTTGCAGGCTCGACTTGCGGGCGTGCTTCGGTGCAGCTGACCTCTGACACTGCCTTGCAGCCAGGCAAGGGCGACCCTAAGTTGCTGCCCTACGCCGGTCGGGAGCGCAAGCGCGCGGTGCTGCTGGCGATTTTCGTGTTGAGCTGGCTCAGCACGGCGGTGGCCTGGGTGCTGATGGAGTCGCGCGGCATATCGTCGTCGACCTTGCGCGGCGTGTTTGTCGTGAACATCGTTTTTCATCCGCTGATGTTCGTGATGGTTTACCGGCGTGTGCTGCCTGAACGCGTGGTCGACCTGAGCTGCCTTCTTTTCGCTGCCGGTATCTGCGCTGCCTGCATGGTGCTGCGGCTGTACTCTCCCGCCTATGGCCAGGCCATCGACCTGGAGCCGCTCTACCTGTGGATTCCGGTGATCTATGTGTTCGCGTTCACCGTGGCCGGGCACAAGTCCAGCCTGACCATTTCGCTGGGCATCCTGGCGCTGTTCTTCGTGATCAGCCTGCCGTATCTGCTGCAGTCCCCCACACAGCCGTTCGCCAATTTCACGATCCAGCTGCACATGGTTTCCGCGGTGCTGGTTGCGGCGCTGTACTTTTTCTCCGGCTACCAGCATCGCCTGCACCTGGCGCAGCTCACGATGGACGAGTTGGCGACGCTGTCACATACGGATGAGCTGACGCGCCTGCCCAATCGCCGCAGGGTCTCGCAGGTGGTCAGTTATGAACTTGCCCGGTTTGAGCGTTACGGCCGCGGGTTCGCCCTGATCATGATCGACATCGACCACTTCAAAGCCGTCAATGACCGCTCCGGCCATCAGGTTGGCGATCAGGTTTTGAAGGCACTGGCACTGCGCGCGCGCGAGACGCTGCGTGATGGCGACACGCTGGGCCGTTGGGCTGGCGATGAATTCGTGATCGTGCTTCCCGAAGCGGGACTCGAAGATGCCCTGCGCAAGGCCCATGCGCTGTGCGCGCATGTGGCCGCCAGGCCGCTGATCAACGGCCAGCGGCTCAGCATCAGCTGCGGAGTGGCAAGCAGCACGCCTGCCGACACCGCCGAAAGCCTGTTCCATCGCGCCGACATGGCGTTGTATGGAGCCAAGCAACGCGGTCGTAACCGGGCCGCCAGCATGGCGCCCATGGCTTCCGCTTGACGGCAAGGCAAGGTCCGGCTGCCGTTCGGGCCAGAATGGATCTGCCTGCTGTCGCGCCAGAGAGGCGTACAGCGCGCGTGTTTCGGCCGGACCCCGGATGCGTAATCGCGATGGCCGCGGCACTGCCGGATCTGGCCTCCACCAGCAACCTGGTCGCGGGGTGCCTTGATTCGACGCGTGAGCCGGCGCCGTCTCTGGCGCCGGTTTGCGTTTCCGACTCAGGGCAACATCCGTACCTTCGGCTCGCGTGCCCATTGCCGCGTCCCGGCGGCGGCTATGAAAGCCTTGGGATCGGCTGCATCCACGATCCCGGCGTCCTTCTTTACACCACAGGCCTTCAACAGCGCCTGCGCTCCGGGGTCGGCGGCGATGGCCTTCAAGTGCACAAAGGCATCGCTGACGAAGTCCTTTGCCGCGGACTCCCCGATCAATTGCCTGGCCGCGGCTTCGCTCAGCACGACCGCGACAGCGTCGAAGAACACCGACGGCGTACCGGCGAGTTGACCGTCCGCAGGCATTTTCTTGCCATTCGACAGCATCGCACCGCCGACTTTCGGCGCCACGATCCGGACCGCGGCGCCCGCAGCCTCGACCGCCTTGCGCAGCGCCTGGATGGTGGCCGCATCCGAGCCGTCGTGGATCAGGATGCCGACCAGCCGACCTTTCAGCGTGTCCTTCATCTTGCCGATGGTCTGCAGCGCGGGCGACAGCGGCAGGTCGACCGGCGAGACCCTGGCGGACGGTGCTGGCGGCATGGGCGACAGCGCCAGCCCCCCGGCCACCCGAAGCGCAAGGTCCTCGTCGACGTGGCGCAAGTGGCCAACCATGGCCGCACGCACGTGCACGGTTTCCACCTTGGACAGCTCGAACACGAACGCGCTGGCGATATGCGCCTGTTCGGGCTTGGTCTGCGAGCGGTAGAAGCGGCGCGCCTGGCTGTAGTGATCGGCGAACGACTCGGCGCGAATGCGGCCCTTGCTGCCAGCTTCCGTCGGTTCCGCCGCGTGCGAGAAGCCTTGCGGCGTTTCCCGCGGGTTGTCCTGCGAGAGCGAGTTGGGCTCGTAACTCACCCGGCCAGCCGGTGATTGCATCTGCATCTGTGCATCGCGCTGCAGGTTGGCAAACGGGCACTTCGGTGCGTTGATCGGCAACTGGTGGAAGTTGGGCGTGCCCAGCCGTGACAGCTGCGTGTCAAGGTAGGAAAACAGTCGCCCTTGCAGCAGCGGATCATTGGAGAAATCGATACCCGGCACCAGGTGCGAGGGACAGAACGCCACCTGCTCGGTCTCGGCGAAGAAATTGTCGGGCCAGCGATCCAGCACCATGCGCCCGATCACGGTCAGCGGCACCAGTTCTTCGGGAATGAGCTTGGTCGGGTCCAGGTGATCGAACGGGAAGCCGTCTGCCTCTTCCTGGGTGAACAGTTGCACCGCAAGCTCCCATTCGGGGAACGCGCCGCGCTGGATGGATTCGAACAGGTCGCGCCGATGGAAGTCCGGATCGGCACCGGTGATCTTGACCATCTCGTCCCATATCGTGGACTGCAGGCCGAGCTTCGGGCGCCAGTGGAACTTCACGAACGTGCTGCTGCCATCGGCAGCGAGCAGGCGGAAGCTGTGGATCATGAAGCCTTCGATCATGCGCAATGAGCGCGGGATGCCGCGATCGGACATCAACCACGTCACGGCGTGCAGGCTCTCGGGGGTAAGCGAAATGAAATCCCAGAACGTGTCATGCGCGCTGGCCGCCTGTGGATAACCGCGATCGGGCTCCATCTTCAGCGCGTGCACCAGATCCGGAAACTTCATCGCATCCTGGATGAAGAACGGCGCGAAATTGATGCCGACCAGATCCCAGTTGCCCTCGCTGGTATAGACCTTCACCGCGATACCGCGCGCATCGCGCGGCGTGTCTATCGAGCCGGCGCCGCCGGCCACGGTGGAGAAGCGCGTGAACAGCGGCGTCTTCTTGCCCACCTCGGTAAGGATTTTCGCCGTGGTGTACTTCTTCAACGAACGGGTCAGTTCAAGGTAACCGTGGGCGGCCGAGCCACGCGCGTGCACGATGCGTTCGGGGATGCGTTCGTGATCGAAGTGGGTGATCTTTTCGCGCAGGATGAAGTCTTCCAGCAGGGTGGGCCCGCGTGGCGACGGCCGCAGCGAGTTCTGGTCGTCGCTGACGGGAACGCCCTGGTTGGTTGTCATCGGCGGATGCTTGCCACCAGCCAGTTGATGCACTTCGTCAGCATTGCCGCGCATTTCGTCGGCAGCTTGCGTCGGTGCCGGCGCGGGTGACCGCGAGGCAGGTTTCTTTTGGGTGGCCATGGCGCACTCCGGGGTTGGGAGTGGACCAGCTTGTTCCGTACGGGGTGAAGTGCCAGTGAGCCGACGGCGCGGACACGGTGCCCGGACGAGTTGCGATGATTGCAGGCGGACCCGGAAGCCGATCACATCCGCGCGACCGCTTCAGGTTTGAGCCCTTCGAGGAGGCCAAGGTGGTCGGATCAAGCGAAGATGCTCCGCGCGCTGATCTTCCCGGTCCAGCGTCGCGTCGTGCCTGGAATGCGCTGTTGGCGAGGCGCGCGAGGTCCGTCGATGAGCTCGCGAGCCGGCAACGTTGCACGTTGGCGCCGCCGCCGTGGTACCTGGCGCTAGTCGGCAGCACCGTCGTCGGCGAAGGCACCTGGAGCCGAACCGAAGTCACCATCGGCCTGGGCGGCCATGTAGGAGAAGGTTGCGTAGACCGCCACGTTCTGCGCCAGCTCCTTCGGATTGATCTTGTCCAGCGTGTCATTGGCGGTGTGGTGCCAATCGAAATAATGCGTGCCGTCCTGGGTCAGCGACAGTGCAGCCATGCCCTTGGCGTGCATCTGCGACAGATCCGAACCGCCGCCGCCGGGGAGCTTGGCGTCGTACTCCACGCCTATCGGGGCAAGCACGTTCGCGATCTGCTGGATCGCAGCGCGCGCCGAGGGCTTCACGCTGGCGCTCATGCGCCAGATCGGGGCCGCGCCGAAATCCGATTCGGTGCCGAGCTGGAATTTCGCCACCTCGTCGCCATGCTTGTCGGCATAGGCGCGACCGCCCCACAGACCCATTTCCTCGTTTGCGAATGCGATCACCCGGATGGTGCGATCCGGTCGCTGCGGCAGGTCGTGGATCAGCTTGGCGGCGGCCATCGCGATCGCCACGCCGGCGCCGTCGTCGATCGCGCCGGTGCCCGGATCCCACGAATCGAGATGACCGCCGATCGCGACGACCTGATCGGGATGCTTGCGCCCGGTGATTTCACCGATCACGTTGGCGCCGGTGTACTGGCCGACGATGCCGCAATCGAGATCGAGCTTCACCATCACCGGCTTGCCATAGGCGAGTACGCGGTCGAGCTGGTCGGCGTCGGGATTGGACAGCGCGGCGGCAGGAATCGCCTTGGCGCCATCGCGAAACCCGGTGACCCCGGTATGGGCGATGCGCTGGTGCACGTCGGTTCCCACCGAGCGCAACAGGTAGCCGGCGGCGCCCTTGGCGGCAGCGAGGGGCGGTCCGGCCACGCGCACCGCCGACCCCATGCCGTATTCGTGGCCGTCCTTCTGGCGGTGCATCTGGTAATCGACGTAGACGATCCTGCCCTTGACGCTGGCCGGATCAGCCGCCTTCAACGCGTCAAGGCTGTCGAACTTGACCACCTGCGCCGTCAGGCCGCCCTTCGGGGTGCCGGGTGAATATCCAAGCGCCGTCAGCACCAGGGACTGCGGGAACGGCGCCATGATGGCGGCGCTCTCGCTGCGTCGCTGCCACAACGGGAAGGTCACCGGCTCGGTGTAGACCTTGTCGAAACCCAGTGCCTTGAACTTCGCCACGGCCCATTCGCGCGCGCGCAAGTCGGCATCGCTGCCGGCCAGGCGTGGGCCCACTTCCGTGGTGAGCGAGCTGACGATGCGGTAAGCGGTGTCGTCATGCATCGCGCGGTCGCGCAGCTGTTCGGCAGTGTTGACGGCCGGCGCCGGGATCGTGGTCGCGGCAGTGGCGAGTGAGCACGCAACCAGCAAGCTGGCGGCAATCGCGGCAGGGACAATGCGACGCATCGGGAAACTCCTGGGGAAACTTCGAACATGGTCGTGCGCGGCAGCCTGCACACGCGAAAGGGATCACGGAATATGGAACAAAGAACGCCGAAGACTGAAAACCGAAAACGGAACACCAGGCCCCTTCATTGGCGATCTTGTAGCGGGTTTCCCCTCTTACAACCTCTTCTCCTTCAACAGATCGCGGATCTCGGTCAGCAATGCCACATCAGCCGGCGGTGCAGCCGGTGCCGCTTCCTGCTTCCGCTGCATCCGGTTCATCGCCTTGATCACCATGAAGATCGCGAACGCGACGATGATGAAGGTGATGATCGTATTGATGAAGGCGCCGTAGCTGATGGCGACTTCGGCGATCTTGTGCGCCGGGTTGGTGTTGTCCGCCGGCTTGATCACCCATTTGAGGCTGGAGAAATCCACACCGCCGGTAAGCCAGCCGATCGGCGGCATGATCACGTCGTTGACCAGCGAGGTGACGATCTTGCCGAATGCGGCGCCGATGACGATGCCGACCGCCATGTCCATGACGTTGCCGCGCATCGCGAACGCCTTGAATTCCTGCAGCATGCTCATGCTCTTCTCCGGAGGTTGTGCCAAATGGCTCTCTGACTCTAGCGCGGCAGCCCCATCAGGCACAGCAATATCTGCAGCAGGTCAAACGATGCGCGAGGTCAATTCGGCGACACCCACCAGTTCGGCATGGACCCGGTCGCCACGCTGCAGCGCCGCCACGCCCGCCGGGGTGCCCGTGAAGATCAGATCGCCCGCCTTGAGCTCGAACAGGCGCGACAGCGCGGCGATGATCTGCGGCACCCCGTGCACCATCTCGCCCAGGCTGGCCTGCTGGCGCAACTCGTCGTTGACGCTCAGGCGCAACCGGGTGTCCGCACCGATCGCCGCCGTCGCGGCCGGGCACAGCGCGGAGACCGGCGCCGAATGGTCGAATGCCTTGGCCACGTCCCACGGATGGCTCTTGGCCTTGGCCTGCGCCTGCAGGTCGCGCCGGGTCAGGTCCAGCCCCACGCCGTAACCCCACACCAGCGAGCCGGCGTGTTCAACCTCGAGGTCCCGACCTCCCGCACCCAGCGCCACTACCATCTCCACCTCGTGGTGAAGCTCACTGGTGGCCGACGGGTAGGGCACATCGGCACCGTCGCTGACCACCGCGTCGGCCGGTTTGCAGAAGAACATCGGTGTGGCCTTGTCCACACTGGCACCCATCTCGCGCGCATGCTCGGCGTAATTGCGGCCGATACAGAATACGCGGCGAATCGGAAAGCGCTGGTCGCTGCCGATGATCGGCAGACTCGGTTGTGCGGGTGGGTCAACAGCGTAAGTCATGTCGGGATGCCTGGTGAGCCGTGACGGAGTGGTGACAGCGATGATCGCACGGCAACCGTGGCTGTTGCCCGCCTTGCACATCACGCCCGGCAAGCACTCCCACGGCCCAGGCCAGGAACGCAAACCGAGTCAGAACGCCTTTCGCATGATCTCGCTACCAGTGGGTGCGACGATGGTCGACTGCGCGCTTGAGTGAATTCATCGGTCAGCTGCGACACCCCAGTTGACATCTGCCCGATCAACCCGGCGTGCGGGCGTGCATTGGCGAGGAAACCTCCGCGCATGGTCTTACCTTGCTCCAGCGGCCAGATTCTCAAACAGCGCAAGGCTGGTGTTGCTGTAGTGAGAGGGCAGCTCTGGAACAACACCAAGCTGTTGAACCCCGATGTAGTGGAAGCCGCACTTGATGTAGTACTCAACCAAGGGCTTGTTGTCGCTCCAGGTATCCATGCGTACGAACTTCCTGCCCGAGTGGAAAGCGTGCTGGTATGCCCAAGCCAGCACGGACGAGGCCAGGTTGCTTCCTTTCCGACGCGGGTTGGCGCACATGCGGTGAATGTATATTGCGTTGCCTTGCTCTCTTTCACGCCAGATCTGTGCATCCGAAAGAGCAACTGAAAAGTAGCCTGCCAGATCGCCGTCCGAGAAATAGGCTGAAAAATGCAGGCCGGACGCGATTTCTTCACTGATCTTAGCTTCCGGATATGAAGGCCAGAGCGGGAAATTCCTCGTCTGTTGATAAGAGATTGCCGATTCCCAGAAATCCCGAAACATGCCGACATCCGATTGCGCGCTGCGATGAATTCTCATCTTGATGCCTGAAGTTCCGTAAGAGGCGGGAGCGACGGTCGGACGCCAAACCCGGACTGTCGAAAAAATATCGTGTGGCGGTCTGGTGGCCTGTCGCGGGCCTCGCCTCGACCGACGGGCCAGGCATCACGCATGGCGCGCGACTTCACTCGGTACATGACCCATCGTTGCCAGCGACGCCGGTCCGGTTCGAATGTTTCCAACGGCTTCATCCGCCACGTTGTCAGACTGCGGATCTACGGCAAGTCAGCCGCGTAGGCGAACGAGTCCGAGTGAAACGCTCCTCAGACGGCAGTGTGGTCGGCGAAACTCTTCGCGGGGCAGCGATAAACGAGCGAAGCCGGTCACGACGTTGAAACGGAAATCCTGCAGCGCGGCGGCTCTCTTGGCGATTGATATTCATCCACATCCTGCCGAGGCTTTGAAACAGGATGAGTCTTTCCACACGACTTCACGAAGCCTCGAGGCCAAGACTGATCAAAATTGACAGCCTGGTGTGCACGACGCTGGCAAGGGATGTGCTGCTGTCGATCGGTCAAGCTGTCTCAAGCCGCCTGGCATCGATCGTGTCCAGACAGGAGCCGAACAGTCGCATGGCCTCGCGCAGTTCCGAGCTGGACAGGCCGCAATAACCAAGGATGAGGCCGGGTACGGCCGGTCGCTGCTGATAGCACGGCGCAACGGGGTAGAGGCCCAGGCCGCGGGCGTGTGCGTGCTGGATCAGTTCGTCGAGCTGCTCATGCTCGTACTCGGCAAGCCACGCAAGCACGTGCATGCCGGCATGCGAATCGGCGATCTGCACGCGCCCACCGGCGTGCTGCCGCAACCCCTCCAGCATGACTTCCCTGCGCTCCTTCAACGTCTTGCCGACCTTGCGCAGATGTCTTTCGAACGCGCCACTTTCCATGAAGTGGGCCAGCGCGGCTTGCTCGATTGCCAGGCCGCCCATGTCACTCAGGTACCGCGCATTCACGAAATCCTGGCGCAATGCTGCCGGCAACACCATGTAGCCGATCCGCATCGAACCGAACATCACCTTGGAAAATGTGCCGACATAGATCACCCGGTCGCCGTGATCCAGAGACCTGAGAGCCGCCAGCGGTTGCGAGTCGTAGCGAAACTCGCTGTCGTAGTCGTCCTCGACGATCCAGCACGCATTCGCATCGGCGTAGCGCAACAGCTCCAGCCGCCGCGGCAGCGACATGGCGGGCCCGGACGGAAACTGATGGGACGGTGTCACGCAGACAACGCGTGGAGGCTTGCGCGGAAGCTCGCTGCACACCAGCCCTTCGGCATCGGTACGGGTCGCTTGCAACACCGCCCCATGCGCTGCGAACGAGCGCCAGGTTCCGAAATAATGTGGTTCCTCCATGACCACCGGATCCCCCTCCTCAAGCAACACGCGCGCAATCAGTCCAAAAGCCTGCTGCGAGCCATTGACGATCAGGATGTCTTCCGGATGCGCTCGCACGCCACGGCGATTGGCGAGGTACTTGCAAACCTGTTCGCGCAGCGCCAACGACCCCTCGGAGACCGTGCGTTCAAGCGGCGTGTACGCCGCTGCGCGCGCCAGCTCCCTTCCCCAGGTCTGGTTCAGGGCCGGATAGCTGGATATTTCGCCGTACTGCAGATTGAAGCGCAAGCCATGATGCATGCGCCCGATTGACCGATCGGCCTGCAGCCGTGCGCGTCTTGCATAGCTTGTGGGGGCAGCGATGGAGCCGGCTTTCGGCAATTGAATCGACGGGGTGAGTTGCAAGCTGCTGACGTAGCTGCCCGAGCCTACGCGGCTTTGCAGGTAGCCCTCCGCGCGCAATTGATCATAGGCGGACAACACGGTAATTCGCGACATGCCCAATTCCTCCGCGAGTAGCCGTGTGGGCGGAAGTCGTGTGCCTGCGTCCAGACTGCCATCGAGAATCGCCGTTTTCAGCGCGCGCGTCAGTTGCTGATAGGCGGCGCCATCACCATCAAGTTGCAGGAACACTGGATTCTCCGGATTGGCCAGGGAGCGCGATCATCCATGAGTCACGTTCGAGGGTTGTTTGGCCGCCTGTTACACGATCAATTCGCCGACACAGGCTGCTCTGCTGCGAACGTTCCCAAGGACGTCTCGGCTTTCTCTGAATGCATCGCAGACGACTGCATGGGCCGCATTCAAGCGAATGAGTCGGCTATTTCCCAGTGCCGGAGGTCACACCAGCAAGAATTCAGTCTTGCTGCCCGCAGCGTGTCTTGCGTTCTGGCTTCCCGGTCCAGCAGGCAGCGCACGCGAGGCTGTCGGTGTTTGGTGCGTTGCTGACGGGCTCGACCAAAGCGGGCCTTCGTCACGGGGCATGAGCTCGCATTGGCTATGCCAAAAGCAATCGAATTGGTCATGTAAGAAATTTGTTCGCACGTCTATCGTCGCTCCCTTCGCAATAGTTGTGAAGATTTCCTGATGTGAAGGTTTGCAATTTGTTGCGAATCGCGCGCAGCGGCGTCGCGAATCGAGGGCGAACACCAAAGTCACGGCGACGTGCCCTCGACCATTGAGTCTGCTGAGCTCTCGGCCCGTGGCGCAGGTCGGTGGCGCGCTCGTCGCGCACACCCCGCAGTGCCACCCGTGCGGCGAGCCTTTTGATGTGCAGAGATTTCCGGTTGCGAGCACGTCGTTCCATGCCGTGCGGACACCAAACGATGACCAAGTGAATTTTCCGGAGAAAGTCAGAACATGAAGCACACTCTCGTCTATACCCTGATCGGCCTGGCACTCGGCACCATGGCCAGTCCCACGATGGCGCAAGCCGCGTCTGTGAATAGCGCAACGCAAGACTCTCAGTCCAGTTCGCAGGACAGCTCGTCGAATGCCAAGCAACTGAAGACGATCGTGGTAACGGGTTCGGCGATACCGCGCATCGATACGGAGACGCCCTCTCCAGTCAATGTGATCACCGCGCAACAGATCCAGCGTAGCGGCCTGACCACCGTCTCTGACGTCGTGCGCTCGATCTCGGCTGACAACAGCGGTTCGATTCCAAATGCGTTCTCGAACGGTTTTGCGGCAGGTGCCGCCGGCGTGGCGCTTCGCGGACTCACAGTGGACTCGACGCTGGTGCTTATTGACGGCCACCGCATCACAAACTATCCAGTGGCAGACGATGGCGCACGTACCTTTGTCGACCTGAATACGATTCCATTGGCGGCGGTCGAACGCATCGAGGTGCTGAAAGACGGTGCGTCTGCGGTCTATGGTGCCGACGCGATCGCCGGCGTGGTCAACATCATCATGCGCCCGAGCTTCCAAGGGGTCGAGGCAACGGCCGACGCCGGGACCTCCGAGCATGGTGGGGGATTCACGCGAAAGGCCACTCTTCTGGCCGGTGGCGGCGATCTGGAGAAGGATCACTACAACGGCTACCTGAGCGTGCAGTACCAGAAGGACAATCCGATCTGGACGCGCCAGCGTGGCTTCCCGTTCAACACCGGTGACCTCAGCTCCATTGGCGGCCCGGGCCTGGGCGGTCCGGCGGCACGTAACGGCGGCGCAAACGGCGCAATCAAGCCGAACGACGGCAGTGGCCTGTGGCAGCCACTGCAGGCCTGCACCACCGGCCCGATGATCACCGACTCGACTGGCAGCTACTGCCGTTCCGACGCCGTCAATCTATATGGCCAGCTGCAGCCGGCGATGGAGCAGGGCGGCGTGTCCGGACGCGTAACCTTCAAGTTGGGCGACACCACCAAGGCGTATCTCGACGCCAGCTACATGGAGGCGAAGACCGAGGCGCCGGGACCGCCACGCTCGATCCAGAGCAGCACTCCCCACAATCTCGGTCACATCACCTTGCCGGTGGGCAACCCGTCCAATCCGTTCGCAGTGCCGGCCTTGATCAGCTACAGATTCGGTGACATACCCTCTGGTTTCAACTACAACAACCACAACGCACGCATGGTGGGCGATGTCAGCGGCCAGTTCGCTGACTGGAACTGGGATGCTGCACTGGTACTGAATCATGCATGGCTGAACACGACGCAATACGGCTTTCTCAGTTACCAGGGGCTGCTTGACGCGGTAGCCGACGGCACCTACAACTTTGCTCACCCGGCAACCAACTCCGCTGCAGTGCGGGCTTCAGTTGCGCCGGGCTACGCCAAGACCTCGACAAGCGACATGGACTCACTGGACCTGAGTGCCAACCGTGAACTGTGGGACCTGTCAGGAGGCTCGGCGGGCCTGGCCATCGGAGCGCAGTTGCGGCATGAAGGCCAGGACGACCCGACCCTCAATCCAGGATTCCAGTTCCAGGGGCTCGGCAACGCACAGACCAAGGGCACACGAGACGTCAGTGGTGCGTTTGCCGAGCTTGACATGCCTCTGTTGCAGTCGCTTGAAATGGATCTCGCGGGTCGCTACGACCACTATACGGACGTGGGCAACAATTTTTCGCCCAAAGTGGGCTTGAAGTTCAAACCATTCGACTGGATCGTGGTGCGCGGAACCTGGTCGAAAGGTTTTCGCGCCCCTTCATTCTCCGAAAACGGCTCAAGCTCTGCCCAGGGATTCGTCACCTACACTCCTCCTCCGGCGTTTCAGGCCCTGCATGGAGGGGACGTCTATTCGACCATTCCATATGGCCTGTCTGAATTCACCTTGGCCAACAAGGCCATCAAGCCGGAAAAATCGGACAGCTTTACCTTTGGAGTAGTCCTTCAGCCGATCAGCTGGTTGAACGCTTCGTTGGACTACTACCACATCAGGAAATCCGACCTGATCGTGGCGGGCGATACCGGGTCGGCGCTCGACAACTATTACGCGGGTCTGCCGCAGGCGGCGGGCGTGACGGTCATCCCGGATCTGCCAGACCCGGAACATCCTGATGCCATGCCGCGCCCGTCCGAAACGATCTCGTCGTACTACAACGCCCAGCAGCTGAAGACCACTGGTGTCGACGTGGATCTGCAGGCGCACTTCGACTTCGGTAACGGCTTGCAGTACGTCAGCGAACTGACGGGAACCCAGATCTTCCAGTGGAAGCTGACTCTGCCTGACGGGAGCACGCAATCCTACGTGGGTACGCAGGGACCGTATAACCTGTCATCGGGCGCCGGCACTCCGCGAAGCCGCGCCTCATGGGCCAACACTCTGATCGCAGGGCCGTTCACATTGACCGGAACGCTTTACTACACCAGCGGTTACAGGGACATCGCCGCAGACGTAGGCGTACTCGGCCAGTATGACGGTGATTGTCTGTCGACTACGCCAAGCGGCACCAATTTTCCTGCCAGCTGCCGCGTAGGGGCGTTCTACGACTTCGACCTGACCGCGAGCTATGCAATCAATGAGCGACTCAGCGTGACCGGTGCGATCATGAACGCATTCGATCGCCACGCACCGTTCGACCCGTCGAACTATGCCGGCGCCGGTGCCAACTACAACCCGACCTGGTCGCAGGCCGGTGCCGTAGGACGCTTCTACAACGTCGGACTCAAGCTCAAGCTCTGAAGACCTGCTGCAACTCGTTTCCCCTGGGCAAAGCGGTATCCGTGTTCCTCACACGGATACCGCGCTCCTGAGCGATGTCATGAATAAATCATCGACGGTCGTCTTGTCCTTCGCGCCACCCGTCACCGCCAGAACGCAGGCCGGCTTCATGCAAGATCCCGTGTCACCGCGTCCCGACGCTGAGTTGGGCACCGCCTCGCTGCTGCCGTCCAGCACGGAAGACGGAACAAAAGCCGTCATGTCTTGGCGCTGGAATTCAGGATGCAACCGCCATGTTGAGTGAACTACACAAGATCGCGCGCGGCATGCTGTTCCTGCATGGCCACTTCACGCGACCGCAGGATTGGAGCCGCAACGCCGACGCAGGTGCCACGCCCGATAAACGCCCGCAGAAACCCCAAGTGACCAGTGACGACACGGCGAGAACTTGCCGTCAAGACGACGGTGAATGAATGCGGCGACCGCGCGCACCGTCTCGGCGCATCCGGCGGCTTGAAACTCCAAGGTCCCGCCAGCGAAACCTCGGAGGAAAGATCAGGCATTTCCTCGATTCATCGTCGACCGGTTGCACCTGCACTGCGGGATCCGTCTGATGCGGATGCCGATCGCCCGGCATGATTTGAAATCCAGATCGCTCGCGGCAGGTTACGGCACGACTTCCAGCACGCGCTTTCGGGCCGAATTCTCGTTGTGCCACTTTCGATCAGCCCACCTCGTTCAGCAGGTGCATCTCGATCATTCGCCTCAGCTGGTCATGCTGTGGCGTCCTTGCTGTGCCTGAAAGATTGATGGAGTCGTTCGCTGAAATGGCCACGCCGCTCTCGCGGTGGCGCCTGACCCATACGCGCACGGTGTCCAGGGGGAGGTCATATTGCTTGGCGACGTCCCTGATTGGTTGTCGGTATTGAATCACCTGTCGTACCGCGTCGCGGCGCAATTCCGGTGAGTGATAGCGCTTGCGCATAAACCTTGCCCGTCAGTGTTTGGTTGCCCGAATAGCTAAGCGGCGGGGCTCTCAGTTCCGTCGCGGCCTTTCGGGTTCGCGGCAACAATAGATAGTTCATTTGATGTTCTCCAGAGCCATTTGCGTGGAGATCGGCAAGACCAATTGTGAATGCTGCGAGTTTTCGCGTGGCCATCTTCTTTCCAAAGTGGAGACGCGGAGGTGGGGTCTTCTGCCTGGCGTGCTGCACGGTCGATCCCGGCACGAGCAGCATCGATGAGGCTATTGGTCACGATTTCGCCGGCAGATTGGTCCTATACGTGAGTACCTTCCACGCCTATGTTTTGAGCGGAACACTGCGGCCGTCTGGCGAGCGTGCTGAAGCTCATGCGGGCTCGCGCCATGCCGCACGATTGGACATCTGGCCGCACGATGCCGTGGGGTGAATCGGGCCATCGGCGACTGGTTCAATGACTACGAGAGAAGCCGCCAGCAACATGAGCAATCGCCGTGACGAAGTCATTTCTGATCATTCCGTGCACTCGGATCCCATGCCAGTGATGCGTCGCCTCGTGCAAAATCTGACCGTGGGCGTCGGGGAACTTCGCCCTGCCCGAATCACGCCCGGCCATCTGCTGTTCGCCATGGTCATGATCGCGCTGGGCATCCGCGGCCTGGTTGTCGGGGATTTCGCCTCAGTGTGGCAACGCATTCCGATAGCACATTTGCCGGCCCGCCAGTGGATTGCGTATATCTGCGCGCTGGCCGAACTGTTGATCGGCATGGGCCTTCTTTGGCGGCGCACGCTGCCGCTGGCTGCCGCCGTGGCAGCCGGGTTCACGCTGCTCTGGCTGGTGTTGCTGAAGCTGCCGGCCGTGCTGGTGGTCCCGCAGATGGAAGCCACCTGGATGGGTGCCGCGGAAATTGCCACGATCCTGTCCGGCGGCTGGATCCTGTTCGCGATCCACGCTGGCAGCGGGGCGAGGCAGTGCCTCGGGTGGGCCGTCGGCGTGCGTGGCATCGGCTGGGCTCGACTACTTTTCGTGCTTGCGTTACCCGCGATCGGATTGGCGCACTTCGCATACGCCGATGAGACCGCCGCGTTGATCCCGGCGTGGCTGCCAGGAAAGTATGGCTGGGTCTATCTCACCGGCGCTGGTAGCCTGGTCGCCAGCCTGGGGCTGCTATTTGCCGTATGGCCACGGCTGGCCGCGATGCTGGAGGCAGCGATGCTGAGCGTCATCACGGTGCTGGTCTGGCTGCCGGGATTGATTGCCGCACCGGCCAATGCGTCGTTGACACCATTCCTGATGTCAAGCGCGATTGCGTGCGGTGCGTGGGTGGTCGCCGACTCCTATCGAGGGATGGCATGGCTGAGCGACGGCGTGCGGGATGCAACATACCCCCGGACATGACCATCCGTGCCGCCAATGCCGGAGAGCCTTTGACCGTCTGGCCGGGGGAAATCGTGTCAGTTGTGACCGCTTGCTTCGTGCAGGCCGCGGCAGTAATAGCCACGGAAGCCGTGCTTGATGAAACCCGTTCAAATCTTCCCTGCCTGGAACTGGGCCGACCGGATGACAGCGTGGTCCACGGCAAGGCCGCGCCGGCTCATATTGGTCATGCACGGGGGCGCGCGATTGGTCCTGTACCAGGGCACCGCAGCGCATTAGCGTGCACCGCTTGTCACGCGGTTGGCGCCTGGGAAAAGCCGGGCCTCACCCGCAAAGCCACAGCTGGAGATGTACGCCTTGCTCAGCATGATCGCCGCCGTCGTCGTTTCGGTCATTGCCGCCATTCTGATTCTCGCGGCGATGAAGTCCGACGATCTGCACGTGGAGCGGTCCCTGGTAATGAAGGCTTCGCCCCGGCAGATATTTCCCCTGATCAACGAACTACGGGCCTGGGAGGCGTGGACGCCATACGATCGCGACCCGGGTATGCGCGAGACGTACAGCGGTCCGGCCGGTGGCCCCGGCGCGAGGTATGCCTGGACAGGCAATCGCGAGGCCGGTGAGGGCAGCATCACCATTACCCAGTCCTTGCCCTATTCGCAGGTTGCCCTGGATCTGGACATGATCAAGCCGTTTCAGGGACACAACAAAGTCGTCTTCCGGCTGATGCCCGACATTGACGGCACCCGGGTGACCTGGGAGCTGGACGACAAGACGCCGTACGTCGGCAAGGTCGCGGGGTTGTTCGTCGATCTGGACCGGAAGATCGGCAGCGATTTCGAGGAAGGCCTGGCGCGACTGAAGCGCGTCGCGGAGCGCACCGGGAGAACGCACACCGAAGCAAGCGTTCCGTACCGCCTGGAGTGCGTCGAATGAGCCACGGACAGATGCTCACTGCCATTCTCCCCAGCAACGATCTGGATGCCAGCGAGGCGTTCTATGCACGGCTGGGATTTGTGCGCCATGGCGGGGATGATGACTACCGTATCCTGTCGAACGGGGGTGGCGGCGATTTACATCTGACTCGCGCCGTCGAAGGCTGGTTGATGCCAGGTCGAAACCCTTTCGGCTTGTATCTTCTTGTCGAGCAAGTCGACGAGCTCGCCACGTCGATGGGTCGTGTGGCCGAAGCCAAGCCTTGGGGTATGTACGAATTTTCGCTGTCCGACCCGGACGAAACGCTGGTTCGAATCGGCTGGCCGAATCGACTGCATGCGGAAGGCAACCCAGTCTGATTCGCCGGTCAGCAAGGCCTGCCTTCCATCACTGCTCGCGTGGCTGGAGCGAAGCAAAGGGTGGACCCCTGACTATGACGGCTACCGACATCTCTCGGGCATGCTGCGGCGATGTGGTCCACGGAAGCAGGAGCAAGCGCACGCGGCAGTTTGCCTGCCGCGCTCGTAGTCAACGCTGACACGACCGCAGGTAGCGAGGTCGGACACAGCGTGCCCAAGATGAAGTCGGGAGCGAGTCCCGATGGGAAGCTTGGTCGCAGAGAAGCGTGCGGAGTCGGGCCGCCTGCTGACGTTGTCGTTCAAATAGCGGCATCGGGGAGCGTTTGCCGTATGTTTGCCTGGAGTGGAGCATTTGCGGCAGCATTCGCAGATGACAGCTGTCATGGGTGGCAGTTGATGATTTGATCTGGTTCGGCGAGCCGCGTGGCTGGATCATGAACGCATACGCCGGGGAAGCACGAGTGGACAACACCGATCTATTGAAGGAATTGCGCATCGAGCGCCACCAGCGGGAAGACCAGGCTGGCGATCGGGCACGCTGGCCGTGGATGGTCGGGGCGGCGGTGATCGCGCTTGTGCTGATCGGTGCCGCCAGCTGGTTCTGGCTGGGCCATCGCGCCATGCCGGTGCAGGTGGCCCGGGCGGTGTCGATCAGCGCCGACAGCAATGCGGGTGCGGTGTTGCAGGCGACCGGTTATGTGACCGCACGGCGTCAGGCCACGGTATCGGCGCAGATCACGGGTACGTTGACTGCCGTGCTGATCGAGGAAGGCGATCACGTGACCAAGGGCCAGGTGCTGGCACGACTGGATGACAGTGCTTACAAGGCGGGGCTGCAAACAGCCAGGGCGCAGGCTGCCGCCGCGCAGGCGCTGGTGGCGCAGTATCGGGCGCAGCTGGCGCAGAACCAGCATGATGCAGCACGCCTGCAGTCGCTGGTTGGACGGGGGCTGGTGTCGAAGCAGTCTGCCGAGCAGGCGCGCACCCTGGTCGACAGCAGCCGCGCGCAGCTCGCCGCCCAGCAGAAACAGGCCGCAGCCGCCGCGGCCCAGGCGGTGCAGGCAAAAGTGAATTTCGATTACACGGTAGTACGTGCGCCGTTCACCGGCGTGGTCACCACCAAGGATGCGCAGGTCGGCGAAATCATTTCGCCCCTGTCCGCGGGTGGCGGGTTCACCCGAACCGGCGTGGGTACCATAGTCGACATGGATTCGCTGGAAGTCGACGTCGACGTCAACGAGGCCTACATCGGCCGGGTCAAACCGGACATGCCGGCCGAGGCCGTGCTGGATGCTTATCCGGACTGGAAGATTCCCGCCCACGTCATCGCCATCGTGCCCACCGCCGACCGCGGCAAGGCCACCATCAAGGTGCGCGTGGCGCTGGAGAAGAAGGACGCGCGGATCGTGCCGGAGATGGGCGTGCGCGTTTCGTTCCTGGAACAGCAGGCCAAGCATGACAGTGCGACCCAGCCGCCCAGCGGCGTGCTGGTGCCGGCCTCTGCCATCGTGCAGCGCGACGGGCACGACGTGGTGTTCGTGGTAGAGGACGGCAAGGCGAACATGCGACGCGTGAATCCGGCGGCGCAGGCCTATGGCGAGCTGCGTCTGCTGCCGACCGCAGTGAAGCCCGGTGAGAGTGTGGTGACTGCGCCACCCGCCACTCTGCACGATGGTTCGCGCGTGGAGACAAAGGAATCCTGACTTCTTCATTTCCACCTTTGGTTGTTGCCGCACGAGCTCGCTGACGGGCGACGCTCTGCGGAACACCGAACACCGAACAACAGCCTCGCCCGCGAGCGAGCTCCTGCAACATCGCCTCACAACCGGAGGACTGCCATGGGCACCCTGATCGAGATCCAGAACCTGGCCAAGACCTATACGCGCGGCAAGCAGAAGGTGGAGGTGCTTCATCACGTCAACCTGGCGATCGCCGAGGGCGATTTCCTGGCCCTGATGGGGCCGTCCGGCTCGGGCAAGACCACCTTGCTCAATCTGATCGGCGGGCTCGATTCGCCGAGTGCCGGCAGCATCAGCGTGGGCGGCCAGC
Source organism: Rhodanobacter sp. (assembly GCA_039922695.1). Classification (GTDB taxonomy): domain Bacteria; phylum Pseudomonadota; class Gammaproteobacteria; order Xanthomonadales; family Rhodanobacteraceae; genus Rhodanobacter. Next base: position 4,611 of record JBDTEG010000139.1, on the reverse strand, counting down.
GCATCGACCAGATGGGTGGGGGCGCACTGGCGAAATGGCGGGCGTCGAACGTGGGCTTCATCTTCCAGTTCTACAACCTGATGCCGATGCTGTCGGCGCAGCGCAATGTCGAATTGCCGTTGCTGCTGACCAAGCTGTCCGCCGCAAAGCGCAAGAAGAATGCCTCCATCGCGCTGCAACTGGTCGGCCTGGCCGACCGCGCCAGCCACAAGCCGGGGGAGCTCTCCGGTGGCCAGCAGCAGCGCGTGGCGATTGCTCGCGCGATCGTCTCCGATCCCACCTTGCTGGTGTGCGACGAGCCGACCGGTGACCTGGACCGCCAGTCCGCCGAGGACGTACTTGGGCTGCTGCAGCAACTCAACCGCGACCATGGCAAGACCATCGTGATGGTCACCCATGATCCGAAGGCTGCCGAATACGCCACTCATACGCTGCATCTGGACAAGGGCACCCTGGTAGAGCAGGCGACGGCGTGAGGAGACCATCATGAAATATCTCCACCTGATCTGGGCCGCGCTGTTTCGGCGCAAGACCCGCACCTTTCTCACCCTGGTCTCGATCATTGCCGCATTCCTGCTGTTCGGCCTGCTCAATGCCGTGCGAGTGGCATTCACCGCCGGCGACAGTGTCGATGGCGCAGGGCGGCTGATCGTCAATTCGCGCATGTCGATGCAGCAGCCGTTGCCTGAGAGCCTGGGCGCGCGCATCGCGGCCGTGGCGGGAGTGAGCGCGGTCGCATCGGCGAACTGGTTTGGCGGGGTCTACCAGGACCCGAGGAACCAGGTCATCAGCTTCGCGGTGAGTCCGAACTACATCGACCTCTACCCCGAAATGGTGCTGTCAGCCGATCAACGGGCCAGCTGGGATCGAACCCGCACGGGTGCCATCGTCGGTGCGGCGCTGGCGAAAAAATATGGCTGGAAGATTGGTGACAAGATTCCGCTGCAGTCAACCATCTTTCCGTCCAAGGCTTCGGGCGGCAACACCTGGACCTTCGACATCACCGGCATCTTTCACGCGAAAACCGAAGCGGCAGCGGGGCGCGAACAGATGTTGCTGTTCCACTGGAAGTATTTCGACGAGAACAACGCGTTCGGCTCCGGCACCGTGCACTGGTATGTAGTGAAGGTAGCCAATCCGGCGCACGCCGATGCGGTGGCCAAGACGATCGATGCGATCTCGGCCAATTCCGATCACGAGACCAAGGCGCAGACGGAGCAGGCATTCCAGGCCTCGTTCATCAAGCAACTGGTGAATATCGGCCTGATCGTGGTGTCGATCATGGGCGCGGTGTTCTTCACTCTGCTCCTGCTCACGGGCAACACCATGATGCAGGCGGTGCGCGAGCGTACCTCGGAGCTGGCGGTGCTCAAGACGATCGGCTTTTCCAATCGAAGCGTGCAGGCGATGGTGCTGGCCGAGAGCGTGCTGTTGCTGTTGCTTGGCGGCGTCATCGGCCTGGCCCTTGTGACGGCGATCATCCCGGGGATTGGCGCCGCCAGCGGCGGCATGATTCCGGTGCATGGGGTCAGCGCCGGTACCTGGATCCTCGGTGTCGCAATGATGCTTGCCATCGGCGTGATCGTCGGCTGGATACCTGCCTGGCGTGCGATGCGCCTCAACATCGTCGATGCACTCAGCGGTCGCTGACTGGAGCTCGCCATGAAGAAATTTCTGCTCAATCTGGGTCTCGTGGTGCTGGTGATACTCGCCATCTACGCGTGGACGTTGTTGCCATGGTTCGGCGTCATCGCGCTGGCGCTGGTGTTCGGCGCGTGGCTTGCGCTGTCCCGCAGTGGCCGACAGGCCGCGTCGGTGACCGTGGTGGGCGTCAGCACGATCAGGCAGCGGGCGGGCTCCTCGTCGGTCATCGTGATCGGCATCGCCGGGGTGGTGGCGGTACTGGTGGCGCTGCTGGCGATGGGCGAAGGGCTTACCGCCACGATGGAAAGTGGTGGGCGCACCGACACGGCCATCGTGTTGCGTGGCGGCGCGGCGGCGGAGTCGGCCTCGGTGTTGACGCACGACGATGTGCTGGCAGTCGAGCAGGCGCCCGGGATCGCGCGCGATGACGGCGGCAAGCCGATGGCGTCGGCCGAACTGGTGGTGGCTGCCAACGTCAAGCAGAAGGGTTCGAACGAAGATGCCAACGCGCAGTTGCGTGGAGTCGATCCCGAGGCCTGGGCGTTGCGCCCGAACCTGAAGATCATTGAAGGACGCAAGTTCAAACCCGGCCTGCGCGAGATGGACGTGGGCCAAGGCGCGGCGCGGCAGTTTGCCGGCATGGCCGTCGGCGACGAGGTAAAGCTGGGCACGGAGTCGTGGAAAGTCGTCGGCGTGTTTGCTTCCGGCGATGCCTACGATTCGGAAATGTGGTCTGATCGTCAGACAGTGGCCTCGGCCTATCGTCGCGGCAACAGCGCCGAATCCGTGCTGGTGAAGCTCACCGGTGCCGCAGCATTTGATCCCTTCAATGCCGCACTGGCTTCTGATCCGAAACTGAAGGTCGAAGCCAGTACCACCAAAGACTACTTCGCCAAACAGTCCGCGGGTCTGGCCAAGGTGATCCGGATCGTCGGCCTTACCGTAGGCCTCATCATGGCGATCGGCGCCATCTTCGGTGCGCTCAATTGCATGTTCGCCGCGGTGGCCTCTCGGGCGAGGGAGATCGCCACGCTGCGCGCGATCGGCTTTCGCGGTGTGCCCGTGGTGGTGTCGGTGATGCTGGAAACCATGTTGCTCGCGCTGCTCGGTGGGGTGCTCGGTGCACTGGTCGTGTGGCTGGTGTTCAATGGCTACACCACCTCGACGCTGAGTGGTTTGACCCAGCTCGTGTTCCGTTTCCAGGTGTCTTCGCAGCTGATGTGGAGCGGTCTGAAATGGGCGCTGGCGATCGGCTTCATTGGCGGCCTGGTCCCCGCCGTGCGCGCGGCGCGCTTGCCAGTGACCACGGCGCTGCGCGAGTCCTAGAAAAGAGCGAGGAGTGGGGACAGGGCGAGCACGCGCGACGCGTTCTCGCCACCCATCGTTTCTCATCGTCCTAAGGCATCACCGGCGGCGTGTAACTCAGCGTAAGCCCCAGCAACCACAACAGCCCCAGCACCAGCGGCACGTGCACCACGAACTGCATGAAGGTGTAGCCGATCACGTCGCGAGCGCGAAGGCCAAGTACGCCGATCAGCGGCAACATCCAAAACGGATTGATCAGGTTGGGCAGCGCCTCGGCGGCGTTGTAGATCTGTACCGCCCAGCCGAGGTTCACGTGCAGGTCGATGGCGGCCTGCATCACGTACGGCGCCTCGACCAGCCACTTGCCGCCACCGGAGGGCACGAAGAAACCCAGTACGGTCGAGTAGGCGCCCATCAGCAACGGGAACGAGTCGGTGGTGGCCACGTGCACGATCAGATGGGAGAGCCGCTGCGCCACGGTCAGGCCGCCTGAGCCGGGTGCCTGGGTGAGTATCGCGGCGATGCCGCCGTACAGCGGGAACTGGATCAGGATGCCGGAGGTGCTCGGCACCGAACGCTTCACGGCGTCGAGGAAACTTCGTGGACGCCAGTGCAGCAGCATGGCCAGGGTCAGGAACAGCAGGTTGTAGGTATTGAGGTTGGCGATGGCGCTGACCGCACCCTTGCTCGCGAATTCGTGGCCGAGCCAGCCCAGGCCGAGCAGGCCGATCACCAGCGACAGCAGCGGGCTGTACTCAAGCCACTCGCCGGGCCGTGTGCGCGGTGGCAGTGTCGGGACGGCGCTGTCGCCAGTGTCGAAGTCCTGCATCGGGCGGACGTGGGTGTCGGGTGGTGCGGTAAGCCAGCAGATCAACAGCGACGCCACGATCAACACGGCGGTCAGCACGATCGACTGCCACAGGAAGATGGTGCGACTGAATGGCAGCACGCCGGTGATCGACAGCAGCGCGGGCGGCATGCTGGCCGGGTTTGCCTGCAATTGCGCGGCAGACGACGACAAGCCCAGCGCCCAGATGGCACCCAGCCCGAGATAGGCCGCGGCACCGGCTGCGCGGTAGTCCATGCACAGGTCGCGGCGCCGGCCCAGCGCGCGCACCAGCAGCCCGCCAAAGATCAGCGAGAAACCCCAGCTCAACAGTGAGGCCAGCATGCTGACGAGGGCGACGTACACCACCGCGCCCCGACCGCTGCGCGGCGCCCGCGCCAGCACGTCGATGAAACGCGCGATCACCGGCGCGGTGGCCAGCACATAGCCGCCGATCACCACGAACACCATCTGCATGGTGAATGGAATCAGGCTCCAGAAGCCATGCCCGAATGCGTCCACCGTGGAGATTGGCGTAGCACCGAATGCCAGGGCCAGCACGGCCACCACCACCACGCCCAGCGCCGCAAACACCCACGCGTCCGGGAACCAGCGCTCGGACCACGCGGCACTGCGCAGGGCTGCCCGCGCCATCCAGCCAACCTGTTTCGTGTCCATGCCATGCTCCGCCGATGACGGTGGCATCATCGCGCTGCGGCAGGTTCACCGGCAAGCTGACGTGGCGCTCGCCGAGGCTGTTCGGGCCGAATCAACGTCAGCGCGCGCCGCCGCCGAAGCGCAGCGGTGGCGTGCCCGGCGCGCCCTTGCCGCGAGCC
>JBDTEG010000138.1:0-14007 GCA_039922695.1 Rhodanobacter sp. | reverse complement strand
GAGCCGGCGGCCCTGCAGCGGCATCACTACGGCATCTGGGTCATTCTCTTCCTTGCCTTGCTGACCTTCCTGTTTGCGCTGCTGAAGAAGGAATACTGGAAGGACGTCCACTGAGTCGAATGGCACTCACGAACGCGGCGGCCGTGGCCGCCGCGTCCGCATCAACGATGGGGAATCGCGCATGATTCAAAGCCCCCGCTTGCGTAATGCATTGACGTTGTACACCACGGCGGATGACATCCAGTGTCATCGTGCCAGGCTGGTGCTGGCCGCCAAAGGGGTGAGCTACGAGCGGGTTCTGGTGGATCCGGCCAAGCCGCCGCAGGATCTGGTGGACCTCAACCCGTACGCCAGCACGCCGACACTGATCGATCGGGACCTGACCTTGTTCGACACGGCGGTGGTGTGCGAATACATCGACGAGCGCTATCCGCATCCGCCGCTGATGCCGATCGATCCGCAGTCGCGCGCGCGGTTGCGGGTGGCCGCCGTGAGGGTCGAGAAAGACTGGTTGCCCGAGGTCGAGACGATTCGTACAGGCGGTCGCCCGGCCGATGGCGCCCGCAAGCGTCTGCGTGAGCAGATGCTGTCCACCGTGCCACTGTTCAAGGCGTCCAAGTTCTTCCTCAACCCCGAGATGAGCCTGGCTGATTGCCTGGTGGCCCCGGTAGTCTGGAGGCTGCCCTGGCTGCGGGTGGATCTTGGCCGCGAAGGCAAGCCGATCGTCGATTATGGTGAACGCCTGTTCCATAGCCAGGGCTTTTCACGCAGTATGACCGACGAAGAAAGGGCGATGCGGCAGGTCCATGAGCAAGCGTGATGATGTACCCATGAGTTCGAATCGCCCGTATCTGTTGCGGGCGATCTACGACTGGATCAGCGACAACCAGTTGACGCCCTACATCCTGGTTGACGCGGGGGCGCCTGGCGTACGGGTTCCTCCGCAGGTGATCCAGAATGGTCAGGTGGTGCTCAACCTGGCCACTCGTGCGGTGGTCAACCTTGATCTTGGCAATGACTTGATCAGTTTTCAGGCGCGGTTTTCCGGGGTCAGCCAGGCGATCCAGATTCCGGTGCAGGCGGTGCTGGCGCTGTACGCCCAGGAGAACGGACAGGGCATGATGTTTCCGGCCGATGGCGAGGGAAGCGACAACCCGCCGCCGTCTGATCCGCCGCCGCCGGACGACCCCGTTTCAGGCGAGGGCGAGAGTGCCGAGAAGCCGAAGCGCGGTGCGCCGCATCTGCGCGTGGTCAAGTAGCGCCAGGGCTTTTCCCCGGGTTGCCGGCTGCATTCAGTGCAGTCGGTCGCTCTGACGGGCGCGCAGCGCCACCACCTTGCCTGGAGCTGACGGCGGTGCTGAGTCGGTACTGCCCGGCGGCAGCACCTCGATGCTGGGCAAGCTGAGGCTGCTCAGTGCATCGCCGATCATCCACAACCGGCCGGGCGCACGGTCGTGCCCTTCGATGCTCACTTCGAAGCCGTAGCAACGTTCGACCCTGCGCAGGCCATTGACGCGACGCAGGCGCAGCCCGTGCAGGCCCACGGTTTCGTCAAGCAACTGCAAATCGTGCAATTGGCATTGTCGCCGTGCCTCGCGCACCGCGCGTTCACGCGCCACGCTGAGCTTCAGCCACAGCCCGACCGTGGCGCCGAGCACCAGCAACAGCAGGAGACTGGACAAATCGGACATGACCCCAGTGTGTGGGCGCGGTCGCTCAGGTGCAAGCTCGTGCTCAGTCCAGTTGCAAGCGCAAGGACAGATCGATGGCGTGCACATGCTTGGTCAGTGCGCCGACCGAAATGAAATTGACGCCGGTGCGGGCGAACTCGCCGATCGTTTGCAGATCGACATTGCCGGATACTTCCAGCGGCACCCGCCCGCCGGCGCGCTTCACCGCTTCGCGCATCCTGGCCACTTCGAAATTGTCCAGCATGATGCGGTCCGCGCCTGAGCACAGCGCCTGCTCGAGTTCGTCGAGGTCCTCCACCTCCACCTCCAGCGGGAGCTCGGGGTGAAGCTGTCGCGCTGCGGCCACCGCTGCGGAAATGCCGCCGGCCGCAATGATATGGTTTTCCTTGATCAGGATCGCGTCGTACAGACCCATCCGCTGGTTGTGGCCTCCACCGCAGCGCACCGCGTATTTCTGGGCTGCGCGCAGGCCGGGCAAGGTCTTGCGGGTGTCGAGTACGCGTACCCCGGTGCCCGCCACGGCCGCGACGTATTGGGCTGTGACCGTGGCGGTGGCTGACAGCAGCTGCAGGAAGTTGAGTGCCGATCGTTCCGCGCTGACCAGCGAGCGTGCATGCCCGGACAAGCGGCAAATCATCGTGTCGGGGGCGACGCGGTCGCCGTCACGGGCCAACCACTCGATCCGAACCGAAGGATCGAACCGCCGGAAGCACGCATCGAACCACGCGCTGCCCGCGATCACCGCGGCATCGCGACAGGTCACCCGGGCTCGAGCTTGCGCGTCGGCCGGCAACAAGCCGGCGGTGGCGTCACCACCGCCCAGGTCTTCGTCCAGCGCATGTGCGACATCGGCGGCAACCTGGATCGCATCAGGTTGCCCGAACAAATGTGCTTGCGTCATTCTGCGTTCGTCGAACGCTTGGACGTGTCGTCAGCCTGGCTCAGCTTGCCGACGATCGCGGTCATGGCGCGGTCGAACAGAGCATTGGCTGCCAGCACATGGGCGCGTCCGTCGCCAAACAGCGCGGCCAGTTCACGCGGGGCATAATCAGCCACCTTGAGCCCGCGGCGGTTGACGAACAGGTAGCGGCCGCTCATGGGGCTGATCCAGGACAGCTTGGCGCGGGCAGGAGCCTCCCCGTCGAGCGTGAACTCAAGCCAGTTGCCGGGTTGCAGTGCCTGCACCTGGTGCCATTGCGGGCTGTCCGGTGGCACCTCGGCCAGTTCCTCGGCATCGAGAATGTCACCTGGCTCGGCCTGCTGGTCGATGACCGGCTGGATGCTGTCGGGGATCGCCAGCATCGCGGCGCCCTCTTCAGCCACGGCGGTCACGCTGGGGGCGTCAGAGTTCGGCTTGTCCCCCAGTTGCTGGCGGTAGTAAGCATGCAACTGGCCAAGCAGCTTTTCGACGCCCTGCTCCTGGAATGCCACGTTGGCCAGGCCCACGCGCAGCGCGCGCTCGATACCTGGCAGCATCGAGCGGAGGGTTTGCCGACTGGTGGTGTCGTTGGCCGGGCGGGTGCTGGCGATGAACTCGTCGATGAAGCGCAGGGCGCTCTTGAACTCGGGCGAGTCTTCGCCCTGGCGCAGCAGGGTCAGAACCAGGTGGTTGGCCCAGGCTCGCGCGAGCACGCCATGCACCAGCGGCGGCAGCTTTTGCGTGCCGATGCGGTCGAGAATCTCGCGCGCCGCACGACGTCGGGCCTGCTCGAGCTTCTCGCGGCCGCGGGTGGACTCGGCGACGCGCTGTTCGGCCAGTTCGGAGCGACGCTTGTTGACGTCCTGGAACTGCTGCAGGTCAGTCAGCAGTCGGTCGAAGATGCCCATGTCGTCGTCGAAGTCGTGCAGCAACTGGTCGACGATCGATTTCACCTTTTCATGCAGGCGATGGTCGCGGTCGGACTCCTCGGACCAGCCCTTGGCTTGTTCGGCGAGGCAGTCCAGCAACCGCCGCGCGGGATGCTGGCGATGTGCGAACAGCTTGCGATCGAGGATCGCCGCCTTCAGGTAGGGGATTTGCAGCCGTGCCAGCATCACCTGCATCGCCGTGGGCAGGTTGCGATCTTCCAGGATGAACTCGAACAACATTCCCACCAGGTCGATGGTGTCTTCGTCCATGTTGGCGACATGGCTGGGACGCTCCCCGCGCAGCGCGCCGATCTGGGTCAGCAATTGCGCCTTGAGCTGCATCACTTCGCTGCTGAGGGCGGCCGCATCGTTCACTTCGGCGTAGGAGAGCGGCCCGGCACTGACGATCTGGCTCTGCAGCACGCTGAGCGCGCCGAGCAACTCGTTGGCCGATGGCAGCGGACCGCCCGATGCATGGGCTCCACCTTCACGAGCCACTCCACCGCTGGCGTGGCCCCGGCGTGCACTGAACAAGGCATGCAGGGTGTGCAGGATGTTGTCGGGAATCTCCCCGCTCTCGTCGGCTGCAGCGGTTGCAGCGGCATCGGTGCCGTCCGTGCCGGAGGCACGGGTGGGCTTGTGCTGGCCGCCGCGCGAAACCTGATGACGCAGCTGAGGCAGGACCCCGGCGCGGACAAGTTCGATATTGACTTCCTGGTAGAGCTCTTCCAGCAGGGACAACACGTAGCGATCGAACAGCTTGTAGATGATCAGCTTGACCCGCATGTCCGCGCTGAGTTCCTGCAGCGCCCGGCGGAAAGCATGCGACAGGATGGTCGGAGCCATCGGGTTGCTGGTGTCGTCGATCTTGTGACCGCCACAGATCACCGAAAGTCGCTGGTTGACCGCGAACAGATCTCGCGCCAGGCGCGCCTCGTTCTTGCTGATCATGCTGGTGATGGCCAGCGATTCCTCCAGTTCACTTTCCGCCACCAGGCTCAATTCCGCCGAGCCGATCGGAGCCGACGCGGTGGGCGCCGCCTGGGCGTTCGAGGGGTGAGCCAAGTCACTGAGACTGCGGGCGATGGTGCCCAGGAAATTGCGTTCGATTCCCGGGCGCCGTTTGCGGACTTCGCGCATGCCGTCGAAATAGTGCATCTGGGCAGCGTTGTTCTCGGCCTTTTCGGCCAGGTCAAACAGCGCGTCGTCGACTCGCTCGAACGCGTTGCTTACCCATTGCTGCAACCTTTTGCCGGCAATCCGGCGCACGGCGCTGAGCAACTCGCCGACGCGCTCGCTGGACGGGTCCGCGCGCTGGCTCAAGTTGACAACCTTGGTTGGCTCTCTGGCTTCGTTCATAGCCACATCCCCGTCTTGGTGCTCCGCGCGCGTAACCGGACCACGAAACATGGCACGGGGATTGACGATAAGCCAAATCGCGGCGCCGCGCCATGTCCTGTCCACGCGATTTGCGATCACGTCACGGAATCTGGACGAATTGAGGTCACTTCTGCCGTTTCCAAGCTTTCGCTTCCGGCAAACTGCCGCTTCAGTCAGCCTGAGTCAGGCATTGGCGACATTGATTTGGGCCGAAGCCTGCCTGGCTCATGCCGATCGCGCGTGGCGCAGCGCCCGCTGCTCAGTGCGTCGGGAAGTCGGAGAACTGCAAGGTGCCGATGCCCTCTTCGGGCAGCATCACCGGAATGCCGTCCTCGACGCGGTAGATCAGCTTTTGATCGGTCGTGATGAGCGCCTCGGCGACTCGCTCACTCACGGCTACGCCTGCTACCGTATCGACCTTGCCGGCGGCGATGGCGTCGTTCAGTGCATCCAGTTGAGACCGGCTCAGTGGTCGCACCGGGGTCTTGCTGACCGGGCAGCACAGGATATCGAGGAGGCGCTTGTCCATGGACGATGGGTTTGGCTATATCGGGCGCGGGAAAGCCCGTACAATAACGGTTTTTGGGCGTTCCGGCCATGACAGCAGCATCCAGGCCGCCGCGCGTGGGCGTGGTGATGGGCTCACGTTCGGATTGGGAAACCATGCAGCACGCGGCCGGAATACTGGCCGAGCTGGGCGTGGCGCATGAGGTGCGGGTGGTTTCCGCGCATCGCACCCCAGACCTTCTCTTCAACTACGCCGAGCAGGCGCTGGAGCGGGGCATCCAGGTGATCATCGCTGGCGCCGGTGGTGCCGCCCACCTGCCGGGCATGCTGGCCGCCAAGACCGTTTTGCCGGTATTCGGCGTACCGGTGCAGTCGAAGGCACTCAACGGGATGGATTCGCTTCTGTCGATCGTGCAGATGCCAGCGGGCATTCCCGTGGGCACGCTGGCTATCGGGCGCGCCGGCGCGGTGAATGCCGGTTTGCTGGCCACCGCGGTGCTTGCGCTGAATGACCCGGCCTTGTCCCGCGCGCTGGAAGACTGGCGGTCGCGGCAGACCCGATCCGTCCTGGAGCAGCCGGATCCCCGGGCATGAGTGGGCAGCGACAACCGGTGTTGGGAGTGCTGGGTGGCGGCCAGCTGGCGCGCATGCTGGCACTTGCCGCTGCACCGCTGGGTGCGAAGACCCTGGTGGTGGATGGCGCCGCTGACTCCTGCGCTGGCCAGGTGGCTCCGCTGGTGGTGGCCGACTGGACCGATTACGCCGCGCTGGAGGCATTCGCCGCCCAGGTCGACGTGGTCACGTTCGACTTCGAGAACGTGCCGGCCGAAGCAGCGCGCTGGCTGGCGGAGCGGGTGGCGGTATGCCCCGCGCCGCAGGCGTTGGCGGTCGCGCAGGATCGGCTCGCCGAAAAGACCCTGTTTCGCGAATGCGGCCTGTCGACACCCGAGTTCATGACGGTAGACACGCGCGAGCAGCTGGATCAGGCGCTGGCGGTGGTGGGCACGCCGGCCATCCTCAAGACGCGCCGGTTCGGCTACGACGGCAAGGGTCAGTTCCGCTTGCACGAGTTGGGTGACGCCGATGCAGCCTGGGCGGCGCTCGGTACACAGGCGGCGCGACATGGCTTGATCCTGGAAGCCTTCGTGCCGTTCGAGCGCGAACTGTCGGTGCTTGCGGTGCGTGGACGCGACGGCGATTTTCGCACTTGGCCGCTGACCCGCAACTGGCATGTTGATGGCGTACTGTCGATGAGCCTTGCGCCCGCGCCACATCTGGGCGACCTGCAGCAGCGCGCCACCGAGCTCGCGCGCAGGCTGGCCGAGCGTCTGGACTACATCGGCGTGTTCGCCCTGGAGCTGTTCGTCAAGGACGGTGAACTGCTGGGCAACGAGATGGCGCCACGGGTGCACAACTCCGGTCACTGGACCATCGAGGGCGCTTGCACCAGCCAGTTCGAGAATCATGTGCGCGCGGTCCTTGGCCTGCCTTTGGGCGATACCGGCGTGCATGGCGCCGCGGCCATGTTCAACTGGATCGGCGAGCTGCCCGAAGCGGCGCCCGTGCTCAAGACCGTCGATGCGCACTGGCACGACTATGGCAAGCAGGCGCGGCCCGGTCGCAAGGTCGGACACGCTACCGTATGCGCGGCCGACACGGCGCAGCTTGCGCTGCGCTTGAAGGACATGGCGGACGCGCTGGGCCGTGAAGAGCAGGTGGCGCCCGTGCTGCACTCGCTGCAGCAAGGCAGCCACAGTGTTGAAGGCCAAAAGAAACACTGATGGGCGTCAAGCGTCCGCCGCCAAAAGGCTCAATCCAGTCGCGAGAGGCCCGAGCGAAGCAAACTTCGGCAGCGTGCAACACTCTGGCTCCTCGCTTTTCGAGTTCTCTGTCAACGGCACTTCGCGCGAACTCCCAAGGTCGCCGAGGGGAGAAAGGACGCGACAGTGAGGTTTGACGCTGCCCCGGAAAGAAAAACGGAGCCGTCGCCGGCTCCGTTTTTCTGCTGTTGAAGGGTCTCAGGCGAGGTTCTTCGCCGCGAATTCCCAGTTCACCAGCTTCCAGAACGCCTCCACGTATTTCGGGCGCGCATTGCGGTAGTCGATGTAGTAGGCGTGCTCCCACACATCCGTGGTGAACAACGGCTTGTCGCTGCCGGTAATCGGCGTGGCGGCGTTCGAGGTGTTGACGATGCCCAGCGAACCGTCCGGGCGCTGTACCAGCCAGGTCCAGCCGGAGCCGAAGTTGCCGGCGGCGGATTTGCTGAACTCCTCCTTGAACTTGGCAAACGACCCGAACGCCTTGTTGATGGCGTCGGCCAGCTTGCCGCTGGGCTCGCCACCGCCTTTGGGGCTCATCGAGTTCCAGTAGAACGTGTGGTTCCAGGTTTGGGCGGCGTTGTTGAACATGCCGCCAGAGGACTTTTTGATGATGTCTTCGAGTTTGGCATCGGCAAACTCGGTGCCTTCGATCATCTTGTTCAAATTGTTCACGTAGGCCTGATGATGCTTGCCGTAGTGATACTCCAGCGTCTCGGCGGAGATGTGCGGTTCCAGTGCGTTCTTTTCGTACGGAAGCGGCGGAAGTTCGATGGCCATGAGCGGCTCCTTGGCGGTTGCTGGGGAAGAAGTGTCGGCGTCGCACGCGGCGCCCGACGGGCGACTGGTACAATACCGGACTGCCTGCATTGTAAAGATGAAAACACCGACCATGGACATCAACGAGCGAATCAGGGCGATGCTGGCTGCGCATCCCATCGTGCTCTTCATGAAGGGCACGCCGCAATTTCCGATGTGTGGCTTTTCCAGCCGTGCCGCGAAGGCGCTCACGCAAGCCGGAGCCCAGTTCCGTGCCGTCAACGTGCTGGCCGATCCGCAGATCCGCGCCGCGCTGCCGCACTTCGCCAACTGGCCCACGTTCCCGCAGTTGTTCATTCATGGCGAGTTGATTGGCGGCTGCGACATCATCGAGGACCTGATGGCGGCCGGTGAGTTGGGCCGCATGGCCAGTGACGTCGCGGGAATGGCCTCTTGACCAGGCTGCCTGTGGCGCGCCTTCCCGTTGACTGGCAAGCGGCCGCCGACAGCCTGGCTGGCCGCGTTTTGCTGGTTACCGGAGCGTATGGTGGGCTGGGAAGCGCGGTGGCACGCGCGGCGACGCGTGCGGGCGCTACCGTGGTGATTACCGGAAAGCGCAAGCGTCAGCTGGAAAAGCTCCACGACGCGATGCAAGAGGAAGGGTTGGCCGAACCGGTGATCCATCCGTTGGACATGGAGGTTGCCACCCCCAGGGAATACAGCGCGCTGGCCGAGGGCCTGGAGCGCGATTTCGGCCGTCTGGACGGCATCGTGCACTGCGCGGCGAGTTTTTCCGGCCTGACACCGATAGGAATGCATCGACCGGATGACTGGCTGCGTGCCATGCACGTCAATGTCAACGCGCCTTTTGCACTGACCCAGGCGTGTTTGCCGCTGCTTGTCCAAGCCAGCGACAGCGCGGTGGTATTCGTGCTGGACAACCCCGAGCTGCTGCAGCGTGCGCATTGGGGCGGGTATGGGGTGTCCAAGGCAGCGCTGGAGCGCTTCGTGTCGATCCTGCATGAGGAAACCGACGAAAGCCCCCTGCGCGTGCATGCCTTGTTGCCCGGGCCCATGCGCACTTCGCTGCGCCGCCTTGCCTATTTCGGCGAAGACATCATGCAGCAGCCGACAGCGGAGGCCAGTGCGGATGCAGCGGTCTACCTGCTCGGCGCGCAGGCGCTGGCCATGCGCGGCGCGGTGCTGGACCTTCGTTCCGATCAACCGCTGGAAGCTGTCCTGTAGGAACACTTTCGCGGACGATGCCGTCGGCTGGACTCGGGAGTTGACCAGCCGTGCGGCGGCTGAGAGCCGGGATCGCAAGGGCAAGGGACCAGCAAGAGCAAGCGCATCGCAAACCAGTCCACAGGGAGTCGAGATGGAAGCGCAGATGACCACGTTGTCGGCTGGAATCATGTTGTTCCTGATCATGGACCCGCTGGGCAATATCCCGTTCTTCCTCAGCTTGCTCAAGGATGTACCGCCGCGCCGCCGGCGACTCATCATGGTGCGCGAGCTGTTGATCGCGCTGGGCGTGTTGCTGGTGTTCCTGTTTGGTGGCCAGCAGTTCCTGCATGTCATGCAGCTGAAGCCGGACTCGATCAGCATTGCCGGCGGCATCGTGCTGTTCCTGATCGGCATCCGGATGGTGTTTCCGCCGGCCGATGGGGGCGGGATCTTCGGCAAGCCGGGGCAGGGCGAGCCGTTCATCGTACCGATGGCGATTCCCGGCATAGCCGGGCCGTCGGCGATGGCCGCCTTGCTGCTGCTGACCAATACCCAGCCCGGGCGCACCGCGGACTGGGTGATGGCGCTGCTGCTGGCGTGGCTGGCCACGTCCGCGATCCTGCTCAGCGCCACCTACTTGTTTCGCTGGCTCGGCGAGAGCGTGCTGACGGCGCTGGAGCGGGTGATGGGCATGCTGCTGATCGCCCTTTCGGTACAGATGTTCATGGCTGGCGTGGCGTCGTTCCTGCGTTCCGTGCCATGACTTCCGGAGCCGCCTGCCATCGAAGATAATGCGCTTGCGTGATGAGGCGATATACCACATCACATTGATTTCAATGGGGTTTTCTCATATTTTCCGATCGCGTGCCATCGTCGCCAAAGTGTCATACAATGGCGTTAATTCCATTTAACAACTGGTCGGCAACGGGCTAAAACGCCGCCAGCTAAAGGTGCGCAACTCACACTCCTTCAACGAGCTTCGGTCGCGCACCCACAGGGGCTTTCAAGTGGAATCGCTACATCGTCCGGGTCGCGCCGGACCAGGGGCACGGTTGAACCCGTGACGTAATTACTTTCGTTGTGAACCCGAGGGTCGAACAAGACATGAATAACGGAATACGCTGCAAACTGCTGCCGCTCGCCATCACCGCCTTGCTGGCTGCCACCCCCGCTTTTGCGCAAGACACCTCTTCGGCGATCGCAGGCCGCGTGCTGGACAGCAGCGGGCAGCCGGTGGCCGGCGCCACGGTGACGATCGTGCACGAGCCCTCGGGGACCACCAAGGTCACGACCACGAGTGCGGACGGCCGTTATGCGGCGCAAGGCTTGCGTGTTGGTGGTCCGTTCGATGTCACGGTGACCAAAGCGGGCGTCGCGGAATCCCAGAAGAAGAACGTGTACCTGCAGCTTGGCCAGGAGAGCGCCATCAACCTGACCGTGGCCGCCACGCAAGCCAGGGAAGTGAAGAACCTCGGCACAGTCACCGTGTCAGCAAGTGCCCTGGCTCAAACCTTCTCGCCTGACAACAAGGGCATTTCGACCAATATCTCGCAGCGCGAACTGGAAGCCACGCCGACTCCCGGGCGCTCGATCCAGAACATCGTGCGCATGGATCCGCGCGTCGTCATCACGGACCGCGCACGCGGCGAAATTTCCGCCAACGGCCAGAACAGCCGCTACAACAACATCACCGTGGATTCCATCAGTGCCAACGATCCGTTCGGCCTGAACGCGAATGGCCTGCCTACCCTGGGTACGCCGATCTCGCAGGACACCATCGCCGAGTACAACATTTCCACCGCGAACTATGACGTGGCCAACCGGCGTGGTCTCGGTGCCACGGTCAACGCGGTCACCAAGAGCGGCACCAACGAATTTCACGGTTCGGTCTACTACGTATTCCAGAACAACAACATGGTCGGCGACAACCAGACCGGTGCGCCCTACACCGGGTTCTCGCGTCAATGGACGGGCGGTGCGACGGTGGGTGGCCCGATCATCAAGGACAAACTGTTCTTTTTCGCCTCGTACGAAAAGAGTGAACAAGTCGGTCCGGGCAGCCCGTACGGCCCGCAAGACTCAGGTGCATCATCGCCGATCGCCGGCCTGACTTCCGCCCAAGTACAGCAGGTCCGCGATGCGGCCGCCACGTATGGCCTGACCGACATCGGTACGGCGGGCGGTGGCAACTCCAACCTGCTCGACAAGCGCTATCTGGGCAAGATCGACTGGAACATCACGAACAACCATCGCGCCAGCTTTACCTACACCGAGACCAAGGAACACAAGCCGATCATCACTGGCAGCCCGACGAACCTGGTGTTGTCCAGCGGCTGGTACAAGACCGCCGTGGACAACAAGAACTACGCGCTGCATTTCTATGATGACTGGTCGGACATTTTCTCCAGCGACACCACCGTGTCGTATTCCAACTTCGTGCAGAACCGCGGCCCCTACAACGGCGTGGCGATGCCGGATATCACGGTCTATCCGGTCGCCTACGGCAATCCGTCGGTGGAATTCGGCACGGAATATTCCAGCCAGGCCAACGTGCTCAAGGTGAAGACCTTGAACGCGGCGTGGGCCGGTACCTTGTTCCTCGGCGACCACACGTTGAAAGGCGGCGTCGATTTCGAGAAGGACAGTTACTACAACCTGTTCGTGCAGAACCTGTTCGGCAGCTATATCTTCGAGGACTCCAAGGCCAGTGGCGGCACGCCTGCGATGACCGGTCTGGAGAATTTTCTCGCCGGCAACTACTACCAGTATCGCTACAACCGTCCCGGCAACGGGCTGACACTGGGCCAGACTGCCGCCGCCTACGGCCTGAAGCAATACGGCGTGTTCCTGCAGGATACGTGGCAAGTCAACAGCAACCTGTCACTGCAATACGGCGTGCGCGTGGATATCCCGCTGATGGGCGATCAACCGCTCTACAACGCCGCGTTTGCCGCCGCACCGGGTGTCGTTGGCGGTACCGGAGCCAACCAGAATCAGGCGACGGGTGGCTTCGGGCGCACCAACCAGACCACGATCAACGGCAACCGCGTGGTGCAGCCGCGCATGTCGTTCAACTACGCCTTCAACACCGAGCGCATGACGCAGTTGCGTGGTGGTGCGGGCCTGTTCGTGTCAAACCCGCCGGGCGTGTGGATCGGCAACATCTTCTCCAACTCCGGAATCACCCAGACCCAATTCAACTGCGGTCCGACGCAGAAGGCTCCGTGCAACGCCAGTCTGCCACCGTTCAGTACGGACCCCCATGCGCAGAACGATGGGCCGATCGGCTCCGGCGCCATGACGGTCAACACGATCTCCCCGGGATTCATCATTCCCAGCGCATGGAAGCTCAGTCTCGGCTTCGACAGGGAGCTGCCGTGGTGGGGTCTGGTGGCCACGGTCGATTACCAGCACATCATCCAGCGCGATGCGATCTGGTATCAGGCGATCAACCTGGGTACGCCGACCGGCATGTTGCCCGATGGTCGCAATACGTTTTACAAGCTGGTCGACGGCGATCCGAAAGCGAAAGGCCAGCAGCCGACCGCCAACGGCAACTCGGCATTCACCTCCAGCACGATCAACCTGGCCGACAGCAGTCGCGGCACGGCGGACAGCCTGACCCTGCAGTTGAAGAAGTCCTTCAGCAATGAGTGGTCAGGCATGGCTGCGTTCACCTGGAGCCGTGCGACCGAAGTGAATCCGGGCACCTCGAGCGTGGCCTCGTCGAACTACAAGTACAACTACGTGGCCAACTCGAACGAGAATATCGCCAGCGTCTCGAACTACTCCGTGCCCAAGCGCGTGATCGCCAGCCTGAACTGGCAGCATCACTTCTTCGGCGACTACGTGACCAGCGCCAGCGCGTTCTTCGATGGCCACTCGGCGTATCCGTACAGCTGGTCGTTCGGCAACGATGCCAACGGCGATACCTTCACCAACGATCTGGCCTTCATTCCGAAGCCCGGGCAGGTGGAGTTCCGGCCCGGCACCGACCCGGCGTTGATCCAGCAGTTCTACGATTACATCCAGCACAATGACTACCTGAAGGATCACCAGGGCCAGATCGCCCGCCGCAATGGTGATCGGGCCGGCTGGATCAACCAGCTCGACTTGAGCTTCAGCCAGGAAATCCCGGGCTTGTTCAAGGGCAACAAGGGCATCATCCGGCTGGACGTGTACAACTTCGGAAATCTGCTCAACAAGAACTGGGGTATCGAGAAGCGCGTGCCGTTCCCGGGAGGCCGGGCGCTGGCCGATTTCTATGGTGTCGATCCGGTGACTGGCAAGTACATCTACAACATTGACTGTACCGGTGCGAAGACCTGCGCGAATTACATCCAGAACGGCCACTACAGTCCGACAACGGTACCTACCTACATCAACAACGGCGATGACTTGCCGCAGCGCTGGTCGGTACTGGTGACGTTGAAGTACCGGTTCTGACCCTCGTGGTGTGACAGCTTGGAGCCGGCGTCCCATGGCGCCGGCTTCCTTGTTTTCTTGACCGCGGCACGGCTGCAGGAGATGCTTGGCAGTCCGCCTAGGCGCTGCATGAGGCAGCGACCGCTCCGGCGGATGGAGATTTCTCAAGAATGAAACAAACCCAAGCACCCGACGCTGCGGCGGCGACGGTCAGCGCCAGGATCTCGCCGATCGGCGGCCTGGACATCCTTTCGCGCAACGAAGTGGTGAAGCTGCGTGACGCCAGTGGCTCGGGCCTGCATGCACTGCTGCGCCGCTGTGCGTTGGCCGTGTTGACTTCGGGCAATATCAGC
>JBDTEG010000137.1:0-19938 GCA_039922695.1 Rhodanobacter sp. | reverse complement strand
CCACCCATCCGGCCAAGGGCGCGACCGCGTTTCGCTGCGGCGAACTGGTGATGGAATGCCTGCGCGAGAACCGCACGCCGCGCGAGCTGATCACGCGCACCTCGATGCGCAATGCCGCGCGCATGGTCGCCGCCACCGCCGGGTCGACCAATGCCGTGCTGCACCTGCTGGCGATCGCGCGCGAAGCCGGTGTCGAATGGACACTGGAGGACTTCGAGCCCGCTTCCGTGCACACACCGGTGATCGCCGACCTGCTTCCGGCGGGCCGTTACACCGCGGTCGAGCTGTTCGGCGCCGGCGGCAGCGCGCGAGTCGCGCAGGAGTTGATTGACGCCGAGATGCTGGAGGACGCAGCCACCGTCACCGGTCGCTCGCTGTTCACTGAAGTCGCCAACGCACCACGCGCCGAGAACCAGGACGTGGTGCATCCGGTCAGCCAAGCGCTCAAGCCACGCGGTGGCTACTCGATTCTTTACGGCAACCTCGCGCCGGAAGGCTGCATCCTCAAGCTCGCCGGCAAGAGTGGAAATTTCGAAGGCAACGCCCGCGTGTTCGAGAGCGAGGAAGAGGCCTTCGCCGCGGTACAGGGCGACCGCGTCCACGCCGGCGACGTCATCGTGATCCGCAACGAAGGCCCGGCCGGTGGTCCCGGCATGCGCGAAATGCTCGGTGTCACCGCTGCGCTGGTCGGGCGTGGCCTCGGCGACGACGTGGGCCTGATCACCGACGGTCGCTTCTCCGGCGCCACCCACGGCTTCATGGTCGGCCACGTGGCACCTGAAGCCGCACGCAGTGGCCCGATTGCCCTGCTGCGCGACGGTGACCGCATCACCATCGATGCCGCCCGGCGCGAGCTGCGCACCGACGCCGACCTCGCCAGGCGTCGCGCCGAGTGGCAGCTGCCAGCGCCGAAGGTTTCTCGCGGCGCGCTGGCCAAGTACGCCCTGCTGGTCGGCTCCGCCTCCGACGGCGCCACCACCCATCCCGATACCTGTGTAGCCGCCCGTAATCCATCCCCTGAAGAAGTCACCCAAGGAGTTTCAGCATGAGCAGCAACAACCCCCTCGCCTCATCCCGGATCGCCGTGCTCGGCTACGGCAGCCAGGGCCGCGCGCACGCGCTCAACCTGCGCGACTCCGGCCTCGACGTGGTCGTCGGCTTGCGCCCGAACGGCCCGACCTGGCACAAGGCCAGGGCCGACGGGTTCAACGTGGTTGAACCGGCCGAAGCCGTGAAGGGCGCCGATCTGGTCGCCGTGCTCACTCCGGACATGGTGCAGCCGACTCTTTACAAGGAGTCGATCGAGCCGAACATCAAGCCCGGCGCGGCGCTGCTGTTCGCGCACGGCTTCAATGTGCACTTTGGCCAGATCGTGCCGCGCGCGGACATCGACGTGATCCTGGTCGCACCGAAGGGACCGGGTGCACTGGTGCGCAGCGAGTACGAACGCGGTCGCGGCGTGCCGTGCATCTGGGCCGTCCATCAGGATGCCAGCGGCCACGCCGAGGCGAAGACCAAGGGTTATGCCGACGGCATCGGTGGCGGCCGCGCGATGATCATCAAGACCGATTTCAAGGAGGAGACCGAGACCGACCTGTTCGGCGAGCAGGCCGTGCTCTGCGGCGGCGCCAGCGAGCTGGTCATCAAGGGCTTCGAGACGCTGGTCGAAGCCGGCTATCAACCCGAGATCGCCTATTACGAGGTAATGCACGAGCTGAAGCTGATCGTCGACCTGTTCTACGAGGGCGGCCTGAGCAAGATGCTCCAGTTCGTCTCGGAGACTGCCCAGTATGGCGACTACGTCAGCGGACCGCGAGTGATCGACGACGGCGTCAAGGCACGCATGAAGGATGTTCTGACTGATATCCAGGATGGCACCTTCGCGCGCAACTGGACGGCCGAATACGCCGCCGGCCTGCCCAATTACAAGAGGCTCAAGCAGGCCGACCTCGACCATCCGATCGAGAAGGTCGGCGCGAAGTTGCGCGCGCAGATGCCGTGGCTGCAGCCGAGCGCAGCGAAGCCCGCCGCCGAGCCGCTGAAGAAAGTGGGCTGAGACCAACAAACCGGACTGCCTGCACACGTGGCGGGCAGTCCATCACATCACCCTGTCGAACACTCGAGGTTTTGCCATGAAACGCTTTCACATTGCCCTGGCCGTCGCCAACCTGGACGCCTCCATCGCCGATTACAGCGCCCGCCTGGGCCAACCGCCGCAGGCCGTGGTACCGGGCACCTATGCAATGTGGCGCACCGATCAGCTCAATTTCTCGATCAACCAGCAACCCGAGAACGCGGGTCAGCTGCGCCATGTGGGTTTCGAGGATGACGACGCACACGGCTTCACCTGCGATGCCGATGTCAACGGCATCGCGTGGGAGCACTTCTCCGCCCTGGCGCAGGAGCTGCGAGTCATCTCGACCTACGGCATTCCCGTGCACGAACCGGTGGCCGAAGAGCTGATCCGCAACTAGGAGTCATCGTGACCACATCATCCCAGACCGCCAGTGCTGCCACCGCTTTCACCGTGGACCCCTCGCCGCTTGTCAGCACGCCGACCAGTGGCGCCGAGGCCATCGTGCAGGTACTTGCCGACGAGGGCGTGCAGGTGATGTTCGGTTATTCCGGCGGTGCGATCCTGCCGGTGTATGACGCCGTGTTTCGCTACAACGCGCTGCACGCCCGTGCCGACGGCAGCGAGCCATTGCCGCTGGTGGTGCCTGCCAATGAGCAGGGCGCGGGATTCATGGCCGCCGGCTATGCACGCGCCTCGGGCAAGGTCGGCGTGGCAATCGTGACGTCCGGCCCCGGCGCCACCAACATCGTCACGCCGGTGCGCGACTCGATGGCCGACTCGATTCCTCTGGTGGTGATCTGCGGCCAGGTTGGCACCGCGGCGATCGGCAGCGATGCGTTCCAGGAGGCCCCGGTCAGCAACATCATGGGCGCTTGTGCCAAGCATGTGTTCCTGGTCACCGATGCGTCGCGGCTGGAAGCGACCTTGCGCACCGCGTTCATGCTGGCGCGCAGCGGCCGTCCGGGACCGGTGGTGGTCGACGTGCCCAAGGACGTGCAGAACGCGGCGATCGACTGGCAAGGCAGCGGCGAGTTGCTGCTCAGTGGTTACCGGGCACGCCTGCGCGCGGTGGAACAATCAAACCTGGGCGACGGCGACTGTGCTGCGTTCTTCGCTGCGCTGATGCAGGCACGCCGGCCGCTGATTTATGCCGGGGGCGGAGTGATCGCCGCGGCCGCGGCCCCGGCGCTGCGGGCCTTCGTCGACCAGTTCCAGCTGCCGGTGACGACCACCCTGATGGGCCTGGGCGCGTTCGATACCACCGACCCACTGGCCCTGCACATGCTCGGCATGCATGGCACCGCGTACGCAAACTACGCGGTGGAGGATTGCGACTTCATGCTGGCGCTGGGTGCGCGTTTCGACGACCGCGTTGCCGGCCTTCCCGACAAGTTTGCGCCCCGGGCAAAGTTCATCGCGCAGGTCGACATCGATCCTGCCGAAATCGGCAAGGTGAAGCAGGCGCAATGGCACCACGTCGGTCCGCTGGAGCGCGCGCTGACGCGGCTCACCGAATATGGTCGGGCGCACGCGCTCAAGCCCGCGCTGGCTGGCTGGCATGCCGAGGTCGCTGCGCTCAAGCGCGTGCACGCGATGAACTACGACCGCTCCAGCAAGCTGATCCAGCCATATGCCGTGATCGAAGCGATCAACCGGCATGCCAAGGGTCGTGCGATTGTCAGCACCGGCGTCGGCCAGCATCAGATGTGGGCGGCGCAGTACTTCGATTTCCGCGCGCCGCGGCACTGGCTCACCTCCGGTTCGATGGGCACGATGGGCTTTGGTCTGCCGGCCGCGATCGGCGCGCAGTTCGCGCACCCGGACGCACTGGTGATCGACATCGATGGCGACGCCAGCATCCGCATGAACATCGGCGAGCTGGAAACCGTCACCACCTACGGCCTGCCGTTGAAAGTGGTGGTGCTCAACAACCTCGGCGACGGCATGGTGCGGCAGTGGCAGAAGCTGTACTTCAAGAGCCGCTTTGCCGCCACCGACAAGAGCCTGCACAAGAAGGACTTCGTGCTTGCCGCGCAGGCCGACGGCTATGCCTGGGCGCAGCGACTGGAACACAACGAGAACGTCGAATCGACCATCGCCGCCTTCCTCGACTTCGATGGCCCGGCTTTCCTCGAAGTGATGATCGATCCGGATGCCGGCGTGTATCCGATGGTCGGCCCCGGTGCCAGCTATGCGCAGATGATCACCGGCGATTTCATCGCGTCGCGCCAGGCACCTGCTCCTGCAGGGGAAGCCACTACCGCCATGTTTTAAAGAGAGTCGGAGCCTCAACTACCGGAGTCATCCATGAAACACACCTTGTCCATCCTGATGCAGAATGAATCCGGCGCCTTGGTGCGCGTGGCTGGCCTGTTTGCCGCGCGCGGCTACAACATCGACACACTGACGGTCGGGCCCACGCATGATCCGGCGGTCTCGCGCCTGATCCTCAGCCTGCAATGCGACGAGGCCAGCCTCGGCCAGATCGTGCAGCAGACCCGCAAGCTGATCGACGTGCTGCAAGTGGCGCACCCGGCGACGGCGCTCGCCGCGTGAATGCGGTCGCGTCACTGGCGGTGGACGACGCCGGCGACCTGCTGGAACGCATTCGCGCAGCGCGCGTCTACGACGTGGCACACGTGTCCGCACTGGACGCGGCACCGCTGCTCAGTGCACGCCTGGGCCAGTCGGTCATGCTCAAGCGCGAGGACCAGCAACCCGTGTTCTCGTTCAAGCTGCGCGGCGCATACAACCGGATGGTGCAGCTGGATTCGGCGCAGCGCGCGCGCGGCGTAGTGGCAGCGTCGGCGGGCAACCACGCGCAGGGTGTGGCGCTGGCTGCCGCGAAACTGGGTATTCACGCCACCATCGTGATGCCGGTGACCGCGCCCCAGGTGAAGGTGGATGCGGTGCGTCGCTTCGGCGGCGCCATGGTCGAAGTGGTGCTGACGGGCGACTCGTACAGCGAGGCACAAGCAAGCGCTGCGCAACTGCAGGCCGCACAGGGCGCCACCTTCGTCCATCCGTTTGACGACCGGGAGGTGATCTCCGGACAGGGCACGATCGCGCTGGAGATCCTGCGTCAGCATCCAGGCCCTCTACAGGCGGTATTCGTGCCGGTGGGCGGTGGGGGTTTGCTCGCGGGCGTCGCTGCCTGCATCAAGGCGCTGCGCCCGGAGATCCAGGTGATTGGCGTGCAGGCGGCGGATTCGGATGCGATGGCACGCTCGCTGGAGAGTGGTACGCGCGTCGTGCTGGCGGAAGTCGGCTTGTTCGCGGACGGCACCGCGGTCAAGCAGGCCGGCGTGCTGCCCTTCGAGCTTTGTCGTCAGTACGTCGATGGCATGTTGCGCGTGGATGCCGATGCGATCTGCGCCGCGATCCGGGACATCTACCACGACACGCGCAGCGTACCGGAACCCTCCGGCGCGCTGGCGCTGGCCGGGCTGAAACAATACGTTGCCACGCACGGCGCCGGTGAGGGAGCCCTGCTGGCGATCGTCTCCGGCGCCAACATGAACTTCGACCGCCTGCGCTTTGTCGCCGAACGCGCCGAACTCGGCGAACAGCGCGAGGCGGTGTTCGCGGTGACCATCCCGGAAGAGCGCGGCAGCTTCCGCCGGTTCTGCGCCACGCTGGGCCAGCACAGCATCACCGAGTTCAACTACCGCATCGGCGACACTCGCGCGGCACACATCTTCGTGGGCGTGCAGATCGCCAGCCGCGCCGAGCGCGAAGCACTGGTGGACGCGTTCCGCACGCAGTCGTTCGACGTGCTCGACCTTACCGAAGATGAACTGGCCAAGCTGCACCTGCGCCACATGGTCGGAGGACGCTCGCCGCTCGCCCGCAACGAACTGCTCTACCGCTTCGAATTCCCCGAACGCCCGGGCGCATTGATGCGCTTCCTCGACCAGTTGCATCCGGATTGGAACGTCAGTCTGTTCCACTACCGCAACCATGGCGCCGACCACGGTCGCATCCTGGTCGGTATCCAGGTACCTGCCACCGAGCAGGCCCTGTTCCAGCGGTTCCTCGACACGCTCGGCTATCCGTATGTGGACGAGAGCAGTCATCCGGCCTATCGCTTGCTGCTGCGAAGCTGACCTTGAGTCAAAGGGCAGTGACCGAGCACGTCGATGGCACGGTGCGGCAGCGCTGCCGCCAACGAATCGAGCGCTAGTTCAGCGGAACCTGCGCAACTGCCCGGCGGCATCCGACAGGCTCGCAGGCGTACCGAAGGCGATACTCCGCTTTGGCAGCAACCCATTCTCCAACCTCTCTGCCTGTCAGGCTATTCCTACCTTCCGCATCGGAACAGCCCGAGGCGTAGTCAGGCATGACCGCTCCGCCGCGTGGGCGCTGCGCGTACCACAATTTTGTCTCCGTCGGACAGGGGAGTTACATGATGCGCAAGTTGCTTGCGGTGCTGCTGTTGTGTTTCGCGTTGCCGGTCTTTGCCGGCAACAGTCTGGGTAACCAGGACGTGGTGGAGATGGTGAAACTGGGCCTGGGCCAGCAGGTCATCAGCGCCAAGATCGACGCCTCGGCCAATCATTTCGATACCAGCGCCCAGGCCTTGGCCGCATTGAAACACCAAGGCGTGCCGTCGGCCCTGATCAGCAAGATGATCGAGGCCACCAGCTCACATGGGTCCTCCGACACCGCCTACGGCACGAGTGCGAATCGCGTCGCCACGTTCGAATTCGTTGGCGCCGACGGAACCCATGCGGAGATTTCCCCGGTACGCGTCACCGCTGAACTGTCCTATCGCAAGGCATGGATCCCGTTCCATGTCAGCGGACCGGAAACGTTCATGTTCATTCAGGGCCGCCATGCGTCGCTGCATACGTCGAGCATGCCCGAGTTCGTCACCAGCATGGATCCGCTGAACGTTCGGCTGATTCACCTGGGCGAAAAGAACGATCGCGAGTCGCGCTACGTCGTCTTCAGCGGCAGCACGACGGATCGTGAGGTCCAGGTCGATTCCAGGAACCTCGGCAACGGCAATAACAGCATCAAACCGGTCAAGCCACTGCAGCCGGGCGAGGAGTATGCCTTCCTGGTCGTCTCCGACATGCCGGCTGGCTACGGCTTCTGGGCCTATTTCGCTCAGAACGCTTCGGCCGCACGAGCCTACGACTTCGCAACCGACTGATTTATCCGGTACGGATTTGAAAGCGGCGTCGCGCTGGCGCGGCGCTTTCTTTGCGTGCCCAAATGCCGCTTTCGAAACAGGCACACTTGCTGCCACCGGTGGCGCGTTGTGCGGCCGCGGAACCAAGTACCGTGTCACTACGCCATTCCGCCATTCACCCCGATCACCTGCCCGTTGATGTAGCCGGCGGCATCCGAACACAGGAACGCGACCAGCGCCGCCACCTCGTCCGGCGTGCCGGCTCGCTGGGCCGGCACCACCTCGCGAATGCGCTCGGGCGGGAACGCCGCGTCGGCCATGTGCCCTTCGATCACGCCCGGCGCCACCACATTCACGGTGATGCCGCGCGACGCCATCTCGCGCGCCAGCGACTTGCTGGCGCCGTGCAGTGCGGCCTTCGCGGCGGCGTAGTTGGTCTGACCGCGGTTGCCCAGCAGCGCCGCGACGGAACTGATTGACACGATGCGACCAAAGCGCTGTCGCGCCATCGGCAGCAACAGCGGTTGGGTCACGTTGAAGAAGCCGTGCAGGGACACGTCGATCACCCGATGCCATTGGTCGGCGCTCATGCCTGCCATCGGCGCGTCGTCGTGGATGCCCGCGTTGTTGATTACCGCGTGGATCTGGCCCTCGTCGAGCAGGACCTCCATCGCTGCACGCGTCACACCTGCATCGCTCACGTCGAACGCGGTGGCTTGCGCGTTGCCGCCTGCCTCCTGGATCGCCTTCACTGCCGCTTCGGCACGGTGCAGGCTACGGTTCGCATGCACGATGACATGATATCCGCCAGCCGCCAGCGCCAGGCTGATCGCGCCACCGAGTTCGCCACTGCCACCGGTGACCAGCGCACGACGAGGAGAAGTATTGGGAGGCATGGGGTGACCTCGATTCACAACGACGGATGAATCACCGTGGCACGTCCGCTGGCGAGCAGCCGGAACCGGTGTTCGACACGGAATGCATACTGGGCGCCACCATCGTCGGCGTAAAGGCATTCGGCATGGACGTCGAGGATTCCGTCCAGCCGATCGACGTATTCCTCGAACAACTCCACGCCACGCAGGCTGACCAGGCGACCCGGACGTGGGGCGCCGTCGCCGCGCGCGCGCGCCAGCAGACCGCCATGCACCGCCATCGCCTGCGCGCCGTACTCGGCCAGATGCACGGCGTGCAAGCCGCGCTCACCGCGCAGCGGATGGTCGGCACGCACGTGACCGGCGCTGATCGCATGGATGCGCGCCTCATCCCACGTGCACACCGCATCAAGCAGGCACATCGCGCCGGCGTGGGGAATCAGCGCGGCCCAGTCAGTCTTTGGAAGCATGCGGCGCCATCAGGATCGACAGGCAGAAGTGGAAGGCCACGCCCAGGCTCACAGTGAGACCGATCGCGCGCAGCACCGGAATGGTGGCCCATGCCAGCATGCCGAACACCAGCAGCGCCGAGAGCACGCACACGATGGTGGCGTGCAAGGTGCGTCGCTGCTCGGCCGGATCACCGGTATCGCGCTCGAAGAACAGCGCGTAATGCAGGCCCAGGCCACCGGCGAGGATCAGCGCGACCAAGTGGAACAGCGAGATCTCGATGCCGGCCACACGCTCTACCGCGAGCACCAGAAACGTGGCCAAGGTCATGGGTGCCAGGACGTGCCAGGCACGACGCACGCTGCGCAGCGCAATCGTTATCGTCAGCACCAGCAGAACGCTGGCCGCCAGCAGCGCTTGCAAAATGCGAGTGCGGTACGCCGCCACCAGCGATTCGGAGGCCGCCTTCAGGTCAAGCAGGCGTACCTTGCCGCCGCTGTTTGCACCCAGCGCCTGCAGTGCGCTCACATCGTGCACGCCGCTGACGGTGCCCAGGCCGAGCCAGTGGCCGTCGCGCCTGACCAGCATCGATGCCAGGCGCTGGCCCAGCGGAGTCTGCGCGTAGCGCTCCGGCGTCAGCGGCGGGAGATGGCGTGCCGTCTCCACGTCGTCGACGAACGGCTGGAACAGATCGGCGCGGAATGGCAAGCCCTGGAGTGCCTGGTGCAGGGAGTTCTGCAGCGTGCCGCGATCGGGCAGCTTCTGCTGCCGTTGGCGTTGCAGCGCGACGGTGGGCAGATAGCGCGACGGCAGTTCGATCGCATCGACCGCGTGTCGTGCTTGCAGCGCGTCGACCTTCGGTTGCAGCTGTTGCGACAACGCCAGCACGCCTTGTTCGGTCGGCGCTTCAAGCACCACCAGATAGCGTACGTCCGGCGCACCCAGGGCCTCACGCAGGCGCGCGTCGTGCAGCAACATGTCTTGCGGCACCGGGGTGAGCGCGGCCAGGTTGTTTTGCCAGAATGGTCCTGGCGCCACGGCGAGCATGATCCCGATCGCCACCGCCACCAGCAGCGGAATCCAGCGCGGCCGCGGCAGATGGTCGACCCATCGCCGCGCCTTGATCAGCCAGCCCATGTCCGCCACGTCACGCACCCGTCGCGGCAGCAGGTGCGGCAGCAGGTAGCGCGTCGTGAAGCCGGCCACCAGCAGGCCGACGATGGTGAACACCGCCAGCTGCTTGAGTCCGTTGACCCCGGAGGCATAGAACGCGAGATAGGCAATGCAGGCCGACGCGATGGCGGTGAGCAGCAACGGCCACAGGTCACGCACGCTCTGCACCGCATCCTCACCGGCACGGCGATGGCTGAGCACGCGGATCGGATACTCCTGCGCCACGCCGAGCAGGGTGAAGCCGAACGCCAGCGTGATGCCATGCACTTCTGAAAACGCCACGGTCAAGGCGGCGATGCCTGCCAGCGCGGCGCTCGCAATCGGCAGCGCCGACAACAGCAGTGAACTGAGGCTGCGATAAGCCAACAGCAAAAGCGCGATGAAACCGATCGTGGAGATGCGCCCGATCCAGTCGGCCTGGTGCCGGGTTTGCGCGCCGATCACCACGCTGAAATAGCCCGGCCCGCTCAGATCGAGCACGGTCCCGGCACTGCCGGGCAAGGCGTGGAAGGCCTGCTCGATCCCATCGATCGCCTGGCCCTGCGCCCCCGGGTCGAAACCGGCGGCCACTGTCTGCACCAGCAGCAAGGCTTCATGGCGGGGCGTGAACCACACCCCATCGCGCAACTCGGGCGATTTCGCGGGCGCCCAGCGCTCGGCCAGTTTCAGCATCTCCAGCGTGGGATCACGCGGCAGCAGGCCCTTCAGCAAGCTGGCTGCGGGCGAGGAAAGATCATCCAGCCGTTGCTGCAGCTGGTCGCCCAGATACGCCTCGTCCAGCGGCTGCGTGTCCAGCGTCGGCGAGAGCAGGTACCGATACGGCAGCAACTGCGGATCGAGCGACGCCAGGTCGAAACTGCCGTTGAGCACCTGGCTGTACCGCGGATCATGCTGCAACGCCTTGACCAGCCCCTGGCTCAGTGTCGCGAGTTGCTCGTCGGGCGCACCGGAAATGGACAGCAGCAGCAGCCGCGAACCCGGCCCGTCACCCACCTGTTCCATCAGCAATCGCTGGTCAGGCGTGGTCGGCGCCGGCATGAAGCTGCGCAGGTCGGTGCTGATCTTCAGGCGCTGGCTGACCACCCAGCCAAGTCCGGCCAGCGCCAGCAACCACAGCACCAGCAGTGTGACACGGGCGCCCGGACGCATGCTCAGGGTGTGCCCTGGCACAGAGCCTGCAGCGCGTCGCGGGTGGGTTCGGCCGGCATCTTCGCGGCCAGCGGGCCGAGCAGGTCCACGGCCAGGTCGCCATCGGCTTCCTGCATGTACATGCAACGAGATTGATTGCCGACGCCATCGATGCGGATGCTGGCGACGGTCTTGGCCACGCGCGCATCGCGCGGCACCAGGGTCAGCGTCCATGCGCCGCCGGGACTGCCGCTCTGCTTGATCTCGAACGCCTGCCGCAAGCGTGCGGCATCGCCGCTGAGCAACGCCACGAAGCTGTCCAGCAACACCTGCAGCTGCGGCGCGCGCTTCAGTGAAAATTTCCGTGGATGCTTGCCTTCGCGCTCCTGGGTCACCTCGCCATCGGCGATGGTGGCGGTTTCGCGCTGCGGATGATCCACGCGCCGCTGCAGCTTGTCGGCACCAAGCCAGGACAACTCCCCCGACACCACCAGCGGACGATCAAGCACCTTGAGAAAGCGCGCTTCGGCAAAGGCGGTGTGTGCCGGCGCGGGCTGGCCCAGCGAAGCAATCAGCGCCTGTGCCGATGACGAGGCCGCCGCGGGCTCAGACGCCGAGGCGGCGGCCGTCGACCACAGCAGCAGCAGGCTCAGCAGCAGGCGTGTCTTGCCAGAAATCATAAAAATTGAACCAGTTGTAGGGAGCGATCCGGATGTAGTGTTCCAGGCGTTGCGCGTATCGCGTAAGCAGCGCATCCAGAGCCGGCACCCGATCATGCCGCGGAATCTCCACCCGTTCGCTGAACGGCTCGAACACCAGCCGATAACGGTTGCCTCCAAGGTACAAGCCGAAACAAAGTACCACCGGCACCTGCAAGCTGTGCGCAAGTAACCAAGGACTGATCGGGAAGGGCGCCGCAGAGCCGAGCAACTCGGCACGACGCAACGTCTCCTGGGCGCGGCCGCGATCGGCCAGCATCGCCACGACGGCGCCCTGGCGGCAGGCCTCCGCCATGGCCAGCGCGATGGACGTGCCATCCTGCGCGGCGTCGATCACGCAGGCGCCGACCTCCGGTGCCAGCGCTTCGAGCAATTCAGTCATCGCCGGCGTCTTCTGCTTGTCCAGCACCACCCGCAACGGCATGTCCGGCCGTCGCGCGCCGACCGCGCGCAAGGCCTCGAAGCTGCCCTGGTGAGAACCGAACAGCAGCACGCCCCGCCCCAGCGCTATGCGCTGATCCAACAGCTCGAGCCCTTCCGTCTCGAACTCGAACGGGTGCTCGCCACGCGCCAGCAGGAACACCCGGTCCAGGATCGTGGCGGCGAAGGCGTGAAAATGCGTGAGCACCTGCCAGGGCGTGGCCGGGTGGCCAAACACACGCTGCAGGTACTGCGCCGATGCCTGCCGCTCCGGTCCGCGGCGCAGGTAGAAGTATCCGGTGATCGGGTACAGGCACAGCCGCGCCAGCGGGCGCCCGCCGTACAGGGCGATTGCGCGGATCAGCCAGATGGCAAAACGACCACCGCCTTCGGGCCGACTCTGCCAATGTTCTTGCTCGCTCATGCCGCTCCCTCGACGATGCCGCGCGCCAGCACGGTGCCGTCGCGCTCAATGCGGAAACCCACCCGCGCCGCCTCGGCGCCGGAAGAAGTCAAATGCAGTTGCGCCGATTCACCAGGGAGCAGGGGCGCCGTGAACTTCGCCTCCAGCACCCGCGTCAGCCGCTGGCCACGCCAAGCTCGCAAGGCCAGCGCCACCTGCTCCAGCATCAGCACACCGGGCACTAGCGGCTGCCGCGGGAAATGGCCTGGCAGGGACGGGTGCGCCGCGTCGAAGTGCACCAGCTGCGAAAATCCGCTCATCGCGCCACCGTGCGGTTGCCGTACAGCAACTGTGGCCAGTGCAACGCCAGTTGCAGCAGCATCTTGTGCAGACCCGGATGGCTCAAGTGGCGCAAGCGCCAGCGGCGATAGCCGTATTCCAGCGCAAACGCCACGCCCAGCAGCGCATAGCAACCCAGGTGCAGCCACAGCGCGGCCCAGCGCTCGGGTATCTGCAGCGGCGGCGTCAGGCCAAAGCGCAGCAGCAGGCCGCCAGGCGACGCGCACAGAAGCAATACGGTCAGCAGCAGAGCTTGTCCGGCGAGCAACACGGTCCAGAACCAGGTGAGCTGCCGGGCGTAACGTGCCACCCCGCGCAGGCGCAGGCGATCAGCTCCCTCGATCGCCACGATGAAACGCGCCACCAGCGGCTCGGCGCTGCCCAGCGTAAGGCCGAACCACCACGCCAGCAGTGCGTTGACCAGAACCGGCACGGCTTCCAGCAACAGGTCGGCCACACCGTAGTGGGACAACAGCCACACGCCTGCAAGCAGTGCCAGCCACGCCAGCCAGGGCATGATCCGATGCGACAGCAGGCGTGGCAGCAGCAACACGGTCAGGATCACCACCAGGGCCAGCAGCGGATAGACCTGCCGGCGGGTGACGGCACCTGCAATCGCCAGTACCGGATAGGCAAGCAACAACAACAGCGCACAACGCCGTGTGGCAGCTGTTTTCCGGGTAGGCAAGACGTCGCTCATGCCAGCTTCCGCAAGGCCTCGGTCGAAGCCGGAAGCTTCCCACCTGGCGCGCAACGTGGCGTGACGAAACCCCTGATGCTGCGGTGTCGAACCACCGGCCTCAGCCGGCGCGGTTCTGCTCGACATGGTCGGACAGGCTGCCCAGACTGGCGAATATCTGCCGATTGTCCGGGTTGTCCGAACGCAGCTGGAAGCCGTAGTGTTTGGAAATCGCCAGAGCGATTTCCAGCGCATCGATCGAATCGAGTCCCAACTCGCCGCCGAACAGTGGGGCATCCGGGTCGATCTGCGCCGGCTCGACGCCTTCGAGATTCAGGCACTGCACGACCAAAGTGGCCAATTCGTGCTGCGCCGCTGTCTGTTCCACCATGCTCGATTCCATATGCCAAGTGCCTTGCCTCCCCCCGGTGGCAGTGGCCGCGGAGTGTAACATAGCGCCCTTGTCGTTCCGGGTTCTCAGAGCATGATTCAGGGATGTGAAACCCCTCAGGTTGAAACACGGCGGCGGGCGCCGCGGGTGTCCTATCGCGCCGAGAATCTGGCATCGGTGCTGGCTGAACCCGGCACGCTGGCCGTTTTCGGCTTTTCGGGTGCCGCCCCGGCCAGTGACGATCCACGTTATCTGCAAGTCGCGCTGGATGGCTTCGACGAAACCACGCCGCTGGAACTTTGGCACGTGGATGCGCCGGCAAGCAGCGGTGTCGATGGCGCACTGCGCTGGTCGGCCGGCGGTGGCTGGCTGTTTGCCGGTATCGAGCTGGACGAGCACGCACATGGCGGGCCCTGCGCCACCGCGAAGATCGCCTACGAGGCCCTGCATGGTTTCGTGGCGGCTCACGGTGCCCGGCACGTACTGCGGATCTGGAACTACATGGGCGCGATCAACCATGGCGAGAACGATGCCGAGCGCTACAAGCTCTTCTGCGAAGGTCGTGCCGTCGGCATGGGGGGCTTCTTTGCCGATGGTTTCCCTGCGGCCACGGCCATTGGCCACCGCAGCGCGGAACAGCGGCTGCAGGTCTACCTGCTGGCCTGCGACCAAGCCGGCGCCCGGGTGGAGAACCCGCGCCAGGTCAGTGCCTGGCGCTATCCACGCCAGTACGGCCGCACTCCACCCAGCTTTGCGCGCGCGATGACCCTTCCGGCACGCGACGCGCTGGCGATTTCCGGCACCGCCGCCGTCGTGGGCCACGCTTCTGCCCATCGCGATGATCTGGACGCCCAGCTCGATGAAACCCTCGCCAATCTGGACGCGCTGCTGACCAGTGCGGACATGCGCGCCGGCTTCGATGCGCACTCACCGCTGAAGGTCTACCTGCGCCACCGTGCCGATGCTCCACGCGTGCGCGAGACCCTGCTCGAGCGACTCCCTGGCGTTCCTGTCCTGCTGTTGCACGGCGACATATGCCGCCGTGAGCTCCTGGTGGAAATCGACGGCTGGCGTTACGCGTGAGGGGCGGCATTCGAGATTCGGGATTCGACGTCAGTCAGAAGCCAAAGCGCAAGGTCGCACTTTTCCGAATCCCAAATCCCTATTCCCGGCTTTTCACCGGCCGCCGCCAGCCGTCGAACGTATGTTGCCGGGCGCGGGCCACGGTCAGTTGCCCCGGCGGAGCATCGCGGGTGATCACCGAGCCGGCACCAATGGTGGCCTGTGCGCCGATCGTCACGGGAGCGACCAGGGCCGTGTTGGAGCCGATGAAGACGCCATCACCGATGCGGGTGGTGAATTTGTTCACGCCGTCGTAGTTGCAGGTGATGGTGCCCGCACCGATATTGACGCCAGAACCGATCTCGGTGTCACCCAGATAGGTGAGATGGTTGGCCTTGCTGCCTTCGCCGAGCCGCGCTTTCTTGGTTTCGACGAAATTGCCGATATGCACGCCGGCATCCAGCTCGGTGCCCGGTCGCAGGCGCGCGAACGGGCCGATCGTGCAAGGACCATGGGTCACGACGCCTTCGAGGTCGCAATGCGGCAGCAGCACCGTACCGGTGGCCAGGTTCACGTCCTTCAAGCGAGTGAACGGGCCGATGCGCACGTCGTCGCCGAGCACCACGGTGCCTTCCAGGATCACGTCGATGTCGAGCTCGACATCGCGGCCGACCGCGACGGTGCCGCGCACGTCCACCCGCAGCGGATCGGCCATGCGCATGCCCTCGCGCAGCAAGGCATGCGTGGTACGCCGGCGCCAGGCCGCCTCCAGCCCTGCCAGTTGCATCGGATCATTGGCACCAGCCGCCTCGACCGGGTCATCACACTCCACGCTTAGCGCGCCATGTCCCTCCTGGGCGGCCATCCGGAAGATGTCGGTGAGGTAATACTCGCCCTGGGCATTGTTGCGATCGAGCCGCTTGATCCAGCCGCACAAGGCCAGTGCGTCGGCGACCAGGATGCCGGTGTTGACCAGCTTCACGGCACGCTCGCTGCTATCGGCATCCTTCTCCTCGACAACCTCGCTCACCCGGCCATCGCCGTCGCAGATCACGCGGCCATAGCCTTGCGGTTCGACCAGGCGCGTGGTGAGCAGACTGAATGAGCCGTCATTCGCCTGCAGCAGCCGTTGCAAGGTCTCAACCCGGGTCAGCGGAACGTCGCCATACAGCACCAGCACGCGCGCGGCACGCGGCACGTCGGCGATGGCCTGTTCCACCGCATGACCGGTACCCAGCCGCTCGGCTTGCAATGCCCAGCGCAGGTCGGCCTGCCCTGCAAAGGCGGCCTGCACCTGCTCGCCACCGTGGCCGTAGACGATATGGATGGCAGCCGGCTGCAACGCCCGCGCGGTGTCCAGCACGTGGGCCAGCAGCGGCTTGCCGGCCAGCGGCATCAACACCTTGGCCCGACTGGATTTCATCCGTGTGCCGGCACCGGCGGCCAACACGATCACATGCAGGTTTGCATCACCCATGGCGGCCTCGTTCCCCGTTCAGTCAAACACTGAAGAGGATACATGTTGCGCGCGAGGTCAGTGCTTGTCGGCGGGAGCGGGCTTCAGGTGTTCCAGTTGTGGCGTATAGGCCTTGACGAAGGCGTTGCGCAATATGTTGATGATCGCGTCGAACGTGCCAAGCTGCTTGGCGTCGATGCGCCCGCTGATGGGAATGCGCGTGGCGAACTGGTCCTTGCTGTGGTTCTTGAAGATGGACGTGAGTGCTTGCGCCGTGGCCTCCCAGGCCAGTTGGAACGGGTTTTTGTGGTCCTGCTCGACATCCTGCTTCCAGCTGAAGACCTGCAGGTGGTGAAACAAGGGCTTGGCGTAACCGGTCAGCTCGCCGTGGCTGGCCTCCAGCTGCAGGGTGAAGTCACCCTCGCCGGAGGCAAGATCGAGCCCCGTATACGCACGGGCCAGTTGGTTGGCCTTGGTGAGATCGACGTGGCTCACGCGCAGATCTATCTTGAAATCACCGTGGTTTTGCAGGGGATCAAACTCGGCCTGGGTCTCCAGCGGCGCCGCCCCGAGGATCTTGGCGGTGGCATGCATCCTGGCGACACGGCTGCCGCCCTGGCGTTCGACATTGGTGAGGTTGCTGGCGGTACCGTTGACGTCCGTCATCTTCAGATCGACGCGCGGGCTGGAGACGAAATTGCGGAAAGTGATCGTGCCATTGGTCACGCTGACTTCGTCCAGCCGCATCGGCGTGAGCAGTTTCAGCTTGCTTCGCCAGTCCACGCCCTTGCCGCTCTGGGTGTCGTCCTTGCCATTGCCGTCCACGAAACTGAGCACCGGGCGATCGAACGCCACCTTGCCGCGCAACAGGCCGTGGGTCAGTGCGCGCCAGCTCAACTCGATGTCGGTTCGCGGGGCGTCCAGCAGAGGCACCGGGACCTTGCCCGACACCTTGACGATCTTCAGGCCGTCGACGCTGTAGGCGCCGCGCCACAGCTGAAGGTCGATATCGGCGATCTGACCGTGATAATCACCCATGCGGTCCATGCGCGAGTTCAGGTAGTGCTTCACCATGTACGGAAGCAACAGGCGCAGAACCACCAGCAACACGACGATCAGCAGCAGCCATCCCAGGTGGCGGCGATAACGAAGATGCATGGTCGTCAAGGCTCCTGTGGTGGGCGATGCAAGCGCCGGAACAGTGTGGACCGTGCGATGTTCAGGCGGCGTGGTGGCGACGCTTGCCACGCACCCGTGAGGCCACCTTTCCACGTGCAAGAGTCAACGCGCGTCTACCTGGTACAACCTTGCCATGGGCGTACCGGCGTGGCACTCGAACCCGAACCCTGGGCGACGCGTGAATGGCTCCATCACCTCGTCCAGCAGCGGCTGTTGCCTCCGGCGGACCGCCCCGGAGGTCGCTTCCGCGCAGGAAATGACCCCTCCCTGGCTGCGGCATGAACAACGGGAAAAGCCGCGCACGACGACAGGCCAGACCAGGGGGCGCACACGAAACCTCAACGTCGACCGTGCCAAGCTACGCCTCGGCAGCAGGAACGTGGATGGAGGTGAATCATGAAACGCATGAACGGACTGAACCGACGCGGCATCGTGGTCCTCGTCGCCGTCGCTCTGAGTACGGCGGTCCTCGCACCCACCTTGGCCGCAATGCCCGCCGCAGCACAAACCCCTGCCTCCGCGGCGGACGCGGCGGACGCCAGGGTCTCGGTAACCTACGCCAACCCGGAGGAGTTCAGTGAGGCGCGTCAGTTTGGCCAACAGGACCGCTTCAACAACACCAACTACCTCAAGACGCTGAAGACCTATCTCGTCAAACAGGCGGCGCGGATGCTGCCACCGGGCGACCGGCTCGAAGTGACCGTCACGGACATCAAGCTCGCGGGCGCGTATGAGCCCTGGCGAGGCTCCAATTTCCAATACGTGCGCTTCATGAAGGACATCTATCCACCGCGCATCGACCTGACGTTCAAGCTGGTCGACAGCAACGGAAAGGTGCAGCGCGAAGGCTCACGCAAGCTGAGCAACCTGGGGTACCTGCAGAGCGGCGTGGCGAGAGCGACCGATACGGATCCCTTGCGCTACGACAAGGCGCTGATCGACAGCTGGTTGCGACGGGGCCCCGACAAGCTATAGGCGGTTGCTGGCGCCGCCGGATCCGGCGCGATCGCGGATCCGGCGGTACCGCTGGATCTTGCTCAGTGCTTGAGATTCTTGCGCAGACGCTCCAGCGCCTGCAGCTGTGCCATGGCTTCGGTGAGCCGGGTCTGTGCCTCGGCAACCTCGATCGCATCGGTGCGATTGGCCAGCGCATCGCGCGCTTCCTTCATGGCGTTCTGCGCCGAAGCCTCGTCCAGGTCGGAGGCACGGGCGGCGGTGTCAGCCAGCACGGTGACCACCTGCGGCTGCACTTCGAGAATGCCACCGGACACGTAAAACTGCTGCCGATCGCCATTCTCCTGCACCACGTCGACATGACCGGGTTTCAGGCGCGTGATCAGCGGTGCATGTCGCGGTGTGATACCCAGTTCGCCCAGCTCGCCGGTCGCCACGACCATGGTCGCGTCGCCGGAGAAAATCTCGGCTTCGGCACTGACGATGTCGACGCGGATGGTTGCCATGATTCTCGCTCGCTTCGCTTGTTCGAATGGGATTCGGGATTCGGGATTCGGAAAGGCTGGAAGGCACGTGCTCTTTCGACTGCCGTCTCCCAAATCCCGGAAGACTGCGGCTTAGGCCGCCTTCTTGGCGCCCATCTCTTCGGCCTTCTTGATCGCATCGTCGATGCCACCGACCATGTAGAAAGCCTGCTCCGGCACATAGTCCACGTCGCCGTCGACAATCATCTTGAAACCGCGGATGGTTTCCTTCAGCGACACGTACTTGCCCGGCGAGCCGGTGAACACTTCGGCCACATGGAACGGCTGCGAGAAGAAGCGCTCGCACTTGCGCGCACGCGAAACGGCCTGCTTGTCTTCTTCGCTGAGCTCGTCCATGCCGAGAATCGCGATGATGTCTTTCAGTTCCTTGTAACGCTGCAGGGTGCCCTGCACGCGACGGGCGACGTCGTAATGCTCGTCGCCGATCACCAGCGGATCGAGCTGGCGACTGGTGGAGGCCAGCGGATCGACTGCCGGGTAAATGCCACGGCTGGCGATGTCGCGCGACAACGCCACGGTGGAATCCAGATGCGCGAAGGTGGTCGCCGGCGACGGATCGGTGTAGTCATCGGCGGGCACATACACGGCCTGGATCGAGGTAATCGAGCCGGTCTTGGTCGAGGTGATGCGCTCCTGCAGTACGCCCATCTCGTCGGCCAGGGTCGGCTGGTAACCCACCGCCGACGGCATGCGGCCCAGCAGCGCGGACACTTCGGTACCGGCCAGGGTGTAGCGGTAGATGTTGTCGACGAAGAACAATACGTCCTTGCCCTTGCCGTTCTCGTCCTTTTCGTCGCGGAAGTACTCGGCCATGGTCAGGCCGGTCAGCGCCACGCGCAGGCGATTGCCCGGCGGCTCGTTCATCTGGCCGTAGACCATCGCGACCTTGTCGAGCACGTTGGAGTCTTTCATCTCGTGGTAGAAGTCGTTGCCCTCGCGGGTACGCTCACC
>JBDTEG010000136.1:0-7465 GCA_039922695.1 Rhodanobacter sp. | reverse complement strand
GAGAAGAGCGCGGACGTGCTGTGGCTGCGCACGCTCAACCCGTGGTCGCCGGATGCCGACGCACCCGCCAGCGCTGGTCGGCTGCAACTGGAGCAGGCCGACGTGTCACGGGCGATCACGCAGGTCGGCGACGCATCGATGGACGCCCTGCTGCACGATCCGCCGCGCTTCGGTATCGCCGGTGAGCTGTATTCGCAGGAATTCTACGACCAGCTCGCGCGCGTGCTGCGGCAGGGCGGGCGCCTGTTCCACTACACCGGCAGCCCCAACAAGCTCACCAGCGGCCGCGACGTACCGCGCGAGGTGGCGAAGCGGCTCGACAAAGCCGGATTCAAGGCACAGCTGGCGCTGGACGGCGTGCTGGCAACCCGCCGTTGACTGGCACGTTGGTAAATATCTTCATCGTGCGGCATCTGCCGCCCGCTTGACTGCGGCCACGAACGCGCGGCGCGACGCCACCAATGATTTCGACGTCGCCTGCGGCCACGCACCCACCTGCACGATCACCAGCTGTCGCGCGGGATCGACGTAGACCATCTGCCCGAAGATGCCGATCGCGGCGTAACTGCCATCCGCGTCGGTCCACCACAGATAGCCGTAGCCGCGGCCGGGGCTGCCAACGTCCTGCTGCCGATGCAGGGCGCCACGCGTCCAGGCCTTGGCGATCACCGGCTTGCCGTCGATGCGACCGCCGTCGAGCATGAACTGGCCAATGCGGGCGTAGTCGGCGAGCGTGGCGGACAGTCCACTGCCGCCGGTGTCGCTGCCGTCGCACTCGTCCTTCAGCCACCAGGCTTCCGAAGCCATGCCGTACGGCCTCCAGATCGTCTGCGACAGGAAGCTCGCCAGCGATTGCCGGGTAGCGCGCTGGACCAGGATGCCGAGCAGGTCGGTCTCGGCCGTGTTGTAGTTCCAATGACTGCCCGCAGGCCATTGACGCGGCAGCGTCGCCAGATACGAGATCACGTGCGGCTGGCCGTTTTCACAGGCGCTGCGGTACATCTGCGCCACGTCGGAGTGCGGGTCGGCGTAGTCCTCGTTCCAGCGCACGCCGGAGGTCATGGTCAGCAACTGTTCCACCGTGACCCTGGCGTAAGCACTGTGACGCAACTGCGGAATGTAAGTCTCCAGCGTGTCGTCGAGACTGTGGATATCGCCGCGCTGCAGGGCAATGCCCAGCAAGGTGGAGGTGACCGACTTGGCCACGGAGAACGATGTCCAGCGTTGCTCCGGGCCGAAGCCGGGCGCATAGCGCTGCAGCCGAATGCGGCCATGCTGCAGCACCATCACCCCGGCCAGATGGTGCTTCTTCATGTAGCTAGCCAGCGTGGTCGCGTCGTCCGCCCAGCGCGGAACCAGGGTGGTGCCCGTCGGCAAGGCATGCACATGGCCGCCGTGCGCCACGCGATCGGCGGGGAAGATTTCGTACATGCGTGAGAAGCGTGCCGTGTGCTGGGCCTGGGTCCAGAACAGCACATCTTCGCGCTGCTGACCCACGCTCTGCTGTTCCTTCGCCAGCACCGGTGGTGAA
This sequence comes from Rhodanobacter sp., assembly GCA_039922695.1. Lineage (GTDB taxonomy): Bacteria > Pseudomonadota > Gammaproteobacteria > Xanthomonadales > Rhodanobacteraceae > Rhodanobacter. The sequence continues at coordinate 5,934 of JBDTEG010000136.1, read as the reverse complement.
GTCGCGAGCACGGACAGCGAGAGCAGCAGGCAGAGAAAGACGAACGAGCGCATGGAATTCCCGGCAATGAGGAGCGGGCAGCGGTGGTGCTCTGTCCCTGGTGCGCAGGGACGCGTCACAAAACTCGCAGGCGCCTCTGAAGTCCGGGTATTCTAGAACCAACGGGTGGCGTCGCGCGGGCTCCCTGTCTGATACAGGCCAGGTCGGCCGATGGGCGCCATGCATCGAAGACAACGGCCATCGCGTCTGCACCCGCGCAAGCTTCAGGTCGACTGGATGACATCGGTCACTGTGGCGCCACATGCCACTGTTCGAAAATGTGCATCGTGTGCCACAACCGGCAGGAGAACCCATGAGCACTTCACATCGAAACGGTCATTACGGCGTCGACGCACCTTATGTGCCCTTGCTGATGGCGGTGGGCGTGCTTGTCTGCCTCGGCGTCATGGCGTTCTCGCCGTTGAAGGGTTGGTGGCTTACCACTCTCATCCTGGCAGCGCTGCTCGCGCTCTACCTGCACACCACGCTGCGCGGAAAGTTTGTGGTGTGGCGTGAGCTGCTCGATGCGCAAGCCTGGCGCGGCAACGAGCAGGTGCTCGATCTCGGCTGCGGTCGCGGCGCGGTCCTGCTGATGGCCGCCGCGCACATTCCGCACGGTCGAGCGGTGGGCATCGACATCTGGAGCAGCAAGGACCAGTCGGGAAATGCCATGGACGCGGCCAGGCGCAACGCCGTGGCGGAATGCGTTGCCGATCGGGTCGAACTGAAAACTGCCGACATGCGCGCACTGCCGTTCGACGACGACAGCTTCGACCTGATCGTGTCGAATGTCGCGGTCCACAACATCAGCGAGGCGGCCGGTCGCGATCGCGCCATCGATGAGGCGTGGCGCGTGCTGCGCCCGGGCGGTCGACTGTTGATAGTAGACATCTCGAACAGCAGCCAGTACGGCAAGCGCCTGATCGCACTCGGCGCCCATCCCGAACGGCGTGCGCTGGGCTGGCGCATGTGGTGGGGTGGACCGTGGATGGCCACGACGCTGGTCTCGGTGCAAAAGCCGGTCGGACTCGACGCCCCGGCCTGAGGCGACCTGGCGAACGACCGAAACATCAGCTCCTCCCGTGGACAAGGGCGCCATCGCACGGCGCGTGACACCATCCCGGCCAACTCCATCGAGGCGGGCCCAGACGGTGGCCACAACTGACCAGGCTGCTGCCGCAGCCCGGTGTACGATGTCGCCTGTTTTCACGCTCCCTGGGAGTTTCCGTGGACCGCCGTGATTTTTTGAAAACCGCCAGCCTGTCGGCGCTGGCAGCCAGCATCCCGCTTGGCGCCGATGCCTTCAACGCCGGCCTGTCCACCCCTGCGTCCGCGGTCTCCGCCAGCACCGGCGCGGCTGCGGCTGCCGACTACAGCCTGCACATCGCTACCGGCGTATTGGAGCTCGGCCCCCGGCGCTTCGTTTCGACCACGCTCTACAACGGGGACTTTCCAGGTCCGCTGCTGCGCTTCAAGCAAGGCCAGCGTGCCGTCGTCGACATCTTCAATGACACGGACATCCCCGAGCAGGTGCACTGGCACGGACAATACCTGCCCGACAGCGTGGATGGCGCATTCGAGGAGCGCACGCCACCGATACCGGCACACGGTCACCGCCGCGAAGTCTTCACGCCGGGTCCGACCGGCTTGCGCTACTACCACACGCACGTGCGCGCGGGAGCGGATCTCACGCGAGGCCTGTACTCCGGCCAGGCCGGTCCGGTGTATATCGAACCGACGCAGAATCCTGGCGCTTATGACCGCGAAGTGTTCCTGACTCTCAAGGAGTTCCAGCCTTATCTCAATCACGTGGACGACGACTCGCCGTTCATGGCCCCAGGCGGCATGGATGTGGCGTTGGTCGGCGTGGCGGCGAACGCGGACCCCGCCGCCGGTTCGGTACCGCCAGGCTACGAACTCGCTTACGAGTCATTCGCCATCAAGGGCAAGATGCTGCGGCATGGCGAACCGGTCAAGGTAAGGCACGGCGAACGCGTGCTGCTGCATGTGGTCAACGCCAGCGCCACTGAAAACCGCAGTCTCGCCCTGCCCGGACACACGTTCAAAGTCGTCGCCCTGGACGGCAACCGGTGCCGCATCCGGCGATCGTACCTGTCTTGTGGCTCGGCACCGCCGAGCGCGTCTCCGCCATCGTGGAGATGCAGCGTCCGGGCATCTGGATCCTCGGTGATACGGCCGACGCCGATCGCAACCAGGGCATGGGCATCGTGGTCGAGTACGCGGGCGCCAGCGGCAAGCCGCAATGGCACGCGCCGCCCACCGGTTTCAAATGGGATTACCGGCTGTTTGCTGACTCGCAGCGCAAGACGACTCCGCCGGAACAGGTCATCGATTTCCTGATCACGTCGCGCCAAAGCGCTGCAAACGGCTTCAACCTGTGGTCCATCAACGGCATCGCGTACGACTGGAAGACCATGCCGGTCACGCGCAAGCTCCAACTCGGAAAGCGCTATCGGTTGCGCTTGCGCAATGCGAGCGACGACATCCACCCGCTGCACCTGCATCGTCACAGCTTCGAAATCACCAGCATCATGGGCCACGCAACCGGCGGCGTGATGAAGGACGTGGTGCTGGTGCCACCGTTCCAGACCACCGAAGTCGATTTCATCGCCGATCAACCCGGTCTGACGCTGTTCCATTGCCATATGCAGAGCCACATGGACTTCGGCTTCATGGCGTTGTTTGAAACCGCCTGAGCGCACGTCCGCTGCGTGCTGCCTCCGTGGGCCCTGCACTGCCCGCTGCCACCGTTCCCGACGTCAGGGGGGATACTCGCGACGACTGGCGGTCCGCGTTCTACCCGTCACGGTCGACCCTCGACTCGTCTGTCCGGATGCCCACCCCGTGAACGCAACGATGATGCGGTCTTCACCCCGTGCGTCGCACGCTGCGCACTTCCACCCCAGAGGAGAGCGGAATGAAAACCAACGACCAGGATATGGAAAAGCGAGGCGCCGACAACAGCAAACACGAACAGGAAGACGTGGCTTTGCGCGACCATGCCAGACAGCGCCAGGCTGGCGCCAGGGAGTATCTGGAGAAGGCGAAGAAGCAAAAGCAGAAAAACACGAAAAAATAGGTGCTCACCGAATCGCCCGCGTACTATTGTTTCCTGATCACGTCTCGATTGAAATCCTGCGACAGCAACTGGCGGCCGGTGCCCGCCGTGCTGCGCGGTCATTGCCGGGCGTCCACGGTCCGGCGACTCTCCTGCATCCATGCAAAAGGACGGCAGGGGCGGCAAGCCCCGTGTACTTTTTCTTGGACTGGCATGACCCCGCAGCGTATCCTGCACAGCGCTGTGAATCGACACAGCACCACGCCGCAGTGACCCCACGCCCCGCATGAACGACATCGCAACCTCCGCGCAATCCCTGGTCGCCGACGCCGAAGGCGGCGCCGCACCGCCCATCATCTCCACAGCACCTGCCACGGCAACCTCCACCACGCGCTACGGCGTGCTGGGCGCGGTCAGCTTCGTGCATGTCTTGAACGACATGATGCAGTCGGTGATCCTGGCGATCTACCCGCTGCTCAAGGGTGAGTTCGAACTGAGCTTTTTCCAGATCGGCGCGATCACGCTGACCTTCCAGTTGACTGCCTCGCTATTGCAGCCGGTGGTCGGACTGGTCACCGACAAGCATCCGCTACCGTACTCACTGCCGATCGGCATGTGCTTCACGTTGGCAGGTTTGCTGTTGCTGTCAGTCGCGCCCACCTATCCGATCCTGTTGCTGTCGGTGGGGCTGATCGGCTGTGGCTCCTCGGTGTTCCACCCCGAATCGTCGCGGGTCGCACGCATGGCGTCGGGCGGGAGATACGGCCTGGCCCAATCGGTGTTCCAGATCGGCGGCAACCTGGGCCAGGCGCTGGGACCGCTGCTCGCCGCCGGAGTCGTCTTGACGTACGGGCGCTCGCACGTGGGCTGGTTTGGCCTGGCGGCCCTGCTCGGCATCCTGGTGCTGTTGCAGGTCAGCCGCTGGTACCGTCACCACATCGACGAACGCGTGAGGAAACGCCTGCCGTCGGACCAGCCGATGTTTCCCGCCGCCATCGTGCGCCGCACGCTCAGCGTGCTGATGGTGCTCATGTTCTCGAAGTTCTTCTATCTGGCGAGCATCAGCAGCTACTACGAGTTCTACCTGATCCACCATTTCGGCTTGTCGATGACAGCCGCAACCCATCTGCTCGCCGTGTTCCTGATGGCGGTCGCCGCCGGAACCCTGATCGGCGGCCCGATCGGCGATCGAATAGGCCGGAAGCAGGTGATCTGGTTCTCCATCCTTGGCATCGCACCGTTCACCCTGGTGTTGCCTTACGTCGGCCTGGCGTGGACGGTAGGACTGAGCATCGTGATTGGTCTCGTGCTGGCGTCGGCGTTCCCGGCGATCATCGTGTACGCCCAGGACATGATGCCGCATCGCGTCGGCATGGTCTCGGGCATGTTCTACGGTCTCTCTTTCGGCCTCGGAGGCATCGGTGCTGCCGTGCTCGGCGTGGTCGCGGATCACTTCGGCATCGTGTTCGTCTACCAGGTTTGCGCGTTCCTGCCGCTGCTTGGACTGGTCGCGGTGTTCCTGCCTGACGTGCGTCCGCCGGGGCACGAGAGCGCGCCGGCCAGGGCTGCCTGAGGCACTCGTCGCCGCACAACGCGCTCTTTCGACGCCCTCCCATCGGCAGGGACATGCACGAGTGGTATTGCCCGGTGCAAGGCAATACCCGCCGAAGCGAGCCGAACATGAGCTTCAGCGACGAACCGGGCATCCATCTACCTGGCGAGTTCGGGGTGCGGCCTCGAAGACGACCTCAACATCCGCGCCGCCTTTCGGATAGACGAGCGGTGCTGGTGGAAGCAGCAAACCCCAGTCGGCTGACGATCCGTGGGCGAATGCCCGAAATGCAGCCGATTCCGCAGGGCGCGCACCGCTCGCCAGCATGGGTGCACGAGCGACGGGCCGTGCCCGCCCTGCGTGATGCAGGTAGTCACCGTCCTCGGACCCACCGTCGGGCGACCACACCATCCGTCAGGTTGAAGACAAATCTATTTCCCGACGAGATCAGCCACGACCGGGAAGTGGTCGGACGGGTAACGCGCGCCTTCGTGTGTGGTGACGGTCCGAGCGTCCCTCGCCGTGAAGCCACGCGTGAGTATCCAGTCGATGCGCTGGTCCGGAATCCCGGTGAAGTTGTGGAACGTCTTCGCCGGACCGGAGCGCGAGGCTGCCGTGATCCACGCATCATGCAGCACGGTGGCCAGGTTCGCGTGAACCGGTGTGTCCGGACTGCAATTGAAATCCCCGGCGAGCACCACTCGATCTGCCGACGGTAACGCCGCGATCCGGCGCATGATCTCCTGCGCGCTCAGCATGCGGGCCTGGACATCCTGCGGCAGGTACGGAAAGTGGGTGTTGAAATAGTCAAACGTCCCGCCTCCATCACGTCGCTGGAACTGCGCCAAGGTCACCATGCGCGGATACGGTTGGCCCCACGTCTTGCTGCCGGGTATGTCCGGCGTATCGGAGAGCCAGAAATCGCCCGAATGCAGAACCTTCAAGCGGTCGGTGCGATAGAACACGCCCATGTGTTCGCCCTTGGTACCGCCTTCCCGCCCTTGTCCGAACCAGGCATATCCGGGAAGGTGTGCAGCCAGATACTCACCTTGCTCCTCGGTAAGCTCCTGCGTACCGAGCACGTCCGGATGCGCGGTCTTGATCACCTGCACCATCAGATCGCGCCGGTTCTCCCACGCGTTCATGCCGGTGTCCACCGGCACCCGTACGTTGAACGTCATCACCCGCAGTGGCGCACTGGCGCCCCGCGCCGATGGTGCCAGTCCGAGTGCCAGCACGCATGCAAATATCGACAACCCATGGC
>JBDTEG010000135.1:0-19869 GCA_039922695.1 Rhodanobacter sp. | reverse complement strand
CCACCGCTGCCTCGCGGGCGTGCTTGTCGTCGGCGCGATGCTGTTGATGGCTGGCTGCAAGACCCTGCTGTTCGGCGCCCTCAACCGTACCGACCAGCATCAGGGCATCGAAGTCGACCGAAATCTTCCGTTTGCGCCTGCGCAGCATCTGAGTCTTGACGTCTATCGTCCCCTGCACCTGGACGCCCGACGCGCTCCGGTCGTGGTGTTCTTCTACGGTGGCGACTGGACGCATGGGAAGCGCCAGTGGTACCGGTTCGTCGGCACCACGCTGGCCGCGCATGGCGTCGTCACCGTGATCCCGGACTATCGCAAGTATCCAGGGGTGGGCCTGGACGGGTTCATGCAGGATGCGGCAAGCGCGGTTGCCTGGGCGTATCAACACGCCACCGCGCTCGGCGGTGACCCGCGAAACCTGTTCGTGATGGGCCACTCTTCCGGTGGTGAGATTGCCGGCCTGCTCACCACCGATCCATCATGGCTCGCTGCCGACGGCCTGTCGCTGCACGACCTGGCCGGCTTTATCGGCCTCGCTGGCGTCTACGATTTCGTGCCCATCGGGAAGAGCGAAACCGCCATGCGCCACCTCTTCGGCAGGCAACCCGCTCAACAGCGACGCGCCGATCCCATGACCTTCGTGCGCGCCAACGACCCGCCCATGTTGCTGCTGCAGGGCGCGGCGGATCACGAAGTTGGTGTAGCGGCCAGCGTGTCGCTTGCGCACAAAGCGCAGGCCGCGCACGACGACGCCGAATTGAAGCTGTATCCCGGCGTGGGACACATGGCGCTGGTGCTCGCGTTGTCGCGACCCATGCGGCATCAGGCGCCCGTGCTGCGCGATGTGCTGGGCTTCATTCATGCCCACGAGCGAAGCGCGACGCCCTGACAAACTCTGTCACTGGTACTTTTCAACTTGTCGACGTGCACGCTGACTGATGGCGTCCACTGGACCGACAGCAGTCCACCCTCACCTAGCGCGCGGCAAGATAAAAGATCTGCTCAACCGAAGTATCCAGCGCGCGCGCCAACTTGAGCGCCAGCAACGTCGATGGAACCATCCGCTCCATTTCAATCGCATTGACCGACTTGCGTGTGGTGTCACTCAATTCCGCGAGATCCGCTTGCGTCAGATTTTTCTCGGCGCGCCGCACTTTGAGGTGATTGGCCAACTGCTCCCGGCCCATTGGTCAAGCACGATCGAACAGAAGAGAACAGGCAAGAAAACCAATGGCGCCGGATGCCATTGCGAGCACGGCCACCATCTGTCCAGGTAAATCGATTCCTGCGGTGGCACCCAGGAGGCAGTACGCGGTCAGTTCCCCAAGTATCAGAAAGAATGCCCATTTGTATGCACGGCTGATAGTCGCCAGCCTCAATTCGTCATGCGTTACCAGCTCGCGGTGTTCTGTACTCGTTTTTGCCGCCACCCCGCCCGTGCCCCGGTTGATCCAGATCGCGCCGAACACGATGCAGAGGGGAACAACTTCCGTCAGTAACAATCGCCGTGTCTCGCCGGCAAAGACGAGCGCGGCGGTCAGCGCAAGCACAACCATCAGCGCCAGCCAGATCCCGCGTCGTTCGGTCTTGATCAACCGGTCTGTCTGACCTTCCGTTTCGTTTTTCATGGTTGGCATTTCCCCAAAAAGCTCCGCCGGAGCGCATTGCCTGAGAATATAACCGATAGGCCTCATAATGAAACCTATACGTTACATCTCGATGTATCCACCGGAACGCTCAAGTTGCACAGCGCGGTCGTGATCCGCAGCTGCTTGCCGCGGCCGACGTTTGTCGGCTGCGCACTTGCTGGCTGCCCGACCGGCACTGACGTGTGGTCGATAAATGCCGCAGGCCAGCTCCTGGCATTACACCTGGGCGCCTAGCATTCAGCGCAGAAAATAAAGCCCGAGGGCCAACACGACCGCCGCAAAGATTCCCGCCACCACGTCGTCGATCATCACCCCCATACCGCCCTTCACCCGGCGATCAAACCAGCGGATGGGCCCTGGCTTCCACACGTCGAACAGGCGGAACAATACGAAGGCGGGCGCGAGCATCCACCACCTGAATTCGGCGGCGGGGAGCAAGGCTCGAAGCAGCAGCGGGATCAACGCGACCCACTGGCCGATGAATTCGTCCCAGACCAGGCTGCGGTGGTCGTCGACACCGAGTGCACGGCCGGCCACGCCGCACGCCCACACACCGATGCCAAACCCGACCAGCAGCACGATCAGATAAAGCCACAACGGCAACTCGCGCAACAGCAACCACGGCAACAGCGCGGCCAGCGAACCGAAGGTGCCTTGCGCCACCGGCGCCAGACCGGAACCAAAGCCGCACGCCAGCCAGCCCGCCGGGGTACTGAGCAGCGCGCGGCGTTGGTCGGCGCTCAAGTGTTTCTTCGCGCTCATGCGAAATGTTCCCAGCCCGATGTGGCCAATTCCAGCCAGGCACCGTCATGCCCACGTACACGCACACCTTCGCCTGCCACGATGCGTCCAATCCGGGTGGCGCCGCCACCGACGCGGGACAGGTCGGCCTGCACCTGGGCAAGGCGGCTGGCCGGTACGCAGAAGCACAGCTCGTAATCGTCGCCACCGCTGAGGGCAAACTGCAGCGCCGCGCTTTGGTCGTACAGACCGAGCAGCGCCGAAGAGCGCGGCAACAGTGCGGCTTCGATTTCGGCGCCGACGCCACTGGCGCTGCAGATGTGGCCGAGATCAGCGAGCAGGCCATCGGATATGTCAACGCAGGCATGCGCCTGGTCACGCAGCGCGATGCCGGCAGCCAGGCGCGCGGTGGGACGATTGAGTCGACCGACCAGGAATTCGCGCAGGCTGCTGCCATCGTCGTGCCGCGCGGGTTGCTGCAGAGCATGCAGGCCGGCGGCGGCATCGCCGAGCGTGCCGGTGACCAGCACCGCATCGCCGACGCGCGCGCCCTGTCGGGTCAGCGCCTTGCCGGGCGGTACAAAGCCGTGCACCGCGATGCTGACGGTCAACGGTCCGCGCGTGGTGTCGCCACCGACCAGGGCCAGCCGATGCGGTTGTGCCAGCTGGGCAAAGCCCTGGGCGAACCGCTCGACGAAGGCGCGATCAGCGGATGGCAGGGTCAGGCTCAGCAAGGCCCAGGCCGGGCTGGCGCCCATGGCGGCAAGATCGGACAGGTTCACTGCCAGCGTCTTCCAGCCGATGTCGGTCGCGTCCGTGCCGCGCGGGAAATGCACGCCTTCGACCAGGGTGTCGATCGCCACCACCAGTTCCTGTCCAGCCGGCACCGCCAGCACGGCGGCATCGTCGCCAATGCCCAGGCGCACATCGTCGCGCGGTTGCGCGGTGCGCTGCCGGATCAGCTCGATCAGGTCGAATTCCATGGGCGTCGCTCGCGTCGGGGGCGAAAGTGGAACTGGCGGTCAGCAGGTAAAGAGCAACACGGTATCGCCCATGTACGTGGTTCGTTCGTGCAGGGTGAAACCGGCCTTGGTCGCGACGCGAATGGAGGCGGCATTCTCCGGATCGATGATGCACACTGCCGTGTGCTCGGCCAGGTGCGCGCGCCCCCACGCCATCACCGCCGCCAGTGCTTCGCTGGCATAGCCCTTGCCGTGACTCGCCGTGGCCAGCACCCAGCCAAGCTCGGGCATGCCATCCAGCGACGGTGTGATGTCGCGCTTGAAATCCGCGTAACCGATATCGCCGATGCACCGACCGCTGGATTTCTCCTCGATCGCCCAGTAACCGTACCCCAGCACGCACCACAGCCCCGGATAGCGCAGCAATCGCAACCACGCCTCCTGCGGAGTGGATGGGTGGCCACCGATGTAGCGGACCACGGTCGGGTCCGACCAGATCGCCCGCAACGCGGCATGGTCGTCGGCGCGGTGCCCGCGCAGGCGCAGGCGCGATGTCTCGATCAGGGGTACCGGATCGCTCGGTCCGGACACCGTTCCGGATGGCTGCATCAGCCGCGCTTCTCGACAGCACGCAGCTCGGCGGCAAGTTTGTCCAGCACGCCGTTGACATAACTGTGGCCGTGATCGGCGCCAAAGCGCTTGGTGACCTCGATCGCCTCATTCAGCACCACCCGATAGGGTACGTCGGGTCGGTACCTCAATTCGTAGGCGGCCAGCCGCAACACGGCGCGCTCGATCGGGTCGACCTGCGCGACCTCGCGATCCAGGTGCGGGCGCAGGCAGGTGTCGAGCTCATCGACATGCTTTTCCACGCCATGCAGCAGATCCTCGAAATATTCGAGGTCGGCCACTTCCATGTCCTGCTCGTGACGGAACTGCTCGATCACTGCATTCATGTGGCTGCCGCTGAGCTGCCACGCATACAGGGCCTGCAGCGCGCGGCGGCGGGCACGCGAGCGCGCCTGCAGATCGAGACCATGGGCCGGCAGCGCCATCAGAGCTTCCTGTAGAGATTGGCCATTTCCAGTGCGGCCAGCGCGGCGTCGGCACCCTTGTTGCCGGCCTTGGTGCCAGAGCGCTCGATCGCCTGCTCGATGCTGTCGGTGGTCAGCACGCCGAACGCCACCGGCACGCCGGAAGCGTGGGCCGTCTGGGCCAGACCCTTGGCACATTCGCCGGCGACGAAATCAAAGTGTGGGGTGGCGCCGCGGATCACCGCGCCGAGCGCGATCACCGCCACGTACTTGCCGGATTGCGCCAGCTTGTTCGCGACCAGCGCGATTTCCCAGGCCCCGGGAACGCGGACCAGGTCGATCGCGTCATCCTTCACGCCATGGCGCAGCAGCACGTCGCGCGCGCCAGCTACCAGCGGTTCCACGACAAAGCCGTTGAAGCGGCCGGCGACAATGGCGAAACGGCCCTTGGGCGTGGCGAAATCGCCTTCGATGGTCTTCATGGTTCGTTTTCCTTGCTGCAAGCCCGTGCGGAACCGGTCATTTTACGGGTTTTCGACGTCGCTGGCCGGAACGATGCTGTCCAGATGCGGATAGTCGCTGACGTCAAGACGAGCCGCGTGTCCTTCGACGCGCAGCCGCGCTTGCGCACCAAAGGGCAAGGTGAGCTGCCGGTCCGCGTGTCCATGCGGCAACCCATCGATCACGGGGACGCCGGCCACGGCACGAATCTGGGCAAATGCGGCGGCCAGGTCATAGCCATTGTCGCGGTGGCCCGGCTCGCACTGGCTGAAGCTGCCCAGCAGCAGTGCCTGCTGACGGCCCAGCACCCCGGACAGGTGCAACTGATAGAGCATGCGCTCGACCCGGTACGGTACTTCGCCGATATCCTCGACGAACAGGATGCCGTCATCAATCGCGGGGAACCAGGGCGTGCCAAGCAGGCTGCACAGCACCGCGAGGTTGCCGCCCCATAGCGGGCCATTCACGTCGAGGCCGGCTTCGGCGCCGCTATGCCAGGTCACGCCGGTCGAAGGAGACGTCAGCGTGGACCAGAACTGATTCCAACTGGACGCATTGCGCTGTTCGGCTCCCAGGTCGGCCAACAGCGGGCCGCAGAAGGTGCACAAACCGCTTTTGGCATGCAACGCCAGTTGCAGCGCGGTGAAATCGCTGTGGCCAACCAGTGCTACCGGCGACTCATGCAGGCGCTCGCGCAACGCCGCGTAATTCAGATGCGGCAACAAACGCGACGCGCCATACCCGCCACGCGTCGTCAAGGCGATATCCGGCAACGTGTCCATGGTCGCGAGCGTGTTGATATCTGCGGCGCGCTCGACATCCGTGCCGGCGAAGCGGAACTCGGCCCGGTCAAGCACCTCCAAGCCATCCACCGTGCATCCAGCCTCGCGCAGGCGCGCCACGCCGCGCGCCATCGCGACAGGGTCGTGGACATGGCCGGAAGGGGCAATCAGGCGGATGCGGGCTGGATGCATGGAAGGCACTTGTCGACCGACTGCCACGCGCTCAGCAGGGAGCCGCCATGGGATCGTCCGGCAGATCACCCATTTCCCGGACTACCTCGCGCGCCTCGCTCATCGTCGCCTCGACCTCGCCGACAATCTCCCTGGCCCGCCCCAGGCTGGATTCAGGCACCATCACCGCGATGTAGTCCATGGCCGGCAACTGGCCCACGCCACCGGTGAGGTACTCGCCGGCGATATAAGCCGGGATGTCACCGGCCTCCAGCGCATCCTTGACCAGATGGGCATCGAACAGGTTTTCCGCGCGGTAGACGATGTGCATGGCAAGCAAGCTAACCCGCGCCGCGCCGCGGGGCAAGACTGCGGCAAACCACGCAGCCAGCGTCCAGCACGGGTGACGGGGTAAACTTGGCCGTTTCCGCCACCGCTCGCGAGCGTCGCCCGATGTCGAACGAAAAGCCCGTCCTTGAGTCCACCACGCCGGCGGCGGCGACGGTACCTCAGGATTTCATCCGGCAGATCGTGCGCGACGACCTGGCTTCGGGCAGGCATACGGCGATCCACACCCGGTTTCCGCCGGAGCCGAACGGTTACCTGCACATTGGCCATGCGAAGGCGATCTGCCTCAGCTTCGGGATCGCGAAGGAGTTCAACGGCTGGTGCAACCTGCGCCTGGATGACACCAATCCGGGCAAGGAAAACCCTGAATTCGTCCACGGCATCAAGGAGGATGTGCACTGGCTCGGCTTCGAATGGCACGACCTGCGCCACGCGTCGGATTATTTCGAGGTGTTCTACCGTGCTGCGCTCAAGTTGATCGAGGACGGCAAGGCCTACGTCGACGACCTCGACGCCGATGAAGTGCGCGCCTACCGCGGCACGCTTACCGAGGCGGGGCGCAAGTCGCCATATCGAGAACGCCCGATCGGGCAGAACCTCGACTTGTTCAAGCGCATGCGCGCGGGCGAATTCCCCGACGGCAGCAAGACCCTGCGCGCGAAGATCGACATGGCCGCGGGCAACATGAACATGCGCGACCCGGCGCTCTACCGCATCCGCAAGATCGCCCATCAGAACACCGGCGACAGCTGGCCGATCTACCCGATGTACGACTTCGCGCACGCGCTGTCGGACGCGATGGAAGGCATCACCCATTCCTTGTGCACGCTGGAGTTCGAGGACCACCGCCCGCTGTACGACTGGTGCGTGGACAACGTCGACCTGCCGGCGCATCCGCAGTTGTGGCGGTCCGTGGTCGACGCCGGGCTGGAGGCGAAGCCGGCCAAGCCGCGCCAGATCGAGTTCTCGCGGCTCAACCTCAGCTACTGCATCACCAGCAAGCGCAAGCTGGCGCAGCTGGTGAGTGAGGCCTACGTCGATGGCTGGGACGACCCGCGCATGAATACCCTGCGTGGACTGCGCCGGCGCGGCTTCACACCGGCCGGCCTGCGCCTGCTGGTGGAGCGCGTGGGTGTGAGCAAGCAGAACAGCGTGATCGATTACGCCGTGCTGGAAGGCTGCATCCGCGAGGACCTGGACGCCAGCGTCGCGCGCCGGATGGCCGTACTCGACCCGCTCAAGCTGGTACTGAGCAACCTGCCCGGGGACCATGAGGAAACCCTGACGGTTGCGAACCATCCCAAGGACGAGAGCTTCGGCACGCGCGAGGTGCCGTTTTCGCGCGAGGTATGGATCGAGCGCGACGACTTCGCCGAGGTGCCGCCGAAAGGCTTCCATCGGCTCAAGCCTGAGGGCGAGGTGCGCCTGCGCGGCGTCGGCATCGTGAAGTGCACTGACATCATCAAGGACGCCGATGGCCGGGTGACCGAGCTGCACGGCACGCTCGATCCGGAATCCCGCCACGGAATGCCTGGCGCGGATCGCAAGGTGAAAAGCACCATCCACTGGGTCAGCGCAAGGCACGCCGTAGCCACCGAGGTGCGCCTCTACGACCGCCAGTTCAGCGTACCTACGCCCGACCACGAGGAAGACGGCAAAAGCTGGCTGGAGCACATCAACCCCGACGCCAAGCGCGTGGTGCAGGGCTGGCTGGAACCGGCCGCTGCCAGGGTGGGCCCGGAGCAGCGCTTCCAGTTCGAGCGTCTGGGCTATTTCGTGGCCGACCGGGTCGATCATCGTGCCGACGCGCCGGTCTTCAACCGCACGGTCACCTTGCGTGACGTGTGGGCCCGCGCCATTGGCCAGTAAACGGAGACAAGCATGTTGCCGCTGCAAATTCATCTGACCCTGCCGCCGTGGATCGGCGATGTGGCGGACACCAACAAGCGCTACCAGAGCGACGAGGAACGTGTGGGCCTGGCGATCGAACTGTCGCGGCAGAATGTGGAGCGCGGTGGTGGCGGCCCATTCGGTGCTGCGGTGTTCAACAGCCACAGCGGGCGTCTGGTAGCCGTCGGGGTGAACCGGGTGGTGCCACAAAGCTGCTCGGTCGCCCACGCAGAAACCATGGCGATGATGATCGCCCAGCAACGCCTCGGCCGGCACCGCCTGAACGAGGATGGCGGCCACTATGTGCTTGCTACCAGTGCACAGCCGTGTTGCCAATGCTACGGCGCCAGCGTCTGGGCGGGCATTGACGAATTGCTTGTTGGCGCACGGTCCGGGGACGTGGAGGAGTTGACCGACTTCGACGAGGGCCCATTGCCCGCCGACTGGGTGGGTGAACTGGCCCGCCGCGACATCGCGGTACGCCGCGATATCCTGCGCGAGCAGGCGCGCGACGTACTCGCCGCTTATGGCGCCAGTGGCCCGTCGTATTGAAGCGCTGGCGCGCCGTGCTGCCGCTGACCCTGCTCGTGCTGGCCGGCATTGCACTGTTCGCTTCCGGCTCGCTGCATGCGTTGACGCCACGCCAGCTGGTAGCCCATCAGATCGAGCTGCATGACCAGATCGCTCTCCACCCCTGGCTGAGCCGGATGGCCTACGTCGGCTTGCTGACGCTGGGCGTCGCCACAGGCATCCCCGGCACCATCGTGATCATTCTCGCCGGCGGCTTCGCCTTCGGCGTGGTCGATGCCACGCTGACCTCCTCAATCGGGCTCACACTTGGTTCGCTGATCCTCTATCTGGCCAGCCGTTACGCGTTCGGCTCGGGCACCCGGCAACCTCCGGCCGTGGTGGCAAAACTGCACCGGGGGTTCGAGCGACATCCGGTCAGTTACACCCTGTTTCTGCGTTTCGTGCCGGTACTGCCGTTCGGCGCAATAACCGTGGCACTGGCCTGGCTGCGTTGCCCGCTGTGGCTGTTCCTCGGTGCGAGCTGGCTGGGCGGCACGGTGTCGCTGCTTTTCGAAACCTCGATTGGCGCCGGGCTGGGGGAGGCGATGAGCCAGAGCGACAGCTTCGGTATCAGCCTTCTGCTGCACCGCGAGGTGCTGCTGCCGCTGGGTGCGATTGCGGTGCTGGTTTTGCTGGCGTGGTTGATAAAGCGCGTGGCCTCGCGCCGGCGCGACCGCCGCATCGCGGATTGAAGCCAGTCGTCGCTCGCGCGCAGCTGTCACCCGGACCATTTCGCGTTAGTGTTGTGCCGCGCTCAGGCCTCGCACAGCGGCGACGAGCGATCCGACGGGAGTACGTGGAAGCATGGATCAGATGGGAAACTCGTGGTTCGTAACGCTGTGGCAGCGCACATCGCTGCTGCAGCGCATGGCGTTTGTCGCCTTGGTACCCACCTTGATCACAGCCGCGCTGCTGGTGACGTTGCTGACCCAACGCCAGATGGTGACCTTGCGCCGAATGGCGCAGACCAATGCCAATGCCATTGCCACGCAGACCGCGTCGATCTGCGTGCAGCCCTTGCGGACGATGCGTTTGCGCGAACTGCTGCGCATTGCCGATTCCATCGGCGAGCTGCCTCACGTGACGCGGGTACAGATCCGCACGAGCGAAGGGCAGATCCTCGCCGACCATCGCGCGGTCGAAGACCAGCAGCAGGATGTCATGAGCGTGGTCCATGAGGTTGTCGACACCCAGGAAGGGATGCGCCAGGTGCTGGGTTCCGTGCTGGTCGACGTGAGCTTGCACGAAGCTCTCTCGGCGCAGCGCGCCACCCTGCACCATGCGCTGCTCGTCTTGCTGTTGAGTCTGCTGGTGGCTGGCGTGATCGGCTGGCAGGCGGCGCGCTGGATAAGCGCGCCGCTGCGCCATCTGGCCCGCGCGGTACAGCAGCTCGACCGCGACGATGAGCCGGTCACCGTGACGATCACGGACCGCACCGAAATCGGCGAATTGCAGGGCGGTTTCAATCACGCCGCCGCCGCGCTGTTCAAGAGCCGGCGCGGCATGCAGCGTCAGATCGAGGAGGCAACGCAGGAACTCAAGCTGAAGAACGCCGCGCTGGAAGCCGCCAGCGAAACCCGTTCGCGCTTCCTCGCCGCTGCCTCGCATGACCTGCGCCAACCGCTGTACGCGCTGACCCTTTTCTCTGCGGCTTTGGCGGTGGACGAGTTCGATCCGCAACGTCTGGACCGCATTGCCCACATCCAGGAATGTGTGCAATCGCTGGATCATCTGTTCAGTGAACTACTCGACCTGTCGCGTCTGGAGACCGGCGCGATCCAGGTCGAAATGAGCGAGTTTCCGCTGGACCAGGTCTTTGCCGAAGTCAGTCGCACGTTCAGCATGGTGGCCGAACAGCGCGAGCTGGAGCTGAAAACGCCCTCGACCCGATACTGGGTACGCAGTGACCGGACCATGCTGACGCGCATGCTCAACAATCTCGTCAGCAATGCCCTGCGCTTCACCTACCAGGGCGGCGCACTGATCGGCGCACGCCGCAGCGGCCCGGGCCGGCTACGGGTCGAGGTATGGGATACCGGCAGCGGCATAGCGCCGGAACACCTGCCTTATGTGTTCGACGAGTTCTACCGCATCGACGATCATGCCGGGGCGGGACTGGGTGACGGTCCGCGCTCCGGGCTGGGTCTGGGCCTGGCCACCGTGCAGCGGCTGGCACAACTACTCGACACCACCGTCCAGGCAATGTCGCGTCCCGGACGGGGCAGCGTGTTCCATTTCGAGCTGCCCCTCGCCGATACCGGTACGTTGCCGATTGCGGCGGAGGAGGACCTGCCTTGCGGGCTGGCCGATCGGCGCGTGCTGGTAATCGACAACGATCCCGCCATTCTTTCGGGCATCCGTTTCCTGCTGCGCAGTTGGGGTTGCGAGGTGGCGGTTGCCGAGGATCGCCAGCAGGCGCTGGAGGTCATCGAGAACTGGCCGGCCCCCGCTGACATCGTCATCTGCGACCTGTACCTGCATTCCGGCCAGCACGGTCCCGACTTTTTCGCCGAACTCGACCGCCTGTACGAACGCGATGGCGAGGTGCGTTTCGCACGCCTTGTGGTCACCGGAGAAACCAGGGCCGACCGCCTGCACGATGTCATCGCCGCGAAGATTCCGCTGCTGTACAAGCCCGTATCGCCGCAGCAACTGCGCAGCGCGCTGCTGGCAGCCCTGGCTGCAGGCGGCGAGGGCCGCTGAAACGGCACAAAAAAAGGGTGCCGCTGGGGCACCCTGGTAACTGGTGGGTCGTCCGGGATTCGAACCCGGGACCAATAGATTAAAAGTCTACTGCTCTACCAACTGAGCTAACGACCCAGATGTTGCGGAACTTCGCCCAGCGAAGCCAGGTCAAGCCGACGATTTTACGGGCTGCGCCAGAGCGGCACAAGGCAATCCCGACTCAGACATAGCGGGTGGGATCAACGATGCCCGCATCACGAAAACCCTGCGCGCGCAAGCGGCATGCATCGCAGTGGCCACAGGCCCGACCCAGCGCGTCTGCCTGATAGCAGCTGACCGTGACAGAGAAATCCACGCCAAGGCGCAGGCCCTCGCGGGCGATGTCGGCCTTGCTCATGCGCATCAGCGGCGCGTGGACGCGAATGCCGGCGCCCTCAACGCCCGCCTTGGTCGCGACATTGGCCAGGGACTCGAAAGCCTCGATGAAGGCCGGGCGGCAATCCGGGTAACCAGAGTAGTCGACGGCGTTCACGCCACACCAGATGTCGCTGGAGCCAAGTACCTCGGCCCAACCCAGTGCAATCGACAACATGATGGTGTTGCGTGCCGGCACGTAGGTCACCGGGATATCGATGCTGTCGCACGCATCCAGAGGCACGTCGATATCCGCCGTAAGCGCCGAGCCGCCGATACTGCGCAGGTCGATGGCGACGGTCTTGTGTTCGATCGCGCCCAGCATCGTGGCGACCCGACCCGATGCCGCCAGCTCGGAGTTGTGGCGCTGGCCGTAGGCGACGCTCAACGCATGCACCTGGTAGCCCCGCTCTCTTGCCAGCGCGATGGTGACGGCCGAGTCCATGCCGCCGGAGACCAGCACGACGGCTTTGCGCAACTTGCATTCTGTCATGACTTGATCCAGACGATCGTGCCGGCCACCCGCTGCGAACGCCTGTGGAACAAGCAAGGACGCCGGCTGTATTGACGAGTGCAGCCATGGCCGGCTGCTTCTTGATTCTTGCGATCAGGGACGATCGCACTGATTGAAATCACCTTCCCGCGGCATCGTTCCACAGCAGCTTGTGCAACTGAAGCTGGAAACGCACCGGCAGCTTGTCGGCGATGATCCATTCGGCCAGGTCGCGGGGCCGCACGGCGCCGTGCACGGGGGAAAATAACACCATGCAGCGATCGGCCAGAGCATGCTCGGCCAGCTGTGCACGTGCCCATTCGTAGTCGGCGCGACTGGCGATGACGATCTTGATCTGGTCATGCACCGACAGATGATCGAGGTTCGACCACAAGTTGCGCCGACTTTCGCCCGAATCGGGCGCCTTCAGATCCATCACCTTGCGGACGCGAGGGTCCACCGAGGCCACATCAAGCGCCCCGGAAGTTTCCAGGGATACCTCGTAGCCGGTGTCGCAAAGTCTGCGCAGCAGGGTCAGGCAACGTTTCTGAGCCAGCGGTTCGCCACCAGTGACGCAGACATGCCGTGCACCATAGGTGGCAACCTGGGTCAGGATGTCATCGATGGCATGCCAATTGCCGCCATGGAACGAATACTCGGTATCGCACCAGACGCAACGCAGCGGGCAACCGGTGAGGCGGATGAAGACGGTGCGCCAGCCGATGGCATCCGCTTCGCCCTGGATCGAATGAAAAATCTCGGTGATGCGCAAGCGCCCGGCCACATCCGTGACGGCCGTGCTGGACGCCACCTGCGCCTCATCGCCACTCATCACGGAACTCAGCGACCGGACTGGAGTTGCAGACGTTGCAAGCGCTCCTGCGCCAGACTGGCAGAGTCTGAACCGGGATACTTGGCGATGACCTGCTTCAGCGTCGCCTCTGCGGCGGCGATCTGCTTCAGCTCAATCTGGCAATAACCCACCTTGAGCAAGGCATCTGGCAGTTTATCGCTCTGCGGGTATTGACTGACCACCTGCTTGAAGGCGTCCAGCGCTACGGAGTAATTGGTGGTGACGAAATAGGACTGTCCCAGCCAGTACCAGGCGTTGGATACCAGCGCATGATTCGGGTACTGCTTGATGAACGCGCGGAACTCCCGTGACGCTGCGGCATAGTTGCCCGCGCGAATCGACTGGAACGCCGTGTCATACGCTGCCTGGGCCGCTTGCGGATCAGCCACAGCGCTGCTTGCAGCGGCGGCAGGCTGGCCGGACGAACCGGTGGGGCCAGTGGCACTGGTTGCCGCAGTTGCTGGAATTGCAGACGCCGCCTGCGGACTGTTGCCCGGCGCAACGGTGTTGCCCGTACCACTGCCCTCAAGACGCGCCAAGCGGGCGTCGATATCCGCGTACTGGGCCTTGTTCTTGTCTTCGAGCTCCTGCAGATGATGCTGCAACTCCTCGATCTGTCCCTGCAGCTGGCGTACCTGCGCCTGCAAATCCTGCATCTGGTTGACCAGGGCGACACCACCCTGGTCCTTGTTTTGTGCCTGTTGCTCCAGCGAGGCGACCCGGTCCGCCAGGCTCAATCGCGAGTTCTGCGCAAACACCGGGGACGCAAACAGCATGGCGGACGCGATTGCGCCCGCCATGCCGAACCTGGCCACAAGACCGTTAGCCAGTTGCTTCATCATTACTGCGCCGTGTAGACGATCTCGACGCGGCGATTCTTGCTCCAGCAATCCTCGTTGTGCTGACGGCACACGGGCTTTTCCTTGCCGTAGCTGATCACGTTCATCTGGCTGGCCGAAGCGCCATTGGCCTGCAGCGCGCTGGCGACAGCGTTGCCACGGCGCTCACCCAGGCCCAGGTTGTATTCACGCGTACCGCGCTCGTCGGTGTTGCCTTCCAGACGCATCTGCGCGGTGGGGCGATCCTGCAGGTACTTCGCGTGGCACGCCATGATCTGCTGGAACTCGGGCTTGATTTCGCTCTTGTCGAAATCGAAGTAGACAACCCGCTGACGCAGGCAGGCATCGGTATCGAGATCGGCAGGAGTGTACTTGCCGTTGGATGTGGGAGCCTGCGGCTGGGTGGGCTGCTCCGCGGGTTGCGGTTGCGGTTTGACTTCCTGCTTCTTGGAGCAAGCGGCCGCGCCTACGCAAAGCAGGGCAACCAGGGCGACGCGAACAGTCTTATTCATGGTGACGTTCCTTAACAGTTGAGATCCGACAAACAGATGATTATTGGGGTTACGGGACAGCTTTCGCCGGTTTACCGGCTGTTATTTTCACACCTGAAAGATCGACAATGCGTGATGCTGCATGGTCGACCTGGCTGGTGAAGGCGCGCTTAGCGCGTCCTCGCCGGAAACCGAAACGCGCCGAGGGCGCCGTTCGGGCCCACTCCCTGGGCATGGTGACGCCGTGTGAATTGCTGCACGGCAACACGAAAATCAGTGCTCGCGATATGGCCCCCAGGCAGGTTCCTGGACATTCCCATCGGCGAGCTTGAGACGCTGTCGAACCAGGCCATCGTTGGACACGCAGTACAAGACTCCGCGGGTCCCTTCGGTGGCCGAATACAGCAGCATGCTGGCATTGGGTGCGAAGCTGACGGAATCATCCAGCGGGCCAGGTGATACAAACCGCTGCTGTCCGCCCAAGCTTTGATCCTGAATGGCAATACGATACACGTTCCCGCTGCCCTGCACCATGGCGATCTGCTTGCCATCGAAGCCGACCGAGGCTTTCGCGTTGTACTGCCCCTGAAAGGTGATTCGCTGCGGGGTGCCGCCCGCTGCCGCAACCTGGTAAATCTGTGGTCGACCCGAGCGATCGGAAGTGAAGTAGATGCTTTGGCCATCGGGGGCCCATACCGGCTCCGTGTCGATGGCCAGGTTGTTGGTGACACGGGTTTCCTGATGGGTGGCCAGGTCGATCACGAAAATCTCGGGATTGCCGACATAGGACAGCGAGACCGCCAGCTTCTTGCCATCGGGCGACCAGGCCGGCGCACCGTTGATGCCCCTGCGCGCGGAAACGAGCTGGCGCGCACCGGTAAGGATGTTCTGGATGCGGATCGACGAATTGCCGTCCTCGAACGAGACATACGCGATGCTGGAACCGTCGGGGGACCACGCTGGTGAAAGCAACGACTCACGCGAGCGCACCGCCACCTGCGGGTTGTAGCCATCGGAATCGGCCACGATCAGCGAATAGGTGGTCTTGTCACCCAGCCCGACCGCGGTGATGTACGCGATACGCGTCCAGAATGCCCCGCGCACCCCGGTGATCTTCTGGTAGACGTTGTCCGCGACACGGTGTGCCACACCGCGCAGATCTGCCGCAGGGGTGGTAAAGGTGCCACCCAGCAGCTCCTGTTGCTTGTTGACGTCCCATAACTCGTAAACGACATTGAGCGTGCCGTTACCGGCATCACTGATGCGCCCGACGACGATGTAGTCCTGCTTGAGCAGGCGCCAGGTGGCGAACTTGATCTCAGACCCTTGCGACGGCGTTTCCACGATATCGCTCTTGGCCAGCGCACGGAACTTGCCCGACCGGTTGAAATCGTTGCGCATCACGTCGGCGACGTCGGTAGTCAATGGCGTGCCGCCCTGCTGGGCAAACGGCACCACCACGATCGGCGTGGCGGTCTTGACCCCACCCACGATGTCCACCGTCAGCGGCGACTGTGCGGCGACAGGGCCGACCAACAACATCATCAGACCCAGCAGGATGATGGCGACGCTTGAGTTGAATTTGCGCATGGGCTTGATCATTGCGGCCTGAAGGTGAAAGTAAGATTGCGTTGAAACACTTTTTCAAAACCTTTGTAAGGCAAGGTCTTCGTTCGCAAAACCGCGTTTTCGATCGAGCGCCTGCCAGCCTCGTCGTAGGGGCAACCTGGATCAACAGTGGCGCTCAGGACGTCACCGCCGGGGGACTGCACGATGTGGACATCGCACGGAACACTGGGCATGGTATCCGGACGCAGCCAGTTCGGTGTGACCGCATTCTGAATGGCCGCGGCGTATTCGCTGCTCAGGTCGCTGTCCGGACTGTTGTTGCCGGTCTGCAACTGGCTCGCCTTGGGCACATCGGAGCGGGCATTGTCCTGGGCGTTCTTCAGGTCCTCCATCTGCTGCCTGGCCTGTTTCGCCTTGCTGTCCAACTGCCTGGTCTGGGCCGAAGCCGCATCCATCTTGGCGAACAGTGCGTCGATCTTCTTCTTTTCCTCGACCTTCTTCCTGGCAGCCTCGGCATCCAACTCCGACTGGCGCTGACGCTCCTTCTCTTCCTGCACCTTCTTGGCCTCGTCGGCTTTCAGCGCGGCGTCCTCGACCACGCGTTCCTGATCGACCGTATCGGGGTGTTTTGGCGGCGGCGGCAACTGGCTTACCGCCGGCTTGTCCGGTGGCGGCGGAGTGGGCGGCGGCACCGCAGGCGGCGGCGGTACGGTGTTGGGCACCGGCTTGACCTTGACCGCCTTGGGCGGCGGGCTGCCGGTGGGGCCGATCAGGGTGGCCTCGATGATCGGACCCTGCAGGCGCAACGGCACGGAGCAGGTGATCGGATTCATCGACGCCGGCAAGCCCAGTGCGGTCACGAAGGACTCGTACTTCGAACACGGCAGGATGGCAAGAAACAGGAATGCCACGATGCCTATGTGCAGAACGGCGGAAAGTACGACCGCCTTCGGCGTCGCCCTACTTTCGTCCATGGGACGTGCTCTTGTCCTGAGCGTCCGGCTCGCCAGGCTGTCCCATCAGTCCGACCTTGGCCACGCCGGCCTGCTGCAGGTCGGCCAGCACCTTGAATACACCACCGTAGCTCCCGCGCGCGTCGCCACCGACAAGCACGCTGACCTGCGGATTCTCGCGCACGAACGCGCCGACCTTGAGCTTGAGGGTGTCTGCGTCGACCAGTTCCTTCTTGGCGCCGCTGAGGGTGAGATACATCTGGCCATCCTGCAGCACCGAGACCAGTACCGGGTCCTTTTTCTGCTGCAGCGACTTGGCATTGGCCTGGGGCAGTTGCACGTCGACGCTGGCGTTGAGCATCGGCGTGGTGACCATGAAGATGATCAGCAGCACCAGCATCACGTCGATGTAGGGCACCACGTTGATTTCTGATTTGAGCTTGTAGCGCTTTACGCGTCCGGAGGTTCGCATGGCTGCTGCTCCGCTCAGGCTACGTCGTCGGTCTGGATCTGCCGCTGCAGCACGGAGGAAAACTCCTCCTGAAAGACGTCGTAGCGCGAGGCAATGCGTTCGACCTTGGTGGCATAACGGTTGTAGGCCCACTGCGCCGGGATCGCCGCGAACAGACCCATCGCGGTGGCGATCAGCGCCTCGGAGATGTGCGGCGCGACCACCGCGATGGTCACATCCTTCATCTCGCCCAAGCCCTGGAACGCCCCCATGATGCCCCACACTGTGCCGAAGAGACCCACGTAGGGGCTGATCGAGCCGACGTTGGCGAGGAACTCCAGATTGCGTTCAAGCGAACCGACCTCACGCGTACCGGCCACCTGCATCGCACGCTCCGAGCTTTCGATCGCGGCTCGGGGGTCATGCGTCTTGCGTTGGCGCTGGCGCGCGAACTCGCGAAAACCGGATTCGAAGATGTTCTCGATACCGCCATTCTCGCCGCTGCGACCGCTCACCTCGCGGAACAACTGGGCCAGGTCACCACCGGACCAGAAACGTTCCTCGAAGGCCTCGGCGTCTTGCAAGGCGGCCTTGGTTTGCGTGTACTTGCGGATGATGATCACCCAGGACAGGAACGAAAACACCAGCAGGATCAACAACACCAGTTGCACCGGCAGGCTCGAATCCGCGATCAGCGTGAAAATGTTCAGTCCACTGTTCATTGCTTGCAGGTTCTCCGCCGATTCGGCTTGGGTGGGTCAGGGTGAAGCTTGCGGGATAAGGTCGGAAGGAATCGGCGCCGGACGCATGCGCTCAAGATCGACGCAGGCCACCCGCACGCTGGCGCGGATCAGGCAGCTGCCGACCGCGTTCGTAATCGTCTGGGCAAACAGGATACTGGCAGCGCGCTGTTCTTTGACTTCAACCGTTACCGCCAGTTCATCATCCAGCAGGGCTGGCTTGAGGAAGTCGATCTGCATCTCGCGCACCATGAAGGCCAGGCCGGTGGACCGTTTGAAGGCCATCTGGTCCACGCCGAGCGCGCGCATCCACTCGCTGCGGGCGCGCTCCATGAAGCGCAGGTAGCCCGCGTGGTAAACCACCCCACCGGCGTCGGTGTCTTCCCAATAGACCCGAACGGACCAGTGAAACGGAGGTTGTTGCTGGATGGATGACGAAATCATGGGTGTCCGGGAACGAGGGGCAGCTCGCGCAGACGCAAGCTGGAGGCATCCGGCGTGTGAGACATCTGGCAAAAGCATAGAACAAGCAACCGCACCACGCCTTGGCTAGTCGTCTGCGTCCTTGTCCGCAAACAGGTCTGCGGGCGGCACCTGACGCGGGGGCGGCAGGCCGAGATAGCGCCAGCCCTTGGCGCTGATCATGCGTCCACGCGCGGTGCGTATCAGGTAGCCCTGCTGAATGAGGTAAGGCTCAACCACGTCTTCGAGCGTGCCGCGATCCTCGCTCAGCGCGGCCGCAAGGGATTCCACGCCGACCGGGCCGCCATCGAAATTCTCCACGATCAGGCCGAGCAGGCGTCGATCAAGTTCGTCGAAACCCTGCGGATCGATCTTCAGCATGTCCAGCGCGGCCTGGGCGACCGGCAGCGTGATCTCGCCGTCGGCGCGCACTTCGGCGTAGTCGCGCACGCGGCGCAGCAGTCGGTTGGCAATGCGCGGGGTACCACGCGAGCGACGGGCGATTTCCTGCGCGCCTTCCGGCGCGCACACGATGCCGAGAATGCGCGCCGCGCGCCGCACGATCGCGGTCAGCTCCTCGACCGTGTAGAACTCCAGCCGCTGCACGATGCCGAAACGGTCGCGCAGTGGCGCCGTCAACATGCCGGCGCGAGTCGTCGCACCAATGAGGGTGAATGGCGGCAGATCGAGCTTGATCGAGCGGGCAGCCGGGCCCTCGCCGATCATGATGTCGATCTGGAAATCCTCCATCGCGGGATAAAGCACCTCCTCGACCACCGGCGACAACCGATGGATCTCGTCGACGAACAACACATCGTTCGCCTCCAGATTGGTCAGCAACGCGGCCAGATCCCCTGCGCGCTCGAGCACGGGACCCGAAGTGGAGCGCAGGTTGACGCCCAATTCGTTGGCAATCACGTGGGAGAGCGTGGTCTTGCCCAGTCCCGGCGGACCGAAGATCAGCACATGATCCAGCGCACCGCCGCTCTTGCGCGCTGCCTCGATATAGATTGACAGCTGCTCGCGCACCGCCTGCTGGCCCAGATACTCGTCCAGCCGCTTGGGCCGGATCGTGGCCTCCAGCGTGTCGTCGTCGAGCTGGGCAACAGAGGTGATGATGCGGGCTTCGGTCATGGGAGGGATTATGGCGGCTCAGGTACGGAAAAAGGAGCGGAAATCACAAGCGAAGGCAGCCGCACTCTCTGTGCCAGGAAAGTGCTTTCCTGCACTTTCCTGGCTCGCCTGATCGGGCGATGCCCGACCAGGCTCCGCGG
>JBDTEG010000134.1:0-12614 GCA_039922695.1 Rhodanobacter sp. | reverse complement strand
GTCCGCCGCGATAGGGGCCGACTTCGCGCCAGGATAATGAATTCAACAAGGATGGCGAGACAGACTGCGCGGTCGCCACGCTGGCGACCACCAACATGGCTCCGGCAAGAAACGATCGGAACATGGCATTTTCCTCAAGCAAATGACGAGCGGCAGGGGTGGTACCCGGCTCTGGTTATGTGGAGATGAAGAGACATGGATGTTCCATGCGGCGTTTGTTTCAAGCGGTCAACCCTTCGCCTTTGTCTGCAAGTCAAGCTGATCCAGCCCGGCAGCCTTCAATTGGCCATTCAACCGCGGCAAATCGGCAGTCTTCAGTCTTCGCCACTTTGACAGCGCGCTCTCGAGCAGCTTCTGGTACTTGGCCAATGTCTGCTGCTTGCCGCTGGACGGCGCAGCATCTGCGCTTTCCACCGAGGCGCCGAGGTTGGCATACGCACCCTGCAGATACAGCAAACTGACAAAGTCCGTGGTGGGAAGTCCAACGGAATTGGCGGGATTGTCTTCGGGCTTGACGCCCGCAATCGCGTCAACCCTGGTGATCAGGTCGTCAATTTCCCGCGCGAGGATGCCTGACGCCTTGGCACGTGCGTTGGTCAACTGGGCACGCAGAGTGCCTGCCTGCGCGGACTCTTGGGCAATGTTCAGCCGCTCACGCTCGATAGTCCGCCCCAGGTCAAATTGCTGCTGCAGTGCCTGCGGCGAAATTTGTATCCGGGGGTCTTCCTTGATCTCGAGCGGCTGGCTATAGGTATGCCCGCCAACGGCGAGCTTCACCGTGTAACGGCCCGGCAGCGCCCAGAGACCGTCGCCATTCATGAACCGGTACATGCCGTTGCCCATGAGAGCCTTCGGCAAGGCGTAGTGCAAATTCCAGACAAATCGGTGCATGCCCGCCTGGCTGGAAAGCGTGACCACCCTGGGCGTCCAGTCGGGAGTGATCGGCATGCTCTGCAAATCGAGCAGCGGCGCGGGATCCGCGCTGGAAAAACGCTGCACCGACTGACCCTCGGAATTCATGATTTCAAGGAGCACCGGCGTCGAAGCATTGGAGGCTTTGACGTAGTAATCGATCAGGGCGCCATCGGGAGGATTGTGGGCCTGGGGCTCATCCTTGGGAAACGGTGTGCTGAGAAAGCCGCCGGGACGGACCCGATACGCAACGGCCGGCTTGAACAGGGTCACCGCGGACTGAGTGACACCCGCGTCCAGCTGACGCAGTGCGGTGACATCATCGAGTATCCAGAAAGCGCGTCCGAAGGTGGCCAGCACCAGGTCGTCCCCATGCACGTCGATGTCACGCATCGAGGTGACCGGCAGATTCAATTGCAGACTCTGCCAGTTCGTGCCCTCGTCAAACGAGACATACACGTGCTTCTCCGTGCCGGCATACAGCAGGCCCTGCTTCTTCGGATCCTCACGCACCACGTTGACAAAGTCCCCGACGGGAATGCCACGAACTGCCAGCTTCCAGGTCTTGCCTGCGTCATGGGTAACGTAAATGTAGGGCTTGTAGTCGTTCAGCCGATGCCGGTCGATCGCAGCGTAGGCGGTCTGGGCATGAAAGTGCGAGGCCTCGATGATTCCCACCTTCGACCATGCGGACAGGCCCCTGGGCGTGACGTTCTCCCAATGGGCGCCTTCGTCATGTGTCAGCCAGATCAGGCCATCGTCAGTGCCAGCCCAAATTTCTCCTTTCTGGATGGGTGAAGGCGCAATGGTGTAGATCACGCCGCGGCGTGGCCCCTGTATCACGGTGTCCCTGGCTGTCATCGGGTCCAGATTGGACGGCACTCCAGGATTTTCGCGCGTCAGGTCCGGACTGATCACTGTCCAGCTTTGGCCACCGTTGGCCGTACGGAAAATCATTTGGTGCGCGGAATACATGACGTGTGGATCGAGCTGCGAAAACATCACTGGCAGCGTCCACGTGCTTCGATACGTGATGTCCGGATATTCCAGCGTCGGACTGACGTCCTCGACCTGCTTGGTCAGAGTGTCAAATCGGGTCACGTCGCCATTGAACGGCCGCACGATGGCGGGACCAAAAACATAACGGGAATTCAGTGGATCCGGCGCGATATAGCCACTCTCCCCCCCGGTCGGAATGGGCAGAAAATCCATGGCGCTGATGCCGTCGGTGTAATCACCATAATCGGTACGGCTCGGCAGTTTCACGGACAGTGAATCCTGCTGTGCACCGTAAACGTTGTAGGGAAACTGGTTGTCCGTGGTCACGTGATAAAACTGGCCCGTCGGCTGGTTGTACCAGGAACTCCACGTCTTGCCGCCGTCCAGGGTGATCGTGGTGCCCTGGTCTACCCCCAGAATCATGTGCGCGCTGTTATCGGGGTCGACCCACGCAGCGTGGTAGTCGTCGCCTCCCGGCGCGCCCTTGAATGGCAGGAAGCTGCGGCCCCCGTCGGTCGACTTGTAAGCCGCGGTACTCATGATGTAGACCACGTCCGGGTTTTTCGGATCCACCGTCACGCCGCCGAAGTACCACCAGCGCGCCCAGATGCGTGAGTCGCTGGTCACATGAGTCCAGTGGCCGCCGCCATCGTTTGACCGGTACAGGCCTCCCTCGCCTTCCTTTGCGGCCACGTCAGCGTAGACCACCTGCGGATTGCTGGGTGCCACCGCAAGCCCGATGCGGCCCAACCCGGACCCGGGAAATCCATGTCCGGTCACCGGCTGCCAGGTCTCCCCTCCATCGGTGGACTTGTACAACCCGCTGCCTGGGCCATCGGAGGGCGGGTAAACGCTCCACGGCGGACGCCGCGTTTGCCACAAGGCTGCATAAATGGTCTGGGAGTCACCTCCGAAGGCCAGGTCGACGGCTCCCGTGTCGGCGTTCTTGTACAGGACTTTCTTCCACGTCTGGCCACCATTTGTGCTCTTGAACACTCCCCGCTCGGGGTTCGCTGCATAGCCATGTCCGAGCGCGGCGACGTAAACAACATGCGGGTCTTTCGGGCTCACCAGAACGGACCCGATCTGGTACGTGTCCACGAGCCCGATGTGCGTCCAGGTCTTGCCGGCATCGGTGGACTTGTACATGCCATTGCCGGTGCTGAAACTGGATCGAATGTCGGCTTCGCCCGAACCCGCGTAAATCACGCGCGGGTCCGACGGTGCCACGGCAATGGCACCGATCGAAGCCACCGGCTCCTTGTCGAAGATCGGATTCCACGTACGACCGGCATTTGAAGTCTCCCAGACTCCACCGCCGACAGATCCGAAATAGAAGTGGTTCGGTTGGCCCGGTACCCCGGCCACCGCCACCACTCGGCCGGCACGAAATGGGCCGATCATCCGCCACTGGAGCCCGGAGTAAAGCGCCGAGTCGACGGATCCGGCTTGCAAGACCAAGGGTGCGCTGACAACCGGCAACGCCAATATCGACAACAGGAGCCAGCGGTGGTTAGTCATGGGTATGTCCAAATGGTAAAAACATGAAGGCAGTGCCTGCGAATCAAACTTGCACATCCATCGCGCTAGGCCAATGATTTTTGGCCACCCACAACTGCCGGGAGCCGGGTGGCCAGACCTGGGGCGGTTCAATCATCGTCCGTTGTCCCCAGCGCCAGCATCGATGCGGGCAGGCCCGTGTGTGCGCCCCAGTAATAGATGACCAGCGCGATCACCGCGACCAGCAGTGAATCCCAGGGGTGGCCGACGATATGCCTGCCGCCAAAGGTCCCCAGCCAGGAGGCAAGCATGATCAGCGCATAAAAGGCGATCAGCCACAGCGATGAACGCACTTCCTGCACCACAGCGTCACGATGCGCCGGCGAGCGTCGCCGCCACCCGACGTAGACGAAGAACAACACGATCTGCAACCCGAGGAGCCAGGATACGGTGGCCCAGCCGGACCAGTACACGATCAGTGCCGCCACGATGAACGACAGGGGGCCTAGCACGGCGAAACCGCGCACCAGGAACGGTCGCGGCAGCCCTGGCGCGTTGCGGCGCAGCGCGGCCACCGTGATCGGTGCCACCGCGTAGCTCAACACCAGCGCGGCCGACACCACGCCAATCATCGCGCTCCACGAAGGAAATGGCAGCGTCCAGAAGACGGCCAGCGCAAAGGTCAGCCACAGCCCGGCACGGGGGATGCCCGAGCGCTCGTCGATTCGCGTGAACAGCTTGAAAAACGTGCCGCCACGCGCCCAGCCGTAGACCACCCGCGGCGTGGCGTTCATGTAGATGTTGCCGGTGCCGCTCGGCGAGATCACCGCATCGCACACCACCAGAAAGGCAAGCCAGCCCAGACCGAGTGCCAGTGCAATGTCGTGATACGGCAGTGCGAACAGATTGCCAATGTCTCCCCAGCCTTGCGCCAGCAACGCGCTCGGAATGCCGCCCAGAAAGGCAACCTGGAGCAGCACATAGATGATGGTGGACAGCAGTACTGACAGGATCAGCGCAATCGGGATCGTGCGCTGCGGGTCACGCACCTCGCTCGCCACGGATACAATCGGGGTCAGCCCGAGATACGCGAAGATCACTCCGCCCGCCGAAACCGCGCCTTCCACACCGGCAAAGCCGAACGGCGCAAATCCATGGACGGTCAAGTTGCCCGGTTTGAAGAACGCCAGCAACATCACGATCACCAGCACGGGCACCACGAACTTGAACACGCTGATCACGTTGTTCGCCTTGGCAAAGGTCTTCACGCTGTAATAGTTCAGCGCGAAGAACACCCACAGGATGGCCAGCTGCACCAGCCATCCCAGCAGGGTCGGATTGTCGGAGTGCGCTTGGGTGAGCTGGGGAAACCACGCCGAGGCATACTGCCGACAAGCGACTGTCTCGATCGCGATGAGGCTCGAGAACGCAATAAGCGTGATCAATCCCATCAGGTAACCCAGCAGCGCACCGTGTGAGTACATCGGATAGCGCACCACCCCGCCGGCGCGCGGCAGCGCCGCGCCCAGTTCGCAATAGACCAGCCCGAGCAGGAACACCGCCGCGCCGCCGATCAGCCAGGACACGATGCCCGCCGGCCCGGCGATAGCCGCCACCTTGCTGGCAGCGAACAGCCAGCCCGAACCGAAGATCGAGCCCAGACCGATGAAGGTGAGATCGGTGAGGCTGAGTTGCCGGTGGAATCTGCCTTGTCCCGCCATGCGATGACCCCCTGTGCGACGCCTGCGGCGTTCGTCATGTCAAATGAAACTCACGCGCCGCCAGGCAGGGCGGCATCGCTCCAGCGACCATCGACCATGCGCTGCACACCTGCGGGATTGCCGTCGCGCAACTCCAGCGGCAGCAGGGCATCCGGTACCCCGTCGTAACTGTGCAGCGCGCTGAAGCGATGGATCGCCGCAGGCATTCCGACCGAGGTGAAACCGGGATGACCCGTGCTCGGATAGGGGCCACCATGGATCATCGCCCCGCTCACCGCGACACCGGTCGGCATCTTGTTGGCAATAAGCCGCCCCACCTTGTAGCGCAACACTGCCGCGATCGCCCTCCAGACGGTATCGTCGCTGCCGTCGGCGGCGCGATAGATCGTGCCGGTGAGATTCCCTTCGAGGACCGCGGCGATTTCGGCCATCTCCGCAGCGTCACGCGTGCGCACGATCAAACTGACCGGGCCGAAGGCCTCGGCTTGCAGCGCAGGCGGGTCGACCAGGAAGCGGGCGGCATCGGTGGCAAGCAAGGTGGATTCAATGTGATAACCGCCGCCCTCGCCCGCTTTGCCTCCGCTGAGTAGCTGCGCGCCGGCGGACTGCAGCGCAGCGATCGTCCGCAGCACGTTCTCCTGTCCGCTCCGTGAAAACAGAATTCTTGGTGCGTCTCCGGCGAAGTGCGCCTGGGCCGCCGCGACAAACGCATCGCCCAGCGCACCCTGCGGCACCATCACCAGCCCGGGATTGGTGCAGAACTGGCCGCTGCCCATGGTGCAGGAAGCGAAGAATTCCTGTGCGAGCGCGGGTCCGCGTTCGGCCAAGGCATGCGTCAGCAGGAACACCGGATTGATACTGGAGAGCTCGGCGTACATGGGTACGCCGGCGCTGTCGGCAGCGGCCTTCAACGCAAGCCCGCCGGCACGGCTGCCGGTGAAACCGATTGCACCGAGCCGCGCATCGCCGGCCAGTTGCAGTCCCACGGCGTTGTCGAAGTGATACAACATCTGCACGGTCGCAGCAGGCAAACCGGAGACACGCAGCGCGTCGTGCGCAAGCTGGGCCAGTCGCTGGCTGGTGGCCGGATGCAGTGGATGCGCCTTGGCGATTACCGGATTGCGCGCAGCGATTGCCGAGGCAAAGTCACTGCCCGAGATGGCGTTGAAGGCATAGGGGAAATTGTTCGGCCCGAATACCAGCACCGGCTTGCCCAACGGCGCGCGATGGGCGCGCAGTCCGGCGCTCGTGTCGATCACCGGCTGCGTCCAACTATACGAGCGCACCGCACGGGCCGCCTGGCGCAGCTGACCACTGGTACGCGGCAGCTCCACCTTGCGCAGGCGCGTTTCCGCTGCCAGCGCGGTTTCGACGAAAGCCAGAGCCACCAGGGCGTCGGCATCGGCGTCGATTGCATCGGCATAGGCCTCGAGGAAATCAGCGATGCGCGCGGGCGTCGTAGTCGCCAGTTCGACAGCCACCGCTGCACCTGCGACCAGCGCCACCTCGATATCCGCGGCACTGCTGATCGGAAACGTCGGACCGATCTTCTCGCCACGTGCAGGGTCCTCGGCCTGGAAACTGCCCTGCGGCGCCTGCGCGGCGCGCCACTCACCGTCGACGAGGACGGGCTCGATCAGGACGGGCTCGAGTACGCTCATCTCATGCCTCCGGATGCGTGGCGATGGCGTCACGGATGACATTCATCGCCGCCTCGCGTTCGGCGCCGACCAATGCCAGCCGCGGCGCACGCACCCGCTCGCTGCCCATGCCGACAACCTGCTGCACCAGCTTGATCAACTGCACGAACGTAGGCACCGTGTCGAGCCGCAGCAGCGGCAGAAACCAGACATAAAGCGACCGCGCCGCTTCCGCGCCGCCGTCGCGTGCCAACGCGAACAATTTTACCGACTCCTTCGGGTAAGCATTGACCAGGCCGGCGACCCAGCCGGTGGCGCCAGCCGCCAGACCTTCGACGATGGCATCATCCAGACCCACCAGCACCTGCAGGCGATCTCCCAGCAGCGCACGCACGGCGGTGACGCGGCGCACGTCGCCGGAGGACTCCTTGACCGCCTGCAGGTTGGAGAATTCGGCGGCCAGTTCGGCAATCTGCGTCGGGGTGAAATCAGTCGTGTAGGCGATGGGATTGTTGTAAAGCATGCAGGGCAAGTCGGTAGCGCCAAGCACGGCGCGCACGTGAGCGCCCATTTCGCGCCAATCGGTGGAATAAACATACGGCGGAAGCACCATCAGGCCCTTGCAGCCGATCGCCCTGGCCTCGCGCGCCAAGCGCACCGCCTCGTCGGTGGAAAGCGCGGCGACGCCGGGAATGACCGGCGCGCGCCCGTCCATCGCCTTGACCAGGGTGCGCAGGACGGCCAGCTTTTCCTCAAAGCCAAGCGTGGCGGCTTCCCCGAGGGATCCCAGCGGCACCATGCCGCGACAGCCGGCATCGATCAACTGGCTGGCATGCCTCGCCAGGAATTCGTGATCGACTTGTCCGTCGGTGGTGAACGGCGTGGTGATGGCCGGCAGCACGCCGTGCCACATCGAAGCTTGGGTCATGGGGAAACTCCTCCAGGATTGAAATCAGCGGGAAAATTCGTGTCGCCAAGCGTGGCAAGCCGCGCCGGGAAAAAGGGTGGGCGCAGGTCGCCACGCGGAAACCGGCCCATCGCGGCGAGTGCGCTGCCGCAAATGCGACCCTGGCACGCGCCCATCCCGCAACGCGTGGCGAGCTTGGCACTGCGTGCGTCGAGGTGGCCGTCCAGAGCGTGCAGGGGCACGTCTTCGCAACGACAAACAAGGGTCTCGGGTTCGGCCAGTGCCAGCACTCGCGAATCAAGCGCGAAATAACGCTGCAGGTGGGCGGCAAAGGCACGTTGATGTTGGCGGCGGCGCTGCAATGCCTGAAGCGCCGAAACCTCGCCCACGGCAGCATGGCCAGCAATGGCACCCTCCACCACGGCAGCGTCCCTGCCGCCAATGCCACAGATCTCGCCGGCGGCAAACACGCCAGTGACGCTGGTGCATTGCCGATCGTCGGTGCGCACCTGCGGATGGGCGCCATCATTCTCGAGATCGCAGCCAAGCGCCTGCGGCAGCTCCAGGTTGGGCAGCAGGCCGTAGCCGACCGCCAGCTGATCGCATTCCGTTTGCTGCCGACCGCCCGGGCCATCCAGTTCAATCGCCCGCACGCGATCGTCGCCCAGTGCGCGCAGCACCACACTGCTGCAGCGATACCGGATGCCGGCCAGTTGAGCGCGCAATCGCAGCGCCTGCGATGCCTTGGACGGCCAGCGCCACAGGCCGCCGGCAAAGCGGAGTACCGCGGCGGCACTGGCTTGTTCGTGGATGCCCAGCACCTGTGCCCCATGGCTTCGCGCCGAGGCAGCGGCAGCGAGCAGCAACGGGCCGCTGCCTGCGATCACCACGCGCTTTCCGGCCAGCGGCCATCCCTGCTTCGCCAGTGCCTGCAAACCGCCCGCCCCGGTGACGCCTGGAAGCGTCCATCCGGGAAACGGCAGCACCAGTTCGCGGGCGCCAGTCGCCAGGATCACCGCGGCAGTTTGCAGGCTTCGCGCGCCGCGCGTGTCTTCGACCAGCAGTATGCCGCGGGCGGCAGCGACCACCTGCGTTTGCGCCAGAAATTCAACCCGTGCCCGAGCGATCACGCGAGTCAGTGCGCGCGGTACCGACGAGGCCTCCGCGCGCACCACGTCGTGCCGCCACACCTGGCCTCCACCGCGCGCCTGCGCATCGATCAGCCCCACGCGCGCGCCATGTCCGGCGGCGGCGCGAGCGGCGGACAGCCCTGCCGGTCCGGCGCCGACCACGAGCACGTCGTAACGCTCAGTCATCGGTGCGCACCTGCATGCCTTCGCGCACTGGCACCATGCAGGCACGCTGCTGCGCCACGCCGTCGATGCTCACGCGACACTCGAAGCACACACCCATGCCGCACAGCGGTGCACGCCACTGCCCACTGACGGAGCGCCGGCTGGGCACGCCAAGCCACGCTATCGCGGCCGCTACACTACTGCCGGAGACGATCTGGACAGCGATGCCATTCACCTGAACGGACACGCGCTCGCCGCTCATGCAGCCACCCGGGCCGGATCGTACGGCCGCGGGTCGATCGCAGGTTCGCGTCCCAGCAATTGATCGACCAGCAGTCGCGCACTGCCCAGCGAGGTGGTAATACCCAGGCCCTCGTGGCCAGCCGCAACCCACACCCCGGGCCGATCGGGCACGCGTCCCAGATACGGCAGCCCGTCGACACTGACCGGGCGCAGCCCGGTCCAGATGCGCAACGCCTGCAGCGGACGCAGGCCCGGCAGGAACTCGAACGCCCGCTGCAGCATGCGTTGCACCATCGGCATCGACACCTCGCGGGTGGTGCTGCGGTTCTCGCGAGAGGAGCCGATCAGCAATTGCCCACCCGGCCGCGGCTGCACGTTGAACGCCACGCTGCTGTCGACTTCGCCGTGCGCGCTGTCGGCATAGCCCATTTGCAGCAACTGATGCCGGATCAGGCCGGGATAGCGGTCGGTGATGACAAGATGACCCTTGCGCGGTTGCAGTGGCAGTTCCGGCAAAAGCTCCGCCAGTGCGCAGCCGGTCGCAACCAGCACCGCGCCATGCAGGCGGCTGCGGTCATGCAGCAGGACGCCGCCTGCCTCCAGTCGCACTACCCGTTCGTGATATAGCACTGCGCCGCGCTGGCAGGCGCGCTCGATCAGATGCATCGCCACTGCAGGTGGATACACCGCACCGTCATCGGGAACCAGCACACCACCCGCCAGGCCGGAAACCAGCTGCGGTTCGAGACCACGCAGGCTCGCGGCGTCGACCGCTTGTGCCACGACGCCGCCCGCGGCCAGCCGTGCCAGCTTGGCTGGAATGCGCGCCAGATCCGCATCGTCGGCAGCCAGCCACAGCGTGCCGCAACGGTGGTATTGCGCCTGCGGCAGATCGGCCAGGGACTGCCACAGTTCCATGGAATACTTTGCCAACGCCAGCTCGGCCGGCAGGCCATCCAGAGCCACCAGATGTCCCATCGAACTGGCCGTGCTGCCGCCACCCACGGACCCCGGCTCAACCACCGCCACCTTCATGCCCTCGGCGCTGGCGCAATCCGCGCACGCCGCGCCAATGATGCCGGCGCCCACCACGATGAGGTCGTAGTGGCTCACGCGGCGTCGATGCCCCAGGTCAGTGGATCGCTTTCATCGATCAGCAACTGGCCTTGCGCGGTGACAAACGCAGTACCGGTGATCTGCGGCAGCACGCCGCGCACGCCACGCCGGTACCTGCCTTCGAACACCGTGCCCAGGATGCCGGCCTGGCGCCAAACCTGCCCCGGCGCCAGGCTCCCCGCAGCAGCCATGCAGGCCAGCTTGGCGCTGGTGCCGGTGCCGCAGGGCGACCGGTCATAGGCCATACCCGGGCACAAGACGAAGTTGCGCGCGTCGGCGTCATCCTCCGGCAACGCGGGGCCGGTGATTTCGACGTGGTCGATCTCGGCACCGTCGGCACCGGTGACTTGCGTTTCCGCCAGTGCGGCACGAATTGCCTCGGTGTAGGTCGTCAGCTCGCGCTGGTGGGCAACGGTCAATTCGCACGGCCGGTCATGGCTGATGAAGAACCAGTTGCCGCCCCAGGCCACGTCGCCGCACACCCGGCCATGGCCGGGAACGTCAAGCATCACGTTTGCGGCATGCTGATAGCTTTCAACGTTCTCGATCGCAACGCGACCGTCCGCATGCAAGTCCACGGTCACCTCCCCTACCGGAGTTTCCAGCATGTGCCGACCCGGCCGGATGCGTCCGAGATGCTCCAGGGTGCGCACCACGCCGATCGTGCCGTGTCCGCACATGCCCAGATAGCCGACGTTGTTGAAATAGATGACGCCGGCGCAGGCCAGGTGGTTCACGGGTGGCAGCAGCAGCGCGCCAACCATGGTGTCGGAACCGCGCGGCTCGCGCGCAATGGCTCGTCTCCAGTGGTCATGCTCACCACGAAAGCGTGCGCGTCGTTCGGCCAGCGTGCCGGTACCCAGGTCCGGAAAGCCCCCGGTGATCACACGCGTCGGTTCGCCGCCCGTGTGGGAGTCGATGAAATCGATCTTGTGCATGCGGACCATGCTCACGCCCGCAGGCCGGCGCCGTCTAGAAAGGCTTGACGTGACCGGATGCGGAATTCGGCATAATCGCAGGCGCGACAAGCCCACGCTTGGGCCAACGGGTCGCAGGAGCGCACCATGTCGATCAAGGTACCTGCCGATGAGCTGCTGCCCCTGTTTGACGGGCTGCCGGACGTCGTGTTCTTCGTCAAGGATGCCGCCGGGCGTTACACCCACGTCAACCTCACCCTGGTGCGCCGGTTGGGACTCAGGCGGCGCGACGAGGTACTGGGCATGCGCGTGGACGAACTGTTTCCTGCGCTGATGGGCGGAACCTATGCGGCGCAGGACCGGCGCGTGCTCGGCGGCGAGGTGATCGAAAACCATCTCGAAGTGCACATCTTCGACAACCGGGCGCATGGCTGGTGCCTGACCTTCAAGCGGCCGCTGCGGGTGCGCGGGGAGATCGTCGGCTTGATCGGCATCTCTCGCGACCTGGGCCTTCCCGATGCGAGGCACCCGACCTACGACAGATTGCGACTCGTGCTCGACCACATGCAGACGCATTACTCTGAAGCGATGCGGGTGGGCGCGCTCGCCGACATGGCGAACCTGTCGGTGGCGCAGCTGGAGCGGCACTTTCGCCGCGTGTTCCAGCTCACGCCGCAGCAGGTGCTGACCAAGTTGCGCATCGATCGTGCAATGTACCTGCTGGGTGGCGAAGACAGCGTGGCAGCGGTGGGCATGGCCTGCGGCTTTGTCGACCAGAGTGCCTTCTCACGGCAATTCAAGGCCACCGTGGGCATGACGCCGCGTGACTATCGCGGTCTGGTAAATGCCGCCTCCTGACAACGGACGTGGCTCAGTTGCATCAGCGTGGTAGTAGCCGGTCTCAAGTTCGTCGTAAACGTTCCCCACCCCGCAATTGGGCCCGGAAGACACGCCCGCTTCCAGCGTGCGAGCGAACAAAACGACCCGATGGGCCTCATCGGTGAGCATGCGCGCGTCGCGTATCCTCCGGGCCAGACCGACGTCCTGATGGGCGTGGACACCGACGGATTGAGATACACGCTTGCCGCCGGCACCGCAGTCGCAGCTGATCTCGCTCTTTCACTTGTCCCATCCCACTGCGCGACGAAGTGGGCCAGCCGGTGAGTCACATGATTTGAACGACACGCCTGAAGCTCACAGGCCGAGTCGTACTCCGGCGTACCAGGATCGTCCCAGTGCCGGCTCCAACCCGGTCTGCCACACGCGGTCGTAATACTGGCGATCGGTGAGATTGCTGACGCCGGCCAGCAGGGTGACATGGGGGTTGAGCTGCCAGTCGCCGGCCAGGTCCAGCACGGTATAGG
>JBDTEG010000133.1:0-8841 GCA_039922695.1 Rhodanobacter sp. | reverse complement strand
GTACCGTCTGGCCGTAGGCCAGGCCACCAAAGCTGACCGTGTCGAAACAACTGAACGGGTGGAACGGATTGCGCTTGTGTCCGCAGCGACGCGCTGCCTGATTCAGGAAACCGAGATCGAACGCGGCGTTGTGGCCGACCAGAATGGCCCGCTGGCAAGCGGCCTCGCTGACCGCTTCGCGAACTGCCTTGAAGATGTGATCCAGGGCCTGCCGTTCAGGCAGGGCGCCACGCAAGGGGTTGTCCGGATCGATGCCGGTGATTTCCAGCGAGCGTGGATCCAGGTTGGCACCGGGGAACGGCTCCACATGCGTCGATACCGTGGGCTGCCGGGTCAGAAAGCCGCCCTCGTCCATGCACAACGGCACCGCGGCGATCTCGAGCAAGGCGTCGTGCTCGGCATCAAAGCCGCCGGTCTCCACATCGACGACCACCGGCAAGAAGCCGCGAAACCGCTCGCTCATGCGAGCTGCGGAGCTGTTGTTCACTATATCCATCAACGCAGCATATCAGCCGTCGCGGACGGTCCGGTCCAGGTTGGCTCAAGGGCCGCCTCGGCACCACGCACGCACGACGGGTCACTGCGATCCTGCTAGCCAATCGCGGTCAGCATGGCTTCTGCCGTGGAGACGCGCAACTCACCGGGCGCCTCGATGTGCAACTGCTTCACCACGCCATCCTCGGCGTACAGGGCAAAGCGACGCGTGCGCAGCCCCATGCCATAGTCGCTGCCGTCGAGCTCGAGGCCAAGCGCACGGGTAAAGCTGGCATTGCCGTCGGCGAGCATCGCCAGCCCGGCAGGCACCTGTTGCGCCGCCGCCCACGCCTGCATCACGTAGGCGTCGTTGACGGCCAGGCACATCACCGCGATGTCGCGTGCCCGAAACTCGGCGACGTGGGCAACATAGCCGGGCAGGTGTTGGTTCGAGCAGGTTGGCGTGAAGGCGCCGGGTACGCCGAACAGAACCACCTTGCGACCGGCGAACAAGACGCCGGTCTGAGCGGGCTGAATGTCGCCGTCGATGATCTTGATCGTTATGTCGGGCAGGGTATCGCCTGGCTGAATGGACATGTGGGACTCGGGCTGGGGAGAGGCCTCCATGCTAATGCGTTTGCTCGCCCCATGCCTTGAATCCG
The DNA here is from genome assembly GCA_039922695.1 of Rhodanobacter sp. Taxonomy (GTDB): domain Bacteria; phylum Pseudomonadota; class Gammaproteobacteria; order Xanthomonadales; family Rhodanobacteraceae; genus Rhodanobacter. The sequence continues at coordinate 7,705 of JBDTEG010000133.1, read as the reverse complement.
CGCCTGGAGTACCTATTTTCCAGTGCAGGCGGCAATCGTGCCGCAATACTGATGAGGAGGCACTGACATGAATCCGAGCCGTCAATCCATATGGAACCACGACTTTGTTCCGTCGGACGATATCCGCCAGGCCATGAGCCACTTTTTTCGCGCCGGCGACAGCGACCAGTCCACCGTGGAAACCAGCCAGTGGGCGCCGCGGGTGGATATCCGCGAGGAAGACAAGCGCTTCATGATACTGGTCGACGTACCCGGTGTGGATCCCTCCACGATCGAGGTGAGCATGGACAAGAGCATTCTCACCATCAAGGGAGAGCGCAAGGTCGACAGCGAGGAGACCAGCGGCAAACTGACCCGCCAGGAGCGCGTGTACGGCACGTTCCATCGTCGCTTCGCTCTGCCGGAAAGTGCCGATGCGGATGGCATCAGCGCGCACGGCAAGCATGGCGTGCTGGAAATCTCGATTCCGAAGAAAGCGGAAACCACCCCGCGACGCATCACGATCAATACTGCCAACTGAGCAGGCCGTTCGAACGCGAGACAGTATGAAAGCGCGCCCCGCCGTGGATAATGCTCTGCGGTGGGGTGGGGCTTTTTGTCAGGCGGCACTGAACATCAGGAGCGGGTGTGGAATTCAAAGATTATTACGAAATTCTGGGCGTCAAGCCGGAGGCGAGCGAGGCCGAGATCAAGACCGCGTATCGAAAGCTGGCGCGCAAATACCACCCGGACCGTAACAAGGAAAGCGGTGCGGAGGAAAAATTCAAGGCCATCAACGAGGCCAACGAGGTCCTGAAGGACGCTGAAAAGCGGCGTTCCTACGATCAACTGCGCGCTGGTGGCTATCGTCAGGGCGAACAGTTCAGGCCACCGCCGGGCTGGCGGGAGCAACAGGGAGCCAGCGGCGAGGATGGGGACTTCAGCGACTTCTTCGAGAGCTTGTTCGGCCGTGGCGCTGCCGCCGGGCAGCGGGGTCAGCCGCGCCCGCGGCGTGGGCAGGACGTGCAGGCGTCGGTACAGATCGACTTGCAGACCGCGTTCGATGGTGGCCGCACGCGTCTGTCGATGCGTGATCCGAACGGCGGCGAGCGCGTGCTGGAGGTGAAGATTCCCGCAGGGATCCAGCCCGGCCAGGTGATCCGCCTGTCCGGACAAGGCCAGCCCGGCATGGCCGGTGGACCCAAGGGCGACCTGCTGCTGGAAATCGGTATCCGCGACGATGCACGTTTTCGCCTCGATGGCCGCAACGTGGTGCATGTATTGCCGATTGCTCCCTGGGAGGCGGCACTCGGCGCGACCATCCCGGTGCCGACCCTGGCGGGCGCGGTCGACTTGCGCATCCCGGCCGGCTCGCAGTCCGGGCGCAAGTTGCGGCTGAAAGGCCGTGGCATGCCTGGCAGCCATCCGGGGGATCAGCTGGTCGAGCTGTCGATTCGCGCACCGGCGGCCGACAGCGAGGCTCAGCGTGCGGCCTATGCGGCCCTGCGCACCAGCTTTGCGGATTTCGACCCGCGTAGCTGAGCGCCAAGGCTTGACGCAAACCGGGCAGAAGCCGGCTCCCGCCGGCTCCTGCCCGATTCATTGAGTGCCGCAACTACTCAGCCGCGTGAGGCGCGCTTGCGATCGTTCTCGGTCAGGTGCTTCTTGCGCAGGCGTATTTCCTTCGGCGTGATCTCGACCAGTTCGTCGTCGTCGATGAAATCCAGCGCCTGCTCCAGCGTGAACTTGATGGCCGGGGTCAGCTGGATCGCATCGTCCTTGCCGGAGGCGCGCATGTTGGTCAGCGGCTTGGGCTTGATCACGTTGACGGTGAGATCATTGTCCTTGGCGTGGATGCCGACCAGCTGGCCCTCATACACGGCGTCGCCCTCGGCGGCGAACAGCTTGCCGCGCTCCTGCAGCGGTCCCAGCGAGTAGGCCGGGGTGGTGCCGCCGGCGTTGGCGATCATCACGCCGTTGAGTCGCTTGGCGATCTGGCCGTCTTCCTTCGGACCGTAATGGTCGAACACGTGGAACAACAGGCCCGAACCCTGGGTGAGGGTCTTGAACTGGTTCTGGAAGCCGATCAGGCCGCGTGCCGGTATCTCGTAATCCAGACGCACACGACCCTTGCCGTCGGACTCCATGTTCTTGAGCTGGCCCTTGCGCGCACCGAGCCTTTCCATCACCGGACCCTGGTGGACTTCCTCCACGTCGACCACCAGTTGCTCGATCGGCTCCATCTTCTGGCCGTCGATCTCCTTGATGATCACCTCCGCACGCGACACGGCCAGTTCATAGCCTTCACGGCGCATGTTCTCGATCAGCACCGACAGGTGCAGTTCGCCGCGGCCGGAGACCAGGAACTTGTCGGCGTCGGAACCTTCCTCGACCTTCAGCGCCACGTTGTGCACCTGTTCGCGATCGAGACGTTCGCGCAACTGGCGACTGGTGAGGAACTTGCCGCCGCTCATGTCCTTGTTGCCCGCGAACGGCGAGTTGTTGACCTGGAACGTCATCGAGATGGTCGGCTCGTCCACGGTGAGCGCCGGCAGCGCTTCCGGGGTATCCAGCGCGCAGATGGTGTCGGAAATGGTCAGTTCGGAAATACCTGAGATGGCCACGATGTCGCCGGCCTCGGCGCTTTCCTCTTCGATCCGTTCCAGGCCCAGAAAGCCCAGCACCTGCATCACCTTGCCCTGGCGCTTCTTGCCGTGGCGATCGATGACGGCGACGGGCATGCCCTTTTTCAGGGTGCCGCGCTGGATTCGGCCGATGCCGATCACGCCGACGAAGCTGCTGTAGTCCAGCTGGCTGATGCGCATCTGGAACGGGCCGTCCGGATCCACGTCGGGCTTGCTCACGTGCTGCATGATCGCTTCGTACAACGGAGTCATGTCGCCTTCGCGCACATTCTCGTCGAGGCCGGCATAACCATTCAGAGCCGAAGCGTAGACGATCGGGAAGTCCATCTGTTCCGGCGTGGCGCCGAGGCGGTCAAACAGATCCCACACCTGCTCGACGACCCACTCTGGGCGCGCGCCGGGGCGGTCGACCTTGTTGATCACCACGATCGGCTTGAAGCCCATCGCGAAGGCCTTCTGTGTCACGAAGCGGGTTTGCGGCATCGGGCCGTCCATCGCATCGACCAGGATCAGCACGGAGTCCACCATCGACAGCACGCGCTCCACTTCGCCGCCAAAGTCGGCATGTCCCGGAGTGTCGACGATGTTGATGCGGTTGCCGCGCCAGGTAATGGCCGTGTTCTTGGCCAGAATGGTGATGCCGCGTTCCTTTTCCTGGTCGTTCGAATCCATCACGCGCTCGGCCAGCACCGTGCGTTCGTTCAGCGTGCCGGATTGCTTGAGCAGGCAGTCGACAAGAGTGGTCTTGCCGTGATCGACGTGGGCGACGATGGCGATATTGCGCAGATTTTCGATGGACATGGAAAGCACTCGGGTGGCGCATGCAGCCACCACGTGGGTTATCGGAAGGTTAACCGGACAATTATACGGGTTTGTGTGCCAGTTTGCCTGATCTCGCGATGAGGGATTCAGCGACCCTTCTGCGCCTGAGCGTGGGCTGCGCCGATGTGGTTATCACGACAACCATGCGATGCTTGCCGGCGGCGGTCGGGGCCAGGTGTTTGGCCTTGGGTGGCTGGTGAGCCACGTGGCCACGATACACGGCGGTCTGGTACGGAGATGGCCCACACGGGGATTTTGCTGGCAAGGGCTGCGTGGGCCTGCTGCGGTGGCGTGCGTTGAAGTCATATTGACTTCGCCCGCGCACCGGCTGACGCCAGCGGCTTGGCCACCATGGGTGTAGTGCGGCCTGACAGCGCTGCGCCGGTACTCGAGCATGGCGGCCTTCGCGCCGTGGCGAGGCGAGCAGAGCCCCCGGGCTCCTAAACCAGACCCGTCAGATAGTAGGCAACGATCACTACGGCCACCGCCAGGGTCTTGATGAGGGTGATCGCGAAAATGTCCTTGTAGGCCTGCCGGTGGGTGAGCCCGGTCACCGCCAGCAGAGTGATTACGGCACCGTTGTGCGGTAGCGTATCCATGCCGCCGGATGCCATCGCAGCCACGCGATGCAGCACTTCCATCGGGATGCCGGCGGCCTGTGCGTTGTGGATGAAGGTCTCGGCCATCGCACCCAGCGCAATGCTCATGCCGCCGGAGGCCGAGCGGGTGATGCCGGCCAGGGCGGTAACCGTGATCGCCTCATTGACCAGCGGATTCGGGATCGAGTGCAGCGCGTCGGCGACCAGCTTGAACCCGGGCAGGGCGGCAATGACCGCGCCGAAACCGTATTCGGACGCGGTGTTCATCGATGCCAGCAGTGCGCCGCTCACCGCCAGCTTGCTGCCGTCGGCGAAGCGCTCGCGCACCGGCCGCCACGCGAATACCAGTACGCAGATGATACCCAGCAGCAGCGCGCCTTCGACCGCCCAGATCGCGGCGATCTTCGACACGTCCTGCACCACGGGCGGCGCCTTGCCGACGACAGCGGGAATGAATGACTGGGTTTCACCGTAGACGCGCGGAATCAGATCGGTGAGCAGCTTGTTGCTGACGCCAACCAGGACGAGAGGGAGCAGCGCGATCAGCGGGTGTGCCAGCTTGCCGTGTTCGAATGGCGCCGGTTCGTTGAGAAGTTTCGTCCCGTAACCCTCGCCCGCGACGGCAGCCCGGCGACGACGCCACTCCAGGTAGCTCAGCCCCACGACAAGGATGAACACGCCACCGATCACGCCCAGCCACGGTGCCGCCCAGGTGGTGGTGCCGAAGAAGGCGGTGGGGATGATGTTCTGGATCTGCGGCGTACCCGGCAGCGCATCCATGGTGAAGGTGAACGCGCCCAGCGCGATGGTTCCGGGGATCAGCCGTTTCGGTATGTCGCTGGCGCGGAATAATTCGGCGGCAAACGGATAGACCGCGAACACCACCACGAACAGGGAGACGCCACCGTAGGTAAGCAGCGCGCAGACCAGCACGATCGACAGGATCGCGCGGCTGCGCCCGACCAAATTGATGGTGGCCGCCACGATGGACTTGGAAAAGCCGGAGAGCTCGATCAGCTTGCCGAACAGGGCGCCGAGCATGAATACCGGAAAATACAATCGGAGGAAGCCGACCATCTTCTCCATGAACAAGCCGGTGAACATCGGAGCGACCAGGAATGGGTCGGTCAACAGAACCGCGCCCAGTGCCGCAATCGGCGCGAACAGGATCACGCTGTGGCCACGGTAGGCCGCCAGCATCAGGAAGCACAGCGCGGCCAGCACGATCAGAAATGCCATCCGTGATTTCCCCCAGCCTCGTCAATGGCGACAGGGGTCGAGTATCCCGGAGCAGTCACGACGACGGCACTGTACCAAGGTACAAGTGCCCCTCTTCATGCGGATGCCTAAGCTCTCTTCATCAGCATTCGCGCGAGCGGTGCATTCACTGCGAAGGGGACGTCATGAAACGCACGCATCTGAGTTCGGCGATCGGTCTGGTGTTGGGTCTGGCGATGCTGGCGCCGCTGCAAGCGCAGCAAGCCACCAGCGATGCCAGCTCGACCCAGCCAACGGCGGCCAAACAGGCCGAAGCCACCGAGTTGCAGGAAGTGACGGTCAGCGCGCGTCGGCGTGACGAGTCGCTGGAAAAAGTACCGGTAGCGGTCAGCGCGTTCAGTGCCGAGGATCTCAAGGATCTGCAAGCGAACAACATTGACGGCCTGCAAGGGGCGGTACCGGGTCTGAACATCGTGCAGGGTCGCGGTTCGTCATCCTCGGTGAACGTGTTCATTCGTGGCATCGGACAGCCGGACGCCTTGCAGACGTTCGATCCTGGCGTGGGCATGTATGTCGATGACGTCTACTATTCGCGTATCCAGGGCGCCTTGTTCAGCCTGTTCGACATCGAGCAGGTGGAAGTGCTGCGCGGCCCGCAGGGCACGCTGTACGGCAAGAACTCCACCGGTGGCGCGATCAAGATCATCACCAGGCAACCCGGCGACGTGGCCCAGGGCTCGGTAGAGGCGACGCTGGGCAATTACGGTCGTCGCGAAGGACGCTTCTACTTTACCGGCCCGCTTGGCAAGACACTGTCCGGCAACCTGGCCGGTGTCGATGCGCGCACCGACGGATATGTCACCGACCCAGCCACCGGCGCGAAATACAACAACGAGAACACGAAGGCCGTGCGCGGCAAGTTGAAATGGCAGCCCAGCGCCGCGTTCAGTGCGACCCTGGCCGCCGACTACACCAAGCAGGACACGGCGCTGACCCTGGGCCACGCCACCGCACCCCTGTATGCCAGCGATCTGGTGCTCGGTCCGGTACTGATGTACATGCCTGACCTCTCAAAATACGACTTCAAGGGCGAAACCTCGTTCGGTCCGGGCAAGGGCCAGAAACTGATCAGCAAGGGCATCGCGCTGCACATGGACTGGCATCTTGCCGAGCAGTGGGATTTCAAGAGCATCACGGCTTACCGCAAGCTGGACAGCGATTCCTACATCGACATCGATGCCACGACGCTGCAGCTGGGCGATGTGCTGGTTGATTTCCACCAGAAGCAGTTGAGCCAGGAGCTGCAGTTGCAGTACGACAACGGCAGCAACCTGCAGGCTGTGTATGGGCTGTACTACATGGATGAAAAAGTGCCATCGCATCAGGAAGCGTACGCCGACGATTTCATCCGCTTTGCCGGCCTGCCCATTGATTTCCTGCGTACCATCGACGACAAGCTTGAAAACAAGAGCTGGGCTGGCTTCGCCCACTTCAACTGGGAGTTCGTGCCCAGCTGGACGCTCGCGGCCGGCGTGCGTTACACGCATGAAACCAAGGACTACTGGCGCACCACCAGCGCGTTCTTCGGGGCGCCCCTGCAGGCCTTCAGCCAGGATCCGCAGGCGGTCATCCCTGACGTCAGCAAGTCCTGGAGTGCGATCACCCCGTCGCTGAGCCTGCAGAAGCAGTTCACGCCGCAGATGATGGCCTACGTGTCAGCCAACCGCGGGTTCAAATCGGGCGGATTCAACGGTCGTGCGAATGATCCGAAGGAAGCTGCCGATCCCACTTTCAATCCCGAGTACGTCTGGACTTACGAGTTGGGTCTGAAGATGCGCTCGGCCGACGGCCGCCTGCAGGGCAATTTCGCGGCCTATCATTCCAACTACACCGACTTCCAGGCGCGCGTTTCCGACGTGCAGAATCCCGGCTCTCCCTCGCCAACCTTCAGCTTTCCGGTACTCAACGCCGCCAAGCTGACGATCGACGGCCTGGAATTCGAGGGAGCGGCGATCCTGGGTCAGGGCACCAAGTTGTCCACCCAACTGGCCTGGATGGACGCGCGCTACGACAAGTTTGTCGATCCGCGCACGCAGCTTGATCCAAGCCTGGCCAACCTGCACGACCACGTGCCGTTCTCGCCCAAGTTCACCGCGCGCGTGGCATTGACCCATACGTTCGGCCTGCCAGACGGAAGCGCGTTGACTTTCGGCGCCGACGCGTCCTATCGCAGCAGCACCTGGCTTAGCGTCGACAATCGCGCCGGCCTGATGCAGAAGTCTTACGTGGTATCCGGGCTGTTCGGCGTCTTTGACGCCGTCAACGGTCACTGGCAGTTGCGTGCCGGGGTGCGCAACCTGGGCGACAAGGTCTACAAGACTGATGGCCAGGAATTCTCCAGCGTAGGCAACATCCAGACCGCCTACTACGGAGCGCCGCGCA
>JBDTEG010000132.1:0-2727 GCA_039922695.1 Rhodanobacter sp. | reverse complement strand
CATCCGGCGGCACGGCGAACCGCTCGGTTTCCGACAACGTGTCGGTGGGCGCCGGGACTTCGGCCAGTGCCTCGTGCAGCGTGGGCTGATCGCCTTCCGGCACGCCGGCGGCGACGGCAGGCTTCGGTGCAGGGGAGTCGGCTTCCTTGTCGGTGGGCTTTTTCTTCCAGAATTTGCGCATGACGGGGGCGATTCAAAGACAATGGGCGGCATGCTAACACTCCCACCTGTACCGCCCGCTGAGGGCACACAAGCATGAGCGGCGCCGGTCAGGTCGGCTCCGGCCGGATCCGCATCATCGGTGGCAGCCTGCGCAATTCGCGGCTGCAGGTGCCGGAACTGCCGGGCCTGCGACCGACGCCCGAACGGGTGCGCGAAACCTTGTTCAACTGGCTGATGCCGGTGATCGAAGGCGCGCGTTGCCTGGACCTTTGCGCGGGCACGGGCGCGCTCGGCATCGAGGCTTCTTCGCGTGGCGCGGCCAGCGTGCAGTTCGTGGAGCGGGATGCCCGCGCAGCGCAAGCGTTGCGCGAGAATCTGGCGCGGCTCAGGGTCGCAACCGCCCAGGTGTCACTCCTCGACGCAGGCACTTTCCTCGAGGGCGGGGCGCAACCCTTCGACCTGGTATTTCTCGATCCGCCGTTTGGGCTCGCACTGTGGGCGCAGTTGGCTTGTCGGCTCGAGGCAGGCGGCTGGCTGGCCGCGAATGCCTTGATTTACGTGGAATCCTCCCGGGCAGGCGTGCCTGGTCTGCCGCCGAACTGGCACGTGCATCGCAAAGGTCGCGCCGGTGAGGTGGGTTTTGCGCTCTATCGGCGTTCGCTTACGTTAAGCTAGAGTCAGTTCAGCTGTAGCCGGCCTTTCCATATATCGTGAAAAGAACCTTGGGCAATCCACGCCTGGCAATCTATCCAGGTACCTTTGATCCGATCACCAACGGCCATACCGATCTGGTGACGCGTGCTGCGTCCTTGTTCGACCGGGTGATCGTGGCGGTGGCAGACAGTTCCAGCAAGGGGCCCAACTTCGGCATCGGTGAGCGCATCACGCTGGCACGCCTGGCGCTGGCCGACCTGCCCAACGTGGAGGTGCGCGGATTCAATTGCCTGCTGGCCACCTTCATCGAGCAGGTCGGCGCCGGTGTGATCATCCGCGGGCTGCGCGCCGTGTCGGATTTCGAGTACGAATTCCAGTTGGCCAGCATGAACCGCCATTTGATTCCCCAGGCCGAGACCTTGTTCCTGACGCCCGCCGAAGAATACAGTTTCATTTCCTCGTCACTGGTGCGCGAGATCGGGCGCCTGGGCGGGGATATTTCCGGTTTTGTGCATCCGGCTGTGCAGCAGGCCATGCGCCAGCGCTGGCAGAAATCGCTCAAACACTCCAACCAGCAACCCGAAGCAGAAGGTGATGACCATGCGTAAATTCGTTCTCATTGCGGTTGTCGCACTGACCGCTTGCCTGGGCCTGAATGCCTGCCACAAGCAAGGCGACGACCAGCAGGTACAGGATCAGGTGCAAAAGGCGCCCAAACCCACTGACTTGAACGACACCAAGGCCTGGAACGCGTATCTGGGCCAGCTGGTGCAGAACAACCTGCAGGGCATGAAGGCGCCGCAGCCGTATGCCTACCTGGTGACGGCGGGCGCGACCGGCGATCAGCAGGCCCAGAACGCGCGTCAATTGCAGGGTGTGCAGGACACCGTGGCGCGCGGCGTGCTGCCGGGCAACCTGCTGGCCTTCGGCGGACCCAGCTCCGCCGCTACCTCCGAGTTCGTGATCGACGCCTTCAAGAGCGCCAATCCGGGTTCGTTCAAGGACGTCATCGTGGTGTTCATCGGCGACAAGACCGACGAGCAGAAAGTCCAGGACGCGCTGAAGCCGACCGGCGCAACCTTCCGCTTTGTCGAGATGTGACAGAGCTGGAATGAGTGGAGAGGGGTGAGCGGCGGGACGACGGTTCCGATCGTGGCGTCTCTCGCTTCTCTTTGCTCGCAGGTGTTTTCCCCCTTATGTCTTTGAAAATTCTCGATACCTGCATCAATTGCGATGTCTGCGAACCAGCTTGCCCCAATCAGGCGATTTCGCTGGGCGCGGAGTATTACGGGATCGATCCGGCCCTGTGCACGGAGTGCGTGGGCCATCACGACGAGCCGCAGTGCGTGGTGGTGTGTCCGGTGGAGTGCATCATCAGCGACCCTGACCACGTTGAGTCGACCGGACAGCTTGAGCTGAAGTACCGGCTCCTGATGAGCAGGGAAACGGCGGCATGAGTGGATGGCGCTTGCCTGATTTCAGCATGTTCGCGCCGAGGAGTATCGGCAGCGCCCTGGAAGCCGTGGAAGGTGGCGATCGCCGGATTCCCGGGTTCGCAGCAGTGACACGGCAGGCAGCGCTGCGCCTGGGCGGCCGTGATTTCGGCACTACCCTCACCGCGACGATGGCGAGGGGCTGCTGATGGACCTGCGCAGGGGCATGTCCTGGCGTCCATTGGTGCTGAGCTTTGCCGGCGCGTTGCTGGTGCTTGCCGGCATCGGTCTGGAAGCACTCAACGCCAGCAGCCTGATCAGCTATCACAACGCTGCCGCCGTGCATGGCGGCGAAGTGATCGAATTGGGTTCGGACGCCCTGCCGGAGGCCGGCCAGCATGGCTACATGGCGCGGCTTGTCGGTACGCCCAAAGTGGTGGAGGCGCCGCACGATCCACAGTTCAACCAGAGTGCGAAC
>JBDTEG010000131.1:0-20597 GCA_039922695.1 Rhodanobacter sp. | reverse complement strand
GCGACCATGAGCCTGCACCTGACCAGCCGCCAGTCCAACATCCTCGAGTTCATCCGCGCGCGGGTGGCACAGACGGGGCAGGCGCCCACGCTGGAGGAGATCGGCCAGGCGATGGGCCTGCCCAATGTCAGCGCGGTGCTCAAGCACGTGCGTTCGCTGGAGGCCAAGGGCCGACTGGCGATCGAGCCGAACCGCTCGCGCGGGATCCGCCTGCTGGACTCGCCCGATGCGCTGGAGGCGGACACCATGGAGCTGCCGCTGGTGGGCCGGATCGCGGCCGGTGAGCCGCTGTTTTCCGAGTCGCGGATCGAGCGCACGTTGCGCGTGTCGCGCTGGCTGTTCCGCCTGCGCCCGGATTACCTGGTGCGGGTGGTCGGCGACTCGATGCGCGACGAGGGCATCCTCGACCAGGACCTGGTCGGCGTGCACGCCACGCCGACCGCGCGGCATGGTCAGGTGGTGGCGGCGCGCGTCGAGGGTGACCGCTTCACGATCAAGCGGCTGTACTGGCAGGGCGAGGTGATCCGGTTGCTGCCGAACAGCCCCGGTTATCAGCCAATCGACCCCGATCCTACCGAGGACTTCGCCATCGAAGGCCTGTTTGCAGGCCTGTTGAGGGGCAGCTGATGAGCGCGGCGATGCCGTTGTCGTCACTGCTGGATGCGCGCCAGGTCTGGCGCGGTCGCGCTGCGTCGGTGCCCGCGGGCGAGCAGCCGACCGGCTGGGCCGCGCTGGATGCGGTGCTGCCCAGTGGTGGCTGGCCGGCCGCGTCGTTGTCGGAAATCCTGTTGCCGCTGGACGGCGTGGGCGAACTGCAACTGGTGCTGCCCGCGCTGGCCCGGCTCAGCCAGGGTGCGCGACCGCTGGTACTGGTGACGCCGCCGTATGCGCCGTGCGTGGCAGGCTGGCGCCAGCATGGCGTGGACATGCGCCGGGTCGAAATCGTCACGGCGGCAGAAAGCGATGTGCTGTGGGCGATGGAACAATGCCTGCGTTCGGGTAGTTGCGCGGCGGTGCTGGCATGGCCGCGGCAGGCCGACGACCGTGCGCTGCGTCGGCTGCAGGTGGCCGCCGACAGCGGTCGCGCCTTGGCGTTCGCGTTCCGCGACCGGCGCCATCTGGGCAATGCCTCGCCGGCGGCGCTGCGGCTGGAGCTGGAAGCGGCGCCGCAGGCGCGGGTATGGGTACGCAAATGTCGTGGTGGCGTGGTACCGGCGCAGCCGGTGTCGTTGCCGTCTGCCGCGTTGCATTGATGGCCTGCGGACATGCTTTGGGCTTGTGTATTGCTGCCGCAACTGGCGCTGGACGGGGTCCTTCGCCGACGGCCCGACGCCGGCCCGCTGGTGCTGGTGGCCGGCGCGGTCAACGCGCGCAGCATCGTGGCGGCGAACGCCGCCGCGCGTGAGGCCGGGCTGCGCATCGGTCAGCGATTGAGTGCAGCGCAGGCCTTGCTGGCGCGCTTCGATGCCTTGCCGTACGAACCGGAATCCGTGCAGCGCTGGCAGCAGTTCCTGGCTGCGGTGGCCTATCGCTACAGTTCCGAGGTGTGCCTGCTGCCGCATGCGATCGTGCTGGAAGTCAGTCGCAGCATGGGACTGTTCGGCCCGTGGCCGCGACTGGAAAGCCTGCTGCGCGAGGAGTTCGGGGCGCTGGGTTTCCGCCACCGGATCAGCGTCGCGCCCACCGCGCATGCGGCCTATGTGCTGGCCGGTGTCGCCGACGGCCAGGCGGTACTGACGCCCGAAACGTTGCGGCATGCCTTGCGACGCGTGCCGCTGCAGCAGAGTCGTTTGCCGGTGGATGCCAGCGAGGCACTTCCCGGTATGGGTATTCGCACGCTGGGCCAATTGCTGCAGATGCCGCGCGACGGGCTGCGCCGACGCTTCGGTGCGTCCTTGCTACTGGCGCTGGATCGCCTGACCGGCGAGGCGCCGGCCGGGCTGGACAGTTTTCGGCCGCCGGATCGTTTCGACCTGCGCATCGAGTTGCTGCAGGAGGTGGAGAATCTCTCCGCGCTGGTCTTCCCGGTGCGCCGCATGACGACGGATCTGGCCGCCTGGCTGACCGGACGCGACGGTGGCGTGCAACGCTTCACGTTGCGGCTGGAACATCGCCAGGGAAACACCGACGTATCAGTCGGCCTGCTGGCACCGGAGCGCGATGCCGGCATGCTGTTCGAGGTGGCACGCGGACGACTGGAGCAGGTGCAACTACCCGAACCGGTGCTGGCCTTGCGCCTGATCGCACGTGACCTGCCTGCTTTCGTGCCGGCCGGGCGTGACCTGTTCGACGAGCGACCCGCCAACGCGTTGCCGATCGAGCAGTTGCGCGAGCGCCTGCGCGCACGACTGGGCGATCGCGCCGTGTATCAATTGGGCAGCACCAGCGATCCGCGTCCCGAGCGCGCGCAGGTCATCACCAGTCGCGACGATGGGGCATGCGAGCCGCATCCGCGGCCGACCTGGTTGCTGCAGCGGCCGATTCCGTTGCGCGGTCTGGCGCCACGCATCCTCGCCGGGCCGGAGCGGCTGGAAACCGGCTGGTGGGATGGCGGCGAAGTGTGTCGCGACTACTACCTGGTGGAAACCGCGCAAGGCCAGCGCGCCTGGGCATTCTGCGCGCCGGGCGAGCGGGACGGCTGGATGCTGCATGGCTGGTTCGCATGAGCGCGTATGCCGAGCTGCATTGCCTGTCGGCGTTCACTTTCGGGCGCGGGGCGTCCAGTGCGCGAGAGTTGTTCGAGCGGGCGAAATCCTGCGGCTACAGCGCGCTGGCGATCACCGACGAATGTTCGCTGGCCGGCATCGTGCGTGCGCTGGAGGCATCGCGTGCCACCGGCGTGAAGCTGATCGTGGGCGCCGAGTTTCAGCTCGACGACGGGCCGAAGCTGGTGCTGCTGTGCGAGACGAAGGCCGGCTATACCGCCTTGTGCGAACTGATCACCCGCGGCCGTCGCGCTTCGACCAAGGGCACGTATCGCTTGAGCTGCGCCGATCTTTCGGAAGGCGCGCCCGGCACGCTGGCGCTGTGGCTGCCGGGGCGGGTGCCCGATCCTGCCCACGGCCGCTGGATGCGTGCCATCTTTGGCGAGCGGGCATGGCTGGCGGTGGAATTGCACCATGGCCCCGACGATGCGCAGCGGCTGCGCGAGCTCGAAATCCTGGCGCACGAACTGGACTTGCGCCTGGTCGCCGCCGGCGACGTGCACATGCACGTGCGCCGACGCCTTGCTCTGCAGAACACGCTGACCGCGATCCGCCATCGCATGCCGCTGGCCAACGCCGGCGCGCTGATCTTCCGCAATGGCGAGCGCCACCTTCGCCGGCGCGAGGTGCTGGCGGCGATCTATCCCGAAGCATTGCTGCGCGAGAGCGTGGCGATCGCCGCACGCTGCCAGTTCAGCCTGGACGAGCTGCGTTACCGCTATCCCGCCGAACTGGTGCCGGCGGGACACACCGGGAGTAGCTGGCTGCGTCAGCTCACCGAACAAGGAATGCGCTGGCGCTGGCCGAACGGTGTGCCGGAAAAGGTGCGCACACAAATCGAACACGAACTGGTGCTGATCGGAGAACTGCAATACGAGGCGTATTTCCTCACCGTGCACGACATCGTGCGCTTCGCGCGGAGCAAGGGAATCCTCTGCCAGGGCCGGGGTTCCGCCGCCAATTCCGCGGTGTGTTTCGCGCTTGGCGTGACCGAGGTCGATCCGGCGCGGATGAACCTGCTGGTCGAACGCTTCATCAGCAAGGAGCGCAACGAACCGCCCGACATCGACGTGGATTTCGAGCACGAGCGACGCGAGGAGGTGATCCAGTACCTCTACGCCAAGTACGGCCGCGAACGCGCGGCGTTGGCCGCCACGGTGATCTGCTATCGGGGCAAGAGCGCGGTGCGCGATGTGGCCAAGACGCTGGGCCTGCCGCCGGACCAGGTGGAACAGCTCAGCGCGATCTTCGCCTGGTGGGATGGCGAGACGGTGTTGGACGAGCACCTGCGCGAGCACGGCTTCGACCCGCACAGCGCGGTGCTGCGACGGGTGGTCAAGCTGACCGCCGAACTGCTCGACCTGCCACGGCATCTGTCCCAGCACGTCGGCGGTTTCGTGATCAGCGACGCGCCGCTGAGTGAGCTGGTGCCGGTGGAGAACGCGACGATGCCCGGGCGCACCATCATCCAATGGGACAAGGATGACCTGGACACGATGAAGCTGCTCAAGGTCGATTGCCTGGCGCTGGGCATGTTGAGTTGCGTGCGTCGTTGCCTGGATCTGCTGCGCCGCCATCGCGGCCAGGACTACTCGATGGCGACTCTACCGGCAGAGGATCCGGAGACTTACCAGATGATCCAGCGCGCCGACACCATCGGCGTGTTCCAGATCGAAAGCCGGGCGCAGATGGCGATGCTGCCGCGGCACCGGCCGGCGAATTTCTACGACCTGGTGATCCAGGTGGCGATTGTGCGGCCCGGCCCGATCCAGGGCGACATGGTGCATCCGTATCTGCGCCGGCGTCGTGGCGAGGAGCCGGTGGACTATCCGTCGGGGGATCTGAAAGCAGTGTTCGAGCGCACGCTGGGCGTGCCGTTGTTCCAGGAGCAGGTGATGAAACTGGCGATCGTGGCGGCCGGCTACAGTGCGGGCGAGGCCGACCAGCTGCGTCGCGCGATGGCGGCGTGGAAGCGCCACGGCGGCATGGAACACCATCGCGAGCGGATCATGCGCGGCATGCTCGAACGCGGCTACTCCGCCGAGTTCGCGGCGCGGCTGTTCGAGCAGATCAAGGGCTTCGGCAGTTACGGTTTTCCCGAGAGTCACGCGGCCAGCTTCGCCGGCATCGTCTACGCCAGCTGCTGGCTGAAATGCCATGAGCCAGCCGCGTTCGCGTGTGCGTTGCTCAATGCGCAGCCGATGGGTTTCTACGGGCCCAGCCAGATCGTGCAGGATGCGCAGCGCCACGGCATCGCGGTGCACCCGGTCGACGTGCGCCACAGCGACTGGGATTGTACGCTGGAGGATGACGCGCGCGGTCGCGGGCAACCGGCGCTCCGGCTGGGCCTGCGACAGGTGCGCGGCATGCGCCAGGACATGGCCGAGCGGCTCTCGGCGGTACGCGTTGCACACGCTTTCGTCGACGTGGTGGATCTGTGCACCCGCACCGGCATCGACCGGCGTCAGCAGGCATTGCTGGCCGAGGCGGGCGCCTTGCGCGGACTGGCCGGTCATCGCCATCGGGCGAAGTGGGCCGTGGCGGGAGTCGAATCGCAATTGCCCTTGTTCGGGCGGGACAGCCCGGAGGAGGAAGCCATCGTGCTGCCCGCACCGTCGGTTGCGGAAAACTTGCAAGCCGACTACGCGCGCACCGGGCTCAGCCTGGGTCCGCATCCGCTCAAGCTGATCCGCTCGCGCTTGCGCGCCGCGCGCTTCACCGATTCACGCAGCTTGCGTCGCCAGCCGCACCAGAGCCAGGTGCGCGCCGCCGGCCTGGTCACCCAGCGTCAGCGTCCGCAAACTGCTGGTGGGACCACCTTCATCACCATGGAGGACGAGCACGGGTTCATCAACGTGGTGGTGTGGAGAGATGTCGCCGAACGGCAGCGGCGCGCGTACCTGGAAGCCACCTTGCTTGGCGTGGAAGGGCAGTGGGAATGCGTGGACGGCGTGAGCCATCTGATCGCCCGACGCCTCACCGACATGAGCGCATGGCTGGGCACGCTGGACAGCCGTTCGCGTGACTTCCATTGAGTTTCCCCCAGCGAAGATGGCATGCTGCCGCCGCGCCCGGAATCGGCTACGCTGGCGCTACCGCCGGGGAGAGCGGTTGGCATGGGGATGCCACCGAGCGGTTTTCCTTCCACTGCTTAGGGGGTCTTATGGGTACTTCTTCGTTTGCCGCGTTGGCGGGCATGGGCCTGTTTGCCATGCTGGTGATGGTGGTAGTGGGCATCCTGGTCGGCGCGCTGGTCCTCAGTGTGGCCTTCCGGTTGGTGGTCGGCTTCATGCCGTCATACATGCGCGCGTTGGGTGCAGTGGTCTTGACGTTCATTGCCGTCGTTGTGGTGTCGTTGATACTCGCCATGGTGCTTCACGGAGGCGCCAGACTGCTGCCGATGATCGTGAATTTCCTCGTCGGCGCCGCCGTGGTGAACTACATGTTGCTGGCGGCGGACGGCAGCAAGATCGGCTTCGGCAAGGCTTGCGTGGTGGAATTGATCTACATGGTGATCGGCTTTGCGCTGGCGTTGATCATCGGCTTCATCTTTGCGATGGTGTTCGGCGCGGCGATGTTCGGCCTGCACTGATCCGACCAACCCGACGAGATGGCGAGGGCAGCATGCCGTCCTCGCCATCTTTTTTGGAAAATCACACCAGCGTGGTGGCCACGCCGAAGCAGATCGCCATGATCACGGCCACTGCCATGCAGGCGCTGCCGGGGCGGATGCGACGGGCGTCGACGCGCGGCACCAGTCGCCACAGCAGGGCGACGCCGGCCAGCATGTCCAGCACCAGCGCCACGCGAAGCAGGCCGGAGCTCAGCAGGCTCACGTAGGGCGGCTGCAGGTGGCCCTCCCAGGCGGCGACGCCGACGACCAACGCCATGCCAAGCAGACTCCACAGCAGGCAGGCGAAATAGATTCGGTTGAACACCACCGGGCAGCGCTCGATCCAGCGCAGCACCGACCATCCGACGAGGGCGAACAACAACGCAGCCATGCTGCTGTACAGCACCCACCACAGCAAGGTGCTGATCACGGTAAGCATGGTGGTCATACGACTTGCTTGAGCCCCAGTTTGCGAAACAGTTTTGACATCAGCCACGCCGGGCCGATCAACAGATAGGAAAGATCAGTGAGAAAGCTGGGTTTGCGGCCCTCGTACTTGTGTCCGATGAATTGCCCGATCCATGCCACCACGAACACCCCGATCGCCCAGTAGCAAAGCTGCGCGATGCCGAGCCGCCAGTACAGGAAGTTGGTGAGCACGCCGAGCAGCGCGAATACGACCAGCAGCCCCACTGCCAGCCGATGCGAGCGCCGCCAGTACCAGTAGAACGCCAGCACCATCACCGGCACCGCCCACGAGCCTGGACGCAAGATCGAGAGCGGCACCGGGATCGCCCACAGCAGCGCGATCACCGACCACACGATCGGCGGCACGCAGAACCAGTGGAACAGCTGGTTGGTCGGATTGCGGTGATCGGCGCTGTAGCTGTCGATCCAGTCCTGCATGGTGCGCATGGTGGAAGCTCCCAATGGCGACGTGCGATCAATGGACACTGCTTCTGGATAGCAGATTCAATACCGGCACGCCAGCCACGAGCAAGCCGATGTCGAGCATTGGCCATGGTGGCCAATGCCGAGCCATGCGTTCATCAGTCGAGCCGGATCCCGGCGAGCTTGTGCAGCGCCTCGGCATACTTGGTGGCGGTACGTGCGATCACTTCGTCGGGGATCACCGGACCTGGCGCGGTCTTGTTCCAGTCCTGCGTTTCCAGCCAGTCGCGCACGAACTGCTTGTCGTAGCTGGGTGGGCTGATCCCGGTGCGATACTCGTTGGCGGGCCAGAAGCGTGAGGAATCCGGGGTCAGCATTTCGTCCATCACGTACAGCATGCCGTTGGCATCGGTGCCGAACTCGAACTTCGTATCGGCGATGATGATGCCGCGTTCGGCGGCATAGGCAGCAGCCCACTGGTAAATCGCCAGCGTGGCATCGCGCACCTGGATGGCCAGTTTGCTGCCGACCGCGTCGACAACGGCATTGAAGCTGACGTTCTGGTCGTGGTCGCCCACGGCGGCCTTGGTCGATGGCGTGAAGATCGGCGCCGGCAATCGCTGTGCCTGCTTCAAGCCCGCCGGCAACGGGATGCCGCACAATGCACCGCTGGCCTGGTAGTCCTTCCAGCCCGAACCGATCACGTAGCCGCGGGCGATCGCCTCCACCGGCACCGGCTTCAGCCGCCGCGTCACCACCGCGCGCTTCTCGTACAACTTGAGGTCCGTGCCGGAAGGCAACACTTCGGCCAGTGGCACGTCGAGCAGATGATTGGGCATCAGGTGCTCGGTCTTGCCGAACCAGAAGTTGGAGATCTGGGTCAGCATCTCACCCTTGCCGGGGATCGGGTTGGGCATCACCACATCGAATGCCGACAGCCGATCGGTGGCCACCATCAACAGCCGATCGCCGGACAACGCGTAGACATCGCGCACCTTGCCGCGGTGGATCAGCTCGAGGCCGGGCAAGTTCGATTGCAGCAGCGTGGTAGGCACGACGAGGGTTCCACGGAGTCGGAAGCTCCCATTCTAGCGGCTGTCGCCGCGATGCCGGAAACGCGCTGCCGTGAATTCCGGGTGCGCTGCTAGAATTGGCGACCTTTAACCCCATGTGTTGCCGATGCGCATACTCCTGATCGCGGCGTTCTGCGTGGCCGCCCTGCCCAGTTTTGCCCAGACGCCGGTCAAGCCGGGTCGCCTGGGACTGTGCGCAGCCTGCCATGGTGAAACGGGCCATGCGCACATGCCGGGCGTGCCGAACCTGGCCGGGCAGCGGCTGGACTATCTGCGTGACGCGCTGAAGCAATACCGTGATGGCCGTCGCAAGGTGCCGGTGATGCGCGCCGCGATCGGCCCGCTGAACGATGCCGAGCTTGATGCGCTGGCACGCTGGTACAGCGCTCAGCCGTCGCAGCCGCAGGTGCATCCATGAGCTTCACCTACACGATCTGGTTCGGCATCTTCGGACTGCTGATCGGACACGCGCCCGGCGCTGTGGTCGGAGCAGTGATCGGGTTCATCTTCGACAACCTGCGCCACAGCCAGCGCCAGCAGGCCACTCCCGAAGCCGGCGGATTCGTCGGACCGCTGTTCACCCTGCTCGGCGCGGTGGCCAAAGCCGATGGCCGTGTATCCGAGGCCGAGATCGCGGTGGCCGAGCGACTGATGACGCGAATGGGCCTCACCGCCGATCAGCGCAAGCAGGCGGTGGCCAGCTTCAACGTGGGCAAGCAGCCGGAGTTCGATGCCACCCGCACCATCGCCGAGCTGCGCAACTGGGTGGGCATGCGTCGCGACCACGCTTTCCCGGTGCTCGACGTGGTGATCGAGACGGTGCTGGCCGAAGGCAATCCCGGCCCCGAGAAAATGTCGATCCTGCGCCAGCTCGCCTTCGCGCTGCGGATCAGCGACATGGAACTGATGGCACTGATGGCGATGAAGGGGTACGCGTGGCATGCCGGCGCCGGCCCCCAGGGCCGCGGCAGGTCGTGGAACACCGGCAGCGGCTACGTACCTCCCCAACGAACGCCGCAGGGACCGGACCCGTACGCCGTGCTGGGCATCGACCCCAAGGCCGACGAGCGCGCGATCAAGCGTGCCTATCGCAAACTGATTTCCGAACATCACCCGGACCGTCTCGGCGACCTGCCCGAAGACATGCGCAGGCGTGCCGAGTCGCGCGCCAGCGAGATCAATGCGGCGTATGACCGCATCAAGGAAGCGCGGGGGTTCAAATAATCGTAGATTGAGTGCACCGAGACTCACGTAATGTGCAGGAGCGCACCCTGTGCGCGAATGCTCTTTTTTGTTGTGATTGCCGGGCGGGCTGTGCCCGACGTTCGCGCACAGGGTGCGCTCCTACACAGTCACCCTTCGCAGCCAGGTGCCATCATGCCCAAGCAATCCCCGATCATCGCCCCGTCCATCCTCGCCGCCGATTTCGCGCGCCTTGGCGAAGACACTGCCGCGGCGCTGGCGGCGGGTGCCGACTGGGTGCATTTCGACGTGATGGACAACCATTACGTGCCGAACCTCACGATGGGCCCGATGGTGCTGAAGTCGCTGCGCGGCTACGGCATCACCGCGCCAATTGACGTGCACCTGATGATCAAGCCGGTGGACCGCATCGTGCCGGACTTCGCCAAGGCCGGCGCCAGCCTGATCAGCTTCCATCCCGAGGCCAGCGAGCACATCGACCGCACGCTGGGCCTGATCAGGGAGTCCGGTTGCCAGGCCGGCCTGGTGTTCAATCCGGCCACGCCGCTGGATCACCTCGACTACGTGATGGACAAGCTGGACATGATCCTGATCATGTCGGTGAACCCGGGTTTTGGCGGCCAGAAATTCATCCCGGGCACGCTGGACAAGTTGCGCCAGGCGCGTGCGCGCATCGAGGCCAGTGGCCGCCCGATCCGGCTGGAAGTGGATGGCGGCGTCACCGCTGAAAACATTGGCGCGATCGCTGCGGCCGGTGCCGACACCTTCGTCGCCGGCTCGGCGGTCTTCCACGCGAACGACTATCGGGCCGAGATCACCGCCATGCGCAAGGCGATCGACTGAGGATGTTCGCCGCCATGCGCAAGGCGGTCGGCTGAGGATGTTCGCCGCCATGCGCGAGGCGATCGGCTGAATGTGGCCGCATCGAGTCGCCAGACGCAAAAAACCCCGGTGCGGCTCACCGCAGCACCGGGGTAAACGTCGTC
The DNA here is from genome assembly GCA_039922695.1 of Rhodanobacter sp. GTDB lineage: Bacteria > Pseudomonadota > Gammaproteobacteria > Xanthomonadales > Rhodanobacteraceae > Rhodanobacter. The sequence continues at coordinate 10,126 of JBDTEG010000131.1, read as the reverse complement.
GGAGACGTGAGAGGAAACACCATCGATTGGCGTGTGCCGATGTGAAGGTTGCAAGGGAGGGCACTTTCGCATCGGCACGTTCCACGGCAAAGAGGAATGCGCGCCAATCACCAAGTCTGACCGGGTCGATCGGCATTGGTTCCCATTGTTGACGACGGGTTGTCCGTCGACCCGTTCAGGTTTGTACGCTGCGCCTGGACCACGTAGCGCAGGGGACCGCCCGGCACGATGGCATCGAACGGGTAACAGGTGACCAGCCACAAGCCATCGGCGCTGGCAGCCGCCGGGATGCGTGTTTGTCGGCTGTCGATGATCCGGCTGGCGGTCACCTCGTAGTTGCCGGCGCCTTGCGGGCCATCAACATGCAACCGGTCTCCCGGCCAGAGCATCTGCAAGAACCGGAACTGGGTGTCGCGATGGGCACTGATCACGCTGAGTCCGTGCGTGCCCGGCACGGCGCTGCTCCGGGCCCAACCCGGGCCAAAGGCCAGCGCCTGGCCGCTGTCGTCGTCAAGCACGATCAGATCCTGGTGCAGTCGCGGCACACTGAGCCTGGCGATCGGCGCCATGTCGGACCATGGCCAGGGCCGCCGGGTTTCGCGGCCGTGATCGGAGCGTGTCCATGCGCGGTCCAGCAGCAGTTGCGCCAGCGCCGCCTTGGCGTGGATCCAGATCCCATCCAGCCCCAGTCCGGCAGCCAGCATCAATGCGCCGAACATCAGCCAGCGCCAGCCTCGCTTTCGATTCATCGAGCTGCCCTGTGCATCCACCACGCCAGCGCGGCCAGCATCAGTGTGCACAACGCCAACCACAGTTCCAGCTCGGCCGGGGTCGCAGTCTGCGCGAAATGGGTGCCAGCTGGCATCACGTCGGGAATCTGCTCGTGCCGGAGTGAGGCATCGGCCGTGCGCGACGGTGTGCGATCCACTGCCACCAGACTGGTGTAGCGGCTGACGAGGTGCGCAGCCAGGGCGGTATCGGTGATTTCCTTCACCAACGCCGCCGATTGGCCGCCGCGAGCCAGCTGATCCATCAAGTCGGCGATGCGTAACTGGGACCAAAGCCGGTCCAATCCCTGCGCGGCGCCAGCGATGGGCAAGTCGGCCGGTACCGTCCACGCGCGGTCGGCCAGCTGGCCGCGCACCTGCACTTGCTTTATCGGTTTCGTCAATCTGGCCGTGACCAGCAACGGTTCGCCCTGATACAGGTCAGGCAGTCGGCGCGGGTAGGCGTCGGTGCCCGCCGGCCAGTCCACGTGCAGCTCGCGCATGGCCGGATGATCAAGCTTCTGCAACAGTTCATGCATCTTCGTATCCAGCGCGGCACGATCGGCGATCAGGGTTTCGCTGCCGCGACCATGCCGCGCGGCGGCCTGCAGGAACCCGGCGTTGGGAGCGCTGCCGATGCCGATCGGAAACAGCCGCGAGTCGCCCAGTTGCTGGTCGATCAGGTGCATCAACCCGTTCGGATCATCCACTGCGCCATCGGTGGCGAACAGCACCTGCCGCACGTAGCCGGCCGGCGCGTGTCCGGCCAACGCAAAGCGCAGCGCTGGCGCCATCTCGGTGCCGCCGCGTGCCTGCAACTGGTCGACCCACGCCTGCGCCTGCTGGATCGCTTCGGGCGAGGCGGCCACGGCGTCCGGGCGCCATGGATTGAGGATCGAATTGAATTCGGCCACGTTGAAGCGATCGCCGGCTTGCAGCTGGCTCAGTGCCAGACCCAGCGCCGCGCGCGCCTGTCGGATCGATTCGCCGCCCATCGAGCCTGAGGTGTCGATGATCAGGATCAGCTCACGCGGCAGGCGCTGTGCCTGTTGCTGCGGTGGCAACAGCATCAACATGGCGTAATGCGCGCCGTCGATGTCCTGGCTGAAACTGGCCACGTTCGGCTGGGTCTGAGGTTGTGGCCGCCAGCGCAACACGAAATCGCGGTTGGGTACCAGGCTGGCGTCGCGCAGACGGATATCCCAGCGCTTGCCGTGCTGCGCGGTGACGATTGCGTGGCTCGGGCTGACCACCGTCGCCAGCGGCACCCCCGCATCGAGTTGCACACCGATATGCGTGCGCAGCGGAGCCTTGGCATCATCGTCGGCGAAAACCTGCGTGGTGCGGAGGCCGGCGTCGCCCGGCTGCGCACCGTCGCGCATGTGGTAGCGTGGGGTGAAGGTGAGCGGAAAGCGCAGCGAGAACTCACCGGCGCGGTAATCAATGCGCTGCCAGTAATGCAGCACGATCGTCACCGCCTCGCCTGGTGCCACGTTGGTCACCGCGGTGTGGAACAGGTTGCCCTCGTCGGCCTCGACCAAGGCTGCCTGCCGGCCCTCGGCGCGCGCCTGCGCGAACACCTTCTGCGCCGCCTCCTTGCGCTGGATCTCCGCCACGATGTGGCGCTCGCCAATTTCCAGCGACATCGAATACACCGCCGCACCCGGTGGCAGTGGCAGCAGGTAGTCGCCTTCCAGCCAGTCCTTGCCGGTGTTGCGAAATTGCTGACGCACCTGTACTTCGGCAACCAGCCCGCTGACGTGGTAATCGACGTCGGTGTCGAGGCTGGCCAGGTTCTGGCTATGGCCGGCGCGGTCATGCAGGCGCAGTTCGCCGCTGCCCGGCACGGTGGCGCGTGCAGCCAAACCGAACAGCAAACCGCCAAGCACCAGCAGATGGCGCAGCGCGGGCAGATATCGGGGTGGGGCATGCATGGTCATTACTCCTTGTGAGTGCCGGTGGCACAACTGCATTGCCGCATGCGCCGGGGTCGCGTCGACGACGGATTGGCGGCGCGATACGGCCGATTCGTGGCGAAATCCGGGCAGCCTCGGAGTTGCCGGTGACAAGCAAAAAAATCCCCTCGCAAGCGAGGGGAAAGGAACCACCATGTCGGACGGGACGGGATTACAGCGGCTGCCAGCTCGGGTCAGGTTCCTCCTGGTCCGCGCCCGGTGCGATTCCCTTCGCACCGGGTGGGCGGACGCTTTCCACGGCAAACCGGTTGAAGCTCGATAAATCGGGATGATGAATGAACATATCGCCCTCCTCAGTAGATGCCGAACAGCAGGCCAAGCAGGAGAGCACCCAGCGCCAGGCTGATGCGCAGCGGCTCGAAGCTCTTCAATTCGGCATTCGGATCATGCTGACCGGATTCGATTTTCATGGTTGACCTCGCGCTGGGGAGCTTGGGTCTCATCAAACCGCCGGGCGCGGCGCAGACGGCGGCAAGATGCGGGCGATTTGCCGCTGGCGTGTGGCGAAACACTGGCAGTGGCGTGCGATGACTTGCGCCGGCGCGGCGCGCATAGCACGCTGCAACCATCCACCAGGGAGTGCGCCATGGGCCGCCGTATTGCCATCGTTGAAGACGAACCGTTGATCCGCGCCAACTACGTCGAGGCGCTGAACCGTTTCGGCTACGACGCCCGCGGCTACGGATCGCGCCAGGAGGCTTCCAGCGCGTTCGCGATGAAGCTGCCCGAGCTGGTGATCATCGACATCGGACTGGGTGATGAGCCCGAGGGCGGCTTCGACCTGTGCCGCGAGCTGCGTGCGAAATCGGCCACCTTGCCGCTGATTTTCCTCACCGCACGCGATGCGGATTTCGACGTGATCTCCGGTCTTCGCCTGGGTGCCGATGACTACCTCAGCAAGGACACCAGCCTGCACCAGCTGGCCGCGCGTATTGCGGCGCTGTTCCGCCGGATCGAGTCGCTCAAAGCGCCGGCATCAAGTGAGACCGTGATCGAGCACGGCGCGTTGAAGCTGGAATCCGAGCGTATGCGCATTACCTGGAACGGCCAGGAAGTGCCACTCACCGTCACCGAGTTCTGGATGGTGCACACGCTGATCCGCTTTCCCGGTCATGTGAAGAACCGCGACCAGCTGATGCGCGAAGCCGAACTGGTGGTCGACGACGCCACCATCACCTCGCACATCAAGCGCATCCGCAAGAAGTTCATCGCGGTCGCGCCCGAGTTCGACGCCATCGAGACGGTGCACGGCGTGGGCTACCGATGGAAGCCGTAATGAAACAGGCGAGCTGGATCGTGATCCTGCTTGTGCTCGCGGCCGTGGCGCAGGCCTCGCCGCCAGACAACGTGCTGGCCCATGGTGCGCGTGACGGCGACGCGCCGGCATGGGCGATTGCCGTGGATACTCCGGCCGGCTGGACGCGCGACTGCTGCGCCTATGCCCGGGCGATCGGGGTGAATGCGGTGCTGTATCAAGGCGAGTGGAGCGGCAAGCCGCAGCGCGTGATGGTGCTCAATGTCTGGCCGCGCAAGCTGCCCAGCCTGGTCGCCGAACTGCAGGCGGATCGCAAGCACTATCTCGAACTCGATCCGACTGGAAAAGCCTCGCACTTTGCCGTGCGCCATCCAAATATGTCATGCGAGGGCAGCGCTTACGAGGGCAGCGACCACATCGATGACGTGCTGGTATTTTGTGACCCGGGCAAGGCCAGCGGTGTCCGGCTGAGCTGGTCGATGAGTTTCGACGGCAACGACCCGGCGCGGCGCGCGCTGCTGGACGCGTTCATGCAGGTCGTGGTGGCGTCGCGCTACCAGCACTATGTAGCGCCGCCAGCGCATGCCGGCTGATTCTGCCCGGGTGGCCGCGTGACCCTGCGTCGGAAGCTGCTGCTGGTGGCACTGTGCACGCTGGCGCTGCCGATTGCCGGCTGGTTCAACGTGCGACAGATGGAGACCTTGCTGCGCAACGGCCAGGCGCAGGCGCTGCAGGCTTCGGCGCAAGTGGTGGCGCGCAGCCTGGTGGTGACCCACGCGTTGCCATCTGCCGATGGCCCGAGCTGGTATGTGCAACCGGCGCCGGGACCGATCATGGTGGACGGCTATGGTGACGACTGGGCTCCGTTGACACCGTGGAGCCAGCCATTTCAGCGTCGCGGGCAGTTGCTGCTGGCCGAAGATGATGAAGGGTTCTATCTGTATGCACGCGTAGCGGATGCTCGGCGCACCCGCGCCGACACGGACGATGCGAACGCGCTGCTCGCCGATCACTTGATCCTTACCCTTGGCAACGCCGTCGGTCAGCGGCGCTATCTGCTGGCCAGTGCGGCACCCGGACCGCTGAACGCTCTGCCGCTCGATCCCGCTGTCGCGGGCCTGCCGGATCAGCTCAATGCGAGCTGGCAGGAGGACGGCAGTGGCTACCAGGTTGAATTGCGCCTGCCGCGTGATCCGGCCCTGCGCATGCTGGGCGTGGGCGCCTACGACGCCAGCGCTGGCGGCGATCGCCTTGCCTCCGAGACACGTCCGCTGCGTCGATATTCTCCGGCGCTGTCGCGCGAGCTGGCCCAGCTCGTGCCAGAGCGGGTACAGGCCCGCGTCCTGTCGCCGTCGGGCTGGCTGCTGGCGCGCAGCGGCCGGCTCAACAGTGCGCCCGGTACCGACGGCCAGCCGGGCTGGTTCGCCTCGCTGGTATATCGCTCACTGCTGGCAACCCGGCTGGAGGACGCCAATCCATGGTCGCAGGATGTGCCGCGGCTGGACACCGCGGAAGTCGAACAGGCGAGCGCCGGCAAGGCGGTCGGCGTGTGGCGCCATGGCGAGGAGCGCGGCAGCGTCGTGCTGGCGGCCACGGTACCGATCGAGCGTGCAGGCAAGATCGATGGCGTGCTGTTGCTGGAACAGGCCAGCCGCACGGTGCCCTTGCTGGCCAACCGTGCGCTGTTCGGGCTGTTGTTGACCAGCTTCGGCGTGCTGCTGATGGCCGGCGGCATCTTGCTGCTGTTCGCCACCCGGCTCAGCCTGCGCCTGGCGCGACTGCGCAACGCGGTCGAGCGTGCGCAGCTCAATGATGGACGTCTGGACGGCCAACTCAGGCTGGATCGCTTCCCGATGACCGACGCATCGGACGAGATCGGCGACCTGGCGCGCAGCTTCGAGAAGTTGTTTGTCGTGGTCGGCGGCTATACCGACTATTTGCGCACGTTGGCATCCAGGCTGTCGCACGAACTCAACACGCCGTTGGCGATCGTGAAGTCGTCGCTGGACAACCTCGAGCATGCGTTGCAGGAACATTCGGCGCTTCCCGACCAAGCCAGGCCCTACCTGGCACGCGCGCGTGACGGCGTGGCACGGCTGGGCGCGCTGGTGCGTGCGATGAGTGAATCGGGCCGGATGGAACGTTCGATCGACGCCGCCGAGCCGGAGGATGTCGACCTGCGCGAGGTAGTTCGTGGCTGCGCGGATGCATATCGGCCCTTGATCGGCACGCGGCGCCTGGAATGCGACTTGCCGGAAGCACCGCTGCCGCTGCATGGCGCGCCGGAGCTGATTGCGCAGGCGCTGGACAAGCTGCTGGCCAACGCCCTGTCGTTCACGCCCGCGCAGGGCTGGCTGCGTTTGAGCCTTCGTGCGGTCGAGGGCGGCGCCGAAATCGAGTTGGCCAACCAAGGGCCGTTGCTGCCTGAGACGATGCAAGGTCGTCTGTTCGATTCGCTGGTCAGTCTGCGCGACAAGTCTACGCCCGGTGACGCGCCCCATCTGGGTCTGGGTCTGTACGTGGTGCGGCTGGTAGCCGAGCGTCATGGCGGCAGCGTCAGCGCGCGCAATCTCGACGATGCCAGCGGCGTGGCGTTCCGGCTAACGCTGCACGGCATGCCGCGGCAGCGGCTGGGTGGTTGAACGGCGCCACCCTCAATGCACGATGTGGAAGGCCGACGGCCTGCCTGCGCAAGTAGGTGGCGCGACAACGGGCGGCCACCGTGGCCCGATCATCACCATCTTTTTCACTTGCAGTGCGGGGCCATCCGGCGCGCCGCGCGGCGTACGCGAAATCCGGTGGCTTGTCAGCGCCCTGGCGTTGCCGGCGTGTTGGCCGATCTCGCCGCAGCCGGTGCCGGCTTGGCCGACATGATCGTGCCTGCGCTTGCCGGTAGCGCGGAGGTCACCGATTGCGCCGGAGCCCTGGCGGAGGTGGCGGGTGCGGGCGTCGAGGCTGCGGCCGCAGGCATGCTCGCGGAGGCTGCCGGCGCCGGCGTCGATCCTGCCACTGCCGGAGCTGATGCAGTCGTGGCCGAAGCGGGTGTCGACGCCGCTACTGCCGCCGAAACGGGCGACGCCGGTGGGATCGTCGAGTCGACGCGGTGGACCACACGAGCCGGCGGCGTTGTCCGTCCGGGGTCGACGCCGGATGGCTGGATGGCTTCCACCATACCGGGCGGCGGGGCAACGCGAGTGTTGGCCGTCCAGTAGCGATATGCCCAAACCGCCAGCGCGGCCAGCACCACCAGCAAGACGAGCCGACCGGTACGCGAGCGGCGGGGTGCCGATGTTTCCGCGAGCTCGGCCGGCGTGGAATCGTGAGCTCCGGGTGCGTCTGGCTCGGGCGCTGGCTGTGGCGGGTTCTCGAGATCGTCGTCATGGGCGGGTGCCGCGGCGTCCAGCTCAGACGCCGTGCCGTGGCTTGCGTGCTCCAGCGGCGCGATTTCGCTGAAATGAAGGGGCTCGTCGGAGGCCGTTGTGGCGTGTTGTGGCTCGTCGATTGTCCCACCGGTCGTGTCGCCCGCCGCAGCATCGATGGACTCGGAGACGACATCAGCTGGCGGCGGGGCAGGCATGTTGTTGACCTGCCCGTCGTCGGTCGAAGCTGACGGTGGTGCGTCGTCGACATCGCCAACTTCATCGTTGGACGCGACTGACGCCTGCACGACCGGCACCACCCACGGCTGCCACGTCGTGCTGCCGTACAAGCGGTACGATTCACCCGGCCGTATGAAATCACCCAGTGACGACCAGGGCAGCGGCCCGAAGCCTGCGCCCGCGCGTTCGATGTAGGCCAGTTGCGGATCGTCCGGCAGGACACGTGCGTCGACATGCATGGCATGCAGGAGGTGCGCGATGCGGTTGGCAGTGTCCTGATCCAGATCCTGACGCACGATCCGCGGCAATGCGTCGACCACGCGTTGCTCGAATTCGGCAAGGTCGAGCTTCAGCGCGGCGGCCACCGGCTGCCATGCGGCCGCCTCGTCCGACGTCCCGGCCTGCAAGCCGCATAGTACGACGCAGTACTGATCCACTGGTTGTTGTCCCCTGTTGCCTGATCGCCGAGAGTAGACCGCCATTGGCAGTGTATCAAGCACATGCCACGTGGAGCTTCGCGCTTCGCCTACAATGATCCTTCTCCGTTCGGCCATCCGGAACGCCATCGTGATCACCCGAGACGAATTTGACGCGTTGGTTGCCCACGGGCATACGCGCATCCCGTTGGTGCGCGAGGTGTTTTCCGACCTCGACACGCCGTTGTCGGTGTACCTGAAGCTGGCCGATGGCCGGTACACCTTCCTCTTCGAGTCAGTCGAGGGCGGCGCTACGTGGGGACGCTATTCGATCATCGGCCTCCCGGCGAAGCGGGTGTACCGCCTGCGCGGACACGAGCTCGAAGTGGAGGATGCTGGCGAGGTCACCGAGCGGCGCCACCTCGACGATCCGCTGGCCGAGATCGAGAAGTTGCGCGCCCAGTACGACGTACCGCGCCTGCCTCAGCTGCCTGCGTTCAGCGGTGGACTGGTCGGGTACTTTGGTTTCGAGACGATTGGTTACATCGAGCCGCGCCTTGCACAGTGGGATCGTGCCGACGAATTGGGCACGCCCGACGTGCTGCTCATGCTGGCCGAAGAAGTCGCGGTATTCGACAACCTCAAGGGTCGCCTCTATCTCATCGTGCACGCCGATCCGGCGCAGCCGCAGGCTTATGCCGTGGCGCAGCGTCGTCTCGATGCCTTGGTCTATCGCCTGCGCCAGGGCGGCGCCTCCTATCCGCAACTGACACAGTCGGTGGCGCTGGACGAGGCTGATTTCACTTCGTCCTTCACCCGGGAAGAGTTCGAGGCGATGGTCGAGAAGGCCAAGGAATACATTCGCGCCGGCGACATCTTCCAGGTCGTGCCGTCGCAGCGGCTGAGCGTGGCGTTCCACGCGCGGCCGGTGGATGTGTATCGCGCCCTGCGCGCCCTGAATCCGTCGCCGTACATGTATTTCGTCGATCTCGGCGAGACCCAGATCGTGGGTTCCTCGCCGGAGATACTGGCGCGGCTGATGGACGGCAAGGTGGTGGTCCGTCCACTCGCCGGCACGCGCAAGCGCGGCGCCACGGACGAGGAAGACCAGGCGCTGGAAGCCGAACTGCTGGCCGACCCGAAGGAACGCGCCGAACACGTGATGCTGATCGACCTGGGTCGCAACGACATCGGCCGGATCAGTGAAACCGGTACGGTCGAGGTCAGCGACTCGTTCGCGATCGAACGCTACTCGCACGTCATGCACATCGTGTCGCAGGTACAGGGCACGGCCAAACCGAACCTGAGCTACATGGACGTGCTCAAGGCGACGTTCCCTGCAGGCACACTCAGTGGTGCGCCGAAGATCCGCGCGCTGGAAATCATCCAGGAACTTGAACCCTACAAGCGCAACATCTACGCCGGCGCAATCGGCTGGATCGGCTGGTGGGGTGACGCGGATACCGCCATCGCCATCCGCACTGCGGTGATCCAGGACGGCCGTCTGCACGTTCAGGCCGGCGCCGGCATCGTCTACGACTCCGACCCCGCCGCCGAATGGGAGGAGACGATGAACAAGGGCAGGGCGCTGTTCCGCGCGGTGGCGCAGGCGGCAAAGGGGTTGTGATGCGTCAACCACTTCCTCAGATGGGCATGAGATGACGCGCTGCTGAAGACGCCTGTGGCGCCGTTGGATCTTGTCGTCGATGGCCATGTCAATGCGCGTTCCCCGGCAGCGCACCTGCCGACAAGTCAGCACGCCGAACGGCGCGACATCCCCTCCGATTCACCATCAGTCCCACGGCGGGGATCGTCGACATGGCGCCTGCCCCTGCGGGCGCCAAGGTAGCCACGCCTCGAATGTCGCTGCGGCAACGTGGTTGCCGGTTGGATCACCGGCGGACGGCAATGCCTGCCGCGTTCGCGCCACGAACCTGGCGATGGTTCCACTGTGATGGTCCGGCCCGCTGAACCAACGCCCCGCCATGACTTCCGGCAGGGCTTTCGCCGTGAAATGATACGTTATATCGTTGCGCTCCTGTCCCTCGCTCCGTTCCCGTGAAAGAAACGCTCGCATGAATCAGCCGTGGATCGATGTGTTGTCCCGGTCCGG
>JBDTEG010000130.1:0-15492 GCA_039922695.1 Rhodanobacter sp. | reverse complement strand
TGCCGTGTTCGGAGAAAACCAGCAGTACATCTCCGGCGCGTGCCGCTGAAACATTCGCCGTCATGCGCGCGATATCGAAGTTGTGCACGGTGAGGATGCCCAGCAGCGAAAGCCGCAGGGCGAAATTACGGGCGTAGATGTCATCCTCGCCGAGGCCGATGATGAAGACCTTGCCGTCCCGGCCAGCGTGTTCGATCGCCTTCGCCACGGCGCGTATCGTGTCCGCAGGATTGAGCAGGCGAGTCGCCTCTTCTGCCTCGGCCTTGCGCCGCCACAGGTTCTCGGCCGGCGATTCGCGGGGACCACCCGCTGCAGCGGCAACCACCTCAGGTGTGTCGCTGCGGTCCGCGCGGGCAATCGCCTCGCCGACCGAATATTTTAGATCGGGATAGCCCTTGAACCCCAGCTTCTGGGTGAACTTCACCACGCTGGATTGGCTGATGCCCAGCGCATTGGCGAGTTGCTGCGAAGAATAATCGCGCAAGAGTTGCGCATTCTCGAGCACGAAATCCGCGATGCGACGCTCCACCGCCGACATGCTGTCGCGTTCCGATCGGATCTTGACCAGCGGCGACATCAGCCTTCGATCTCTTCCAGCCCGCGGATTTCGCGGATGCCCAGCCCGGGCGCATCCGTGATGGAAATTTCCGATTCGTTGAAGTTGACGCCACCGTCGACGGGATTGAACTGGCACAGCGACGGGCCGTCCAGGTCGACCTTGGTGATCACATCCGCCTTGGCCACCGCCAGATGCACGGCGGCGGCCACGCTGATGCTGGTCTCCAGCATGCAGCCAATCATGCACTCGATGCCGTGCATGGCGGCGATGTCGGCGATTCGGATCGCATTGGAGATCCCGCCGGTCTTCATCAGCTTGATGTTGATGATGTCGGCCGCGCGCAGGCGGATCAGCTCCATCACCTCCATCGGACCGAACACGCTCTCGTCCGCCATCACGGGCGTATGCACGCGTTCGGTGACGTAACGCATGCCTTCCAGGTCGCGTGCCTTGACGGGCTGCTCGATCAGCTCGAGCTTGATCCCGGCGTCCTCCAGTGTCTGCAGCGCGTACACCGCTTGCTTGGCCGTCCAGCCCTGGTTGGCATCCAGGCGCAACAACGCGCGACCTTCGACGGCGGCGTAGATCGCGCGTACGCGCTCGATGTCGACGCCAATGTCCTTGCCAACCTTGATCTTGAGCGATTCGAAACCGCGCTCCACCGCGTCGATCGAGTCAGCCACCATCTTGTCGATGTAGTCGACACTGATGGTGATGTCGGTGGTGATCGCCGGGTCGCCACCGCCGAGCAATTTGTACAACGGGGCACCGTAGAGCTGACCCCACAGGTCGTAGATGGCGATCTCCACGGCTGCCTTGGCGCTGGTGTTCTTCTCCATCGACGACTGGATCAGCCGGGTGATCCGGTTGAGGTCGGCCAGGTCCTGTCCAATCAGGCGCGGCGATATGTAGTGGCGGATCGCGTCGATGATCGAACCGTGCGTATCACCGGTGATCACGGCGGTGGCCGGCGCTTCGCCGTAGCCCACCTCGCCGCTGTCCGTGTGCACCATCACCACGATGTCCTCGACCGTGTTGACCGTGCGCAGCGCGGTCTTGAAGGGTGTCTTCAAGGGCACGCGAAGCATGCCGAAGCGGATATTCGTGATTTTCATGCCTGGCAGTTCCCGGGTGGTTCGTTTTCCTGCGAGCGGAAGCGCGCGGTGTCGGTCGACCGATCGGCCAGGATATGGTGGCTGGATGGATCATGGGGCGCCGCGACGTTCGACATGGCACATCCCCTTGCGCAGCGCGGAATAGTGATTCTTATATCATAACTTAAAAGAATAAATTATTGACGGGGTTTGGTGGGCATGTTACACAGCTGGCGCTGGAAGCCAATCGCGGGGAACGCTGTGCCACGGGACGCCACTGCAACATTCGCGATTGAGGCAAGCACGCAGCTCAGGCACGGTTGGCCCGCTGCCGGGTTGATGCTGGTGTTGTTGATGCTTCCCGTCGGCGCCGCAAAGGCCGCGGTGGCGCCGCCCGACCCTGCCCCGGGCAAAGTCGTCACACTCGTCGATGCCGGTCAGTTCCACGCCGCCGAAGCCGATATCGATGCGGCGATGAAAGGGGACGACTTGTCCGCCGATGCACGGCAGGCCCTGGAGTTCCAGCGTGAGCGCATGCGCCGCATCGCGCTGGATTTCAGCCTCGATGCGGACCAGCTCAAGGCACGCGTGCGCGAACAGATCCCTGACATGAGCGACGCCGAGTTCCGCGCCTGGAATGCACACGGGCTGTTCGAGCACATGGCGATCGACGGCCGCGTGCGCTATTTCAAGCGCGCACCTTCCAACCTGTTCCGCCTCAGCACGGAAGCGGTGGCGCGGCGCAAGATCCAGACGCCCTTCAACGACGACCCGATGGGAGTGCTCAACCAGCACCATCGCGATATCCGCAAGGCCGCCGTGGCGACCCATCACACCAGCGTGCTGCCACGGCGCGTGCGTATCACGCAGTCGCTGACCGTGGACGCCGATGCGGTACCGGCCGGCCAGTCCGTGCGTGCGTGGATCCCGTATCCGCGGGCACTCCCCGGCCAGCAGGAGGACATAAACTACGTCGACAGCGTGCCGGCACAGCATCTCATCGCACCGGAATCGACGATGCAGCGCACGGTGTACTTCGAAAAGGTGGCGCAGGCGGGGCAGCCAACCACGTTCTCGGTCACCTATGAGCTGACCCTGTACGCGCAATACCACGCCATTGACGCGAACAAGATGGTGCCGGCAATCATTACGCCGGAGCTGTCGCCATACGTGGCCGAGCGCATGCCGCACGTGGTGTTCACCGAGCCGATGCGCGTTTTCTCGAAACAGATCGTCGGCGACGAGAAAAATCCGTACCGCATTGCGCAGAAATTATTTGCCGCCGTCGACCAGATCCCCTGGGCCGGTGCACGCGAATACTCGACCCTCTCCAACATCAGTGACTACACCCTGCACGCCGGCCATGGCGATTGCGGCGAGCAGACGCTTTTGCTGATCACCTTGCTGCGCATGAACGGCATTCCGGCACGCTGGCAATCCGGCGCGATCTTCGCCGACGGCGGTTACAACGACATCCACGACTGGGGCCAGCTCTATCTGGCCCCCTACGGCTGGGTGCCGATGGACGTGACCTTCGGCCAGCTGCACGCCGGCAAACATCCACAACCCGGGGATGCCGCGTTGAAATGGTTCTACCTGGGTGGCCTTGACGCCTGGCGGGTGGCTTTCAACAGCGACTACGCACAGCCTCTGACACCGGCCAAGAACCACTTTCGCTCCGATACTGTCGACAACCAGCGCGGCGAGGTCGAGTGGCAAGGCGGCAACCTTTATTACCACCAATGGGACTATCACTTTGCATGGAAGCTGCTGCCGACGAAACAAGCTGTGACATCGCAGTAACCACGCCGACGTCGGTGGGCAAAACGACATGCGGTTACATTCACACACCCGGCTTCCCGCAACCTCTCGGTTTCCAAACGTCGTGCCCCGCGCCACTGACGGTCACACTGGATTTTTGACCGCGACTCCCCCTCCTGGACGACTCGAAGCAATCCCTACTGGCCGGTAACACGGCATTTCCTCGAGCCGCCACCCTCTTGCCCGCAGTGTTCAGGCCGATGCGACGATGACCCTCACAAGCATGAATCCCCTCACTGCCGCGGAGCCCGTTCGGGTCAGCGACAGCAACCGCCAGCACACCGCCAGCACACTCATCGACGGCGTCGATCCGCACGCGCTGGCAAGTCATGTGTCGACTCCTGCGTACATCTACTCCGCGGGCGCCCTGCGTGAACGCATCAACGCGCTGAAGGCCGCGTTGACGGGTGTCAATGCAAGCGTCTGCTATGCCGTCAAGGCCAATTCCAGTCTCGCCATCCTGCAGTTGATGAACCAGGCGGGCTTCGGTGCGGATATCGTGTCGGAGGGTGAATTGGAGCGCTGCCTGCGCGCCGGAATGCCGCCTGCGCACATCGTCTTTTCCGGCGTCGGCAAGACCGCCACCGAAATTACGGCAGCCATGGAAGCGGGGATCGCCCGCTTCAACGTCGAGTCCATCGACGAGATGACCATGCTTGACGCCATAGCCAGCAAACTCGGCGTATTTGCCCACGCGGCGGTACGCGTCAACCCGGATGTCGACGCGCAGACCCACGCCAAGATCTCCACCGGCAAGGCGGAGAACAAGTTCGGTGTTGCCATCGCCGAAGCGCGCAGTTGGTTCGCCCGACATGATGACTGGCCGCATGTGCGACTGGAAGGCCTGCATGTGCACATCGGCTCGCAAATCCAGCAACTGGCTCCGTTCACCGAAGCACTGCAGCGCGTGGCCGGCTTCTGGCGCGAACTGGAGAGCAAGGGGCACGTCATCGCCAGCATCGACGTGGGCGGCGGCCTGGGCGTGCGCTATCGTGAACAGGACAACCCGCCATCGGCGCATGACTATGTGCAGGCGATCCGCCACGCGCTGGAAGGCTTCCGCGGCCGCATCGTGCTGGAACCGGGGCGCTGGCTGGTCGCCGAAGCCGGCATGCTGCTGACCCGCGTGATCCGGATCAAGCACGGCGAATCGCGCAACTTCCTGGTGCTGGATGCCGCGATGAACGACCTCGCGCGGCCCAGCCTTTACGACGCATGGCATGACATCGTGCCGGTCGTGGCCAACCCTGACCGCGCGCTGGTGACCTACGACATCGTCGGCCCGGTATGCGAAAGCGGCGACACCTTCGCCCACGATCGGCAGCTGCCCGAATGCCGGGCCGGCGAACTCTTGCTGATCAAGGCCACCGGCGCCTATGGCGCGTCGATGTCCAGCACGTACAACTCGCGCCCGCTGGCGGCAGAGGTGCTGCTCGACGACGGGCGTTTTGCCGTCATCCGGCGCGCTCAGACCTTCGAGGAGATGACCGTCGGCGAACGAGCAGCTACCCACTGGAAACATCCATGAAGCGCATGAAGACTGCGGCGGCAGCCCGCTGCGCGCACGGCATGAGGTGAATCCAGATGCACAGCAGAACTAGCCGTCGGCTCGCGCGCCGCTGTCTGATCCATGCCACATGTGTGTTTTTCACCGTGTTCGGCACCGGTGGATTGCTTGCGCGGGTCGCGAGTCCGCCGCACACGTCGGAACACGAAGCCTTCGATCACATCGTCGACGAGGTGATCGCCCGGTACCACCTGCCCGGTATCGCGATTGGCGTGATCGAGGACGGCCAGGTGATCTATACCCGCACGTCCGGCGAACTGATCGTCGGCAGCGGGCACAAGGTCGACGCCGACACCTTGTTCAAGATCGCCTCCAACAGCAAGGCGATGACCACCGCCCTGCTCGGGAGGCTGGTTGACCAGGGCAAGCTGCGCTGGGACGACCCGGTGACGAAGTACCTGCCACAGTTCCGCATGTACGATCCTTGGGTCACCCGCAACATGCGCGTGGCCGACCTGCTTACTCATTCGAGCGGCCTGCCCGAGGGCGGCGGTGACCTCATGCTGTGGCCTGAGCCGAATGGCTTTACTCGTGCCGACATCGTCCACGGCCTGGCCTTCATCAAACCCGGCTACAGCTTCCGTTCGCAATACCAGTACGACAACCTGCTCTACGTCGTGGCCGGCGAGGTCGCCGCGGTGGCCGGTGGCGCGCCGTATGAGACGCTGATGCATCGCGAAGTGTTCCAGCCACTCGGTCTCGACCGGTGTCAGGTTGGTGAATGGAACCGCGATGCAGTAGGTGATGTGGCTCAGCCACACTACCGCGCGCACGGCCGCAACATCGTCATGCGCGAGGACGCGAAGGTGATTCCCGCGATCACCTCGGCGCCTGCCGGCGGCATTCGTTGTGACCTCACCGACATGCTCCGCTGGGCGCGCAACTGGCTCGCGCCCACGCCGGCGCAACTGACCTGGTTGTCGGCCAGACAACGCAAGGTATTGCAGTCACCACACATGCTGATCCCCGTCTCGGCGCAACGCCAGGCGTGGGACTACAGCCACATCATGGCCTACGGTTACGGCTGGCGCATGGCCGATGTCGATGGTCACTGGAACGTCTGGCACACCGGCACACTGGGCGGCATGTACTCGATGCTTTCACTGCTGCCGGACCAGCGCAATGGCTTCGTCTTCATGATCAATGGCGAGGCGGAGGACGCGCGCACCGTGCTGGGCGAGATGCTGACCAAGCACTTCACGGCGCCGGACAATCCGCACGACGTGGACTGGTACGCCGATGCGCTGGGACACGCCTCGCATGCACCCGGCGCCAGCGCGGCGGCGGACACCTCGAAGGCCCGGACCGTGGCGAGCGCCGTCGCCAAGCCCTGGACCGGCCGCTATCGCGACCCCTGGCTGGGTGAAGTGACACTTTGCCCAAACGGCGGCCACGTACAATTTGCCTCGATGAAATCACCCCGATTGAGCGGTGCCGTGAAAAAGCTCGACGGTCGTCGTCTGGTTTACTGGGATGATCGCACTGTCGCACCGGATGCATGGCTCGACGTCCATCCCGCCAGCAACGGTCAACCGATCACCCTGACCCTGGCCAAGACCGACCCACAAGGCGACTTCAGTTCGGATTACAAAGACCTCTACCTCACCCGCGTTGGTGACTGCCCATGATGCCGAAGTGGAACCGTCCATTGCGCCGCGCTTGTAGGAGCGCAACCTGTACGCGATGCTCTTGGGCACATCGTGCAAGGAGCATTTGCGCACAGGGTGCGCTCCTGCAGATTTCGGTAGCAAAGATACGTCGCCGCACACTGATCACGCTAGCGTGGTTCATCATCTGCTGCGCAACCGGCCACGCCCAGGCTGCGGAGCAACCGCAGAGCCTTTCGCCGGCGACAACGATGGCCGCGGCGAACTTGGTGGATATCCGCACGCTGGCGCCGGACATCGCCGAGGACATCAAGTACGCCGGTAGCGACAACTTCGTCGGGCGGCCGGTGGACGGCTATCTGGCGGCCAGGTGTTTCCTGCAACGACCGGCTGCCGAAGCGCTTGCGCAGGTCGAACGCGATCTTCGCGCGCAGCACATGCGTCTGAAGCTCTGGGACTGTTATCGCCCGGCACGCGCCGTGGCCGATTTCGTGCGCTGGGCGCATGACCTCGCCGACCAGCGCACCAAGGCAAAGCACTATCCGAGCCTGGACAAGTCGAAATTGCTCGGCGTTTATATCGCGTCGGTCTCCGGTCATAGCCGCGGAGGCACCGTCGACCTGACCCTCGAACGCTGCGCTGGCGACGACACGCATTGCGCACTGCTGGACATGGGCACGCCTTTCGACTTCTTCAGCCTGCGTGCCAACACCGACAATCCCGGCATCACTCCCACGCAACGACAAAATCGGCAAACGCTGCTGACGGCAATGGCGCGTCGCGGCTTCAGCAACTACCCCATGGAATGGTGGCATTACACGCTGTCACCCGAACCCACGCCGCATACGATCTATGACGTACCCGTTGAATGATCCCCTCACCGGCAGGAGCGCACCCTGCGCGAATGCTCTTCACGATAACCAAGCCAAGAGCATCGCGCACAGGGTGCGCTCCTACACCTGGCAAAACGCTCCGAATACCTGCGGTGATGACCAAGGAACCAGACCCATGCACAAGCTTTTCACCAGCCTCGTCATGACCGTTCTGCTTGCCGGCTCCGCCTTCGCAGGCAGCACGCGCGATACGACCAGCAACTCGATGAAGCCATACACCGGCGACGTGCCCGGCGCCTCCCTGCTGATCCTCAAGGATGGCAAGCCGCTGGTCAGCCGCGGTTACGGCATGGCCAACCTGGAGCAGCACATCGCCGCCACCCCCACCACGGACTATCGCCTGGCGTCGGTGACCAAGCAGTTCATCGCGGCGTCGATCCTGTTGCTGCGCCAGGACGGCAAGTTGCAGTTGCGCGATTCGATACGCCAATGGCTGCCCACGCTCCCTGCCGAAGACGCCGGCGTCACCCTCGAGAACCTGCTCGACCACACCGGCGGCCTGACCGACTACGAGGACTTGATTCCCACCCACTTCGCGGGCCAGGTCAGCGATGCCGATGTGTTGCGCTGGCTGTCAGCCGACCACGGCCACTACTTCGCTCCGGGCAAGGGCTATCGCTACAGCAATACTGGCTACGTGCTGCTGGGTCTGGTTATCGAGCGTGCCTCCCACATGACGTTGCCAGCGTTTCTCGAACAACGCATCTTCGAGCCGCTGGGCATGACCCATACCTTGATGTACGAGCATCAGCGCGGTCCGCAGGTTCCACAGCGGGCCTACGGCTACAGCGAGGAAAACGGCAAGTGGATCCGTACCGACCAGAGCCCCACCAGCGCCACCCGCGGCGACGGCGGTATCTACTCATGCACTGTGGACATGGCGAAATGGGATGCCGCGCTGTACGACGACCGGCTGCTCAGCGACTCCTCGCGCAAATTGGCGTTCAGCCCGCACGTCAAGGTCAGCGGTGAACCCTACGAGGCATCCTACGGTTTCGGCTGGCGCATCTCCGGCGACACGCTGTGGCACTCCGGGGAAAGCATTGGCTTTCGCAATGTGATCGTGCGCTGGCCGAAGCAGCATTTCACGATCATCCTGCTCAGCAATCGCAACGAACCGGAGCCGTACCAGACCGTGCTGAAAATCGCCCGAAGCTTCCAACCGTGATCCAGCGGAAGGACCGCCGCCATGCGTGATTCGTCGTTCCGTGGCCTGCTCGGCCGGGTGAGCGTGATAGCAATGGTTGCCCTGCTCGCCGCGTGCGCACATGCCCCACGCAACCCGCTGGCAACCTGGGTGCCCTCGCCCAACCACGACATCCGCCGCCCGGTGCTGATCGTGTTGCACTTCACCGATCAGCATTCGGTCCAGCAAAGCCTGGACACGCTGCGCACGGCCAACAGCGGTGGCCCGGTCAGCGCGCACTACCTGATCGGCGCGGACGGGCATATCTACCAACTTGTATCGGATCAGCTGCGTGCCTGGCAGGCCGGCTCGGGACGCTGGGGCACAATCACCGACCTCAACTCGGCATCGATCGGCATCGAGCTGGACAACGACGGCCACAGTGCGTTTGCGCAGCCGCAGATCACCAGCCTGCTGCGTTTGCTCACCGACCTCACCGACCGCCTGCACATCCCGCGCACCCAGATCATCGGCCACCAGGACCTCGCGCCTGCGCGCAAGGACGATCCCGGCCCGCTGTTCCCCTGGGCGCAACTCGCTGCCGCAGGTTTCGGCCGCTGGCCACAAGGCGTGCTGGTCGACCCACCCGCAAGCTTCGATCCATGGATGGCGCTGGCGGTGATCGGCTACCCGCTGGATGATCGTCCCGCTGCGGTACGCGCATTCCACAACCACTTCCGTGGCATGAACGCAGACGAGATCGACCCACAGGACCTGCGCATCCTGTACAACATCGTGCAGCAGATCGAAGCGACCAGCAACGGCGATTGAACGCCCGCCGGATGCGCTAGACCTCCAGCCGATCGTACGGTCGCGCCACCACCGCATACAGCGCCGGCATCAGGAAGATGCTGATGACCAGGCGCGAAATCATGCCGAACACAATGACCAGGGCGAACGGTCGTTGCGAGTCGGTGCCGACGCCGGAGGCCAGTGCCGCCGGCAGCAAGCCCAGCGCAGCGACCAGTGCGGTCATCATGATCGGACGCAGCCGCCAGATCGCGCCGGTGCGGATCGCTTCGACCAGCGGCGTGCCATTGCGACGCAATTCGTTGACGTAGGAGATGTACACCACGGCGGTCAACACCGACACGCCGAACAGGGCCAGGAAACCGATACCGGAGGATACCGAGAACGGCGTGCCGGTGATCCACAGCGCCAGGATGCCGCCCACGGGCGCGGACAACAGCACGCCTGCCACGGTGATGAACGGAAACTTGAAGTTGCTGTAAAGCAGGAACAGCAGGCCGAAGATCAGGATCAGCGTGAGTGGCAGGATCAGGTTCATCTGCGCGCGCGAGGCGGTGTACTCCTTGTACTCGCCACCCCAGTCGGCCCGATAGCCCTGCGGCAACTTCACCTTGGCGTTGACCTGACCGATCGCGTCTTCGACGGCCCCGGCAAGATCGCGACCGGCCACCGAGAACTGCACGCCGATGAATCGCTGGTTGTTCTCGCGGTAGATGAATGACGCGCCATCGGTCACCTTGATGTCGGCCAGTTCCTTCAAGGGGATTTGCTGACCGCCGGGGGTGGCCACGGGGATGTTGCCGATCTCCGCCGGGTTGTCGCGGTACTGCCGATCCAGCCGCACGACCAGGTCGAACTGTTTCTCGCCCTGCACCACCTGGGTGGCAACGTCGCCACCCACCGCGCTCTGGATCAGGTTGTTGATATCGTCGACATTGAGGCCGTAGCGGGCAATTTTCGCACGATCGATGTTGATGGAGAGGCTGGGCTGACCCAGCTCCTGCACCAGGGTCACATCGGTAATCCCACGCACGTGCTCCAGCACCTGCTTGATCGCCTTGCCCTTGGCCTCGAGCGTTCGCAGGTTGCTGCCAAACACCTTCACCGCCAGCGCGCTCTTGAGACCGGTCTCCGCTTCGTCCACGGCATCCTCGGCGGGCTGGGTGTAGTTGAACTGGATGCCTGGAAACACTGCCAGCTTCCTGTTGATGGCGGCGATCAGTTCCTTCTTGTTGCGATACTCGCCGGTCCACTGCGAGTACGGCTTGAGGCCAACGAAGAACTCGGCATTGAAGAAGCCGGTGGAGTCGGTGCCGTCATCGGGCCGGCCGTGCTCGGACGTCACCGTGGTGACCTGCGGAAACGAGCGCAGGATCTCACGCACCTTGGGCACGATCTTCGACGACGCATCGAATGAGATGGTGTACGGCATGGTGGCGCGCACCCACAGTGCACCCTCGTCCAGTTGCGGCATGAACTCCGAGCCGATGCTTGGAATCAGCAGCAGACCGAGCAGCAACAGCAAGCCCGATGCGCCAATCGTCCATCGAGGACGCCGCAGGCAGGCATCCAGTCCACGGGTATACCCGCGCTGGACCCACTCGAACGCGCGATTGCGCCGCTCGCGCACACCCTTGCGCATGAAGATCGCACACAGTACCGGCAGCAAGGTCAGGGTCACGATCAGCGAACCGACCAGGGCGAAGATCATGGTGTCGGCCATCGGCTTGAACAGCGTGCCGGACGGCCCGGACAGTGCGTAGATGGGCAGGAAGCTGGCCACGATCACCGCCACCGCATAGAACAGCGGGCGATCCACCTCGGACGCCGCGTCCTGAATGATTTCGCGGACATTGAGCGGCGTACCTTCGCGCAGCGCGATCTGGCGGAAGATGTTTTCCACCATGAAGATCGCGCCATCGACCAGGATGCCGAAATCCACCGCGCCGATCGACAACAGGTTCGCCGACGCGCCTTGTATGTCCAGACAGAAGAAGGCAAACAACAATGCGAGCGGAATCGTCACGGCGACGATCAGGCCCGCGCGCACGTCGTAGAGGAAGAAGATCAGCACGATCACCACCAGCAACGTGCCGCGCAGCAGGTTGGCTTCGACGACCTTGGTCGTTTGCGCGATCAGGTTGCTGAGGTCGTAGAAGGTGTGAATCCTGACGTCGGGCGGCAGGATCGATCCATTGAGCTCTTTCGTCTTGGCCTCGACACGCCGGAGTACCTCCTGGGTCTTTTCACCCTTGCGCACCAGTACCACGCCTTCGACCGCGTCGTTCTGTCCCATGTAGCCGAACTCACCCAGCCGCGGCGCGGTACCAATGGCGACTCTCGCCACATCCTTGACCAGCACCGGGGTGCCGTTGTGCACCGCCAGCACCACGTTGCCGATGTCCGCCAGGGTTTCCAGGCGACCTTCGCTGCGCACGTAGTAGAACTGTCCGCCCTGCGAATAGAAGCCGCCACCGGCATTGCTGTTGTTGGCCCCAAGCGCGCTTTCCACCTGTGCCACCGAAAGCCCGAGCCCGGCGATTTTCGCCGGATCCAGCAACACCTGGTACTGCATGGTGCCGCCGCCGAAGCCCGAATCATCGGCCACGCCCGCGACCGAGCGATATTGCGGTGCAATCGTCCAGTCATCGATGGTTTTCAACTCCATCGGCGAGCGATCCGGGCTCTGCAACACGTAGCGGTAAATCAGCCCCGACGGCGCGGTCAGCGGCGATACCGACGGCGTGACGCCGCTGGGCAGGCCCAGATCAGGCAAGCGGTTGAACACCTGCTGACGCGCAAAGTAGTTGTCGGTATTGTCCTCGAAGGTGAGCGTGACATCGGACAAGCCGTACAACGACACCGAGCGTTTGGCGGTGACCTTGGGTACATCGTTCAAACCCAGCTCGACCGGCACCGTGATCAGGCGTTCGACTTCCTCGGCGGTGTGTCCGGGCCACTGCGTGACAATGTCGACCATCGGTGGCGACAGATCCGGGTACGCATCCATCGGCAAGTGCTTGAGCGCCCAGATGCCCGCGACGACCAGCAAGGCGCTGAGCAGCACGACGATGAAGCGCTGCCCCAGCGACGCGGCGACCACGCGATTGATCAAGGATGCCTTGTGGGGCGCCGGCTGCAAATCGTCGTGCGGCGTGAGCTCGCTCATCGGTGCGTCGCTCACTGATTCTGCATGAACTGGACGAAGATCGCGCCGTCGACCACGATGCGATCGCCGGCGTGTAGGCCGGTCGGAATGTCGTAACGATCACCCACGCGATTGCCGAGGCTGACGCGGTCGCGCGCAAAGCTGCCGTCGGCCTGCGCCACGTAGACGAACGGCAGGTTCTCGTCGTTGCGCAGCACCGCCGATACCGGCACCAGCAGGCCGCTGCGTGCCTGCTGCGACTGGATTTGCACGCGCACGTACATCTGCTTCTTCAGCAGCCGCTGCGGATTGTCGACCACCACGCGGGCGACCACCGAGCGCGTATCGGGGTCGACGATCGCCGAGACATTGTCGACCTTGCCGGCCATCGGCGGCATGCCGGTGGCACTGATGCTGGCACTGTCGCCGACACGCACCGCGGCAACATCGCTGTCGTAGAGCTGCGCCTTGACCCACATCCGCGACAGGTTGGCCACGGTAAAGCAGGCCGTGCTGCCAGCCTGCAGCAGCTGGCCGGGGGTGATCGACTTCTCCACCACGGTGCCGGCGATCGGGGCGCGGATGGTGCCGGTGACGTGCGCCACGGTGCGGCCCGCCGCGATGTCGGCAATCGTCTTCGCGTCGACGTTCAGCGCCAGCAGCGCCTGTTTCGCGGCATCGCGATCAGACTCGGCGCCGACGGCATCGGACTCGGCCTGCTCGGCCTCGCGCCGCGAAATGCCCTGATGGGCAAGTATGTCCTTGTCCAGATCCGCGAGCCGCCGCGCGGTGCTGGCCGCGACGATGGCCTTGCGGTAGGCACCGATGGCCGCGGCGAAATCCGGTGAATCGACAGTCGCCAGCGCCTGCCCCTTCTGCACCTTGTCGCCAACGTCCACCAGCAGGCGCGTCACCGGGCCGGAGAACGGCGCCAGCACGGCGGTGGCCTGGTCGTTGTCGAAATCGACCACGCCGGTGGTCTCCAGGGTGTCGTGAAAAGCCGACGGCTGCACCGTGACGAACCGGATGTGCTGTAGTTGTGGCTTGGTCAGCGTCACGTTCCGCGCGATCGAGGCATTGCTGCCGGAGGATTCTGATTCGGCCGTCCGCGACGAACACGCACCCAGCGCTACGCTCGCCAGCAAAACCACAGCAGCACGCGACAGGCAAGGGCGCGGAGCCAGCTGCCGTATGGAGCCAGACAATTCATTCTTCATGAGGATTCCAGTCGGGGTCCTTGCGCTGCCACCAGCCACCACCGAGCGCCTGGTACAGCGCCGCGGTGTCGGCGTAGCGGCTGGCCTGCGCCTGGATCAAGGCGATCTGCGCCTGTTGGGAAGCCTGTTCGGCGATGAGCAATTGCAGATGACTGGCATCGCCATCGCGGACCAGTTGCTGCGAGAGCTTGAGACTGGTCGCGGCCGCATCAGCCTCCTTCGCCGCCGCTTGCAGCCCCGCCGCATCCTGCTGCAGAGCCGACAGCGTGTCGGCGACATCCTGGAAGGCGGTCAACACTGTGCTGCGATACTGCTCGGCCGCCTGCACATAAGCCGCCTTGGCGGCGCGCTCCTGATGGAGCAGCGTGCCGCCCTCGAATATCGGTGCGGCGATCGCCGCACCGATATTCCAGAAGCCGGTTCCGGCGTGGAACACCTGGTCGATCGCCAGCGCCGTGCTGCCGGCACCGGCGCTCAGTTCGATATTGGGCAAGCGGTTGGCGATGGCGACGCCGATCTGGGCGCTGGCCGCATGCAGGTTGGCCTGCGCCTGCAGCACGTCGGGGCGCTGGGCCACCAGCTTCGATGGCAGGCTCAGCGGCAGCTCACCCGGAAGCTGCAGGCTGGACAGGTCGAAGTTCTGATCCTTCACCTCGCCTGGAAAGCGGCCGGACAGCACGGCCAGCCGGTGCTGCTGCTGATCGAGCTGATGGAGCAGCGGTGGCAGAGTCGCCCCGATCGCCGCCGCCTGGGTTTCCTGCGCCGCGACGTCCACCCCGCTGGCATAACCCTTTTTCAGCTGGTAGCGCAGGATGCCGAGCATGTCGTTGTTGTCGGCGACCAGCTTGCGGGTGATGGCAATCTGCTGCTGCAGCGACGCCACCTGGATCGCCGCCACCACCACGTTGGTGGTGAGCGTGTTGTATGTCGCGACCATCTGGTAACGCACGCCCTGCTGCTGCGCCTTCAGCGACTCCACCGTGCGCCGGTTCAGGCCGAACACATCGGGCACGTACGACACGCTGACCTGCGGCGTGAACAGGCTGTACAGGAACGCATTGTTGCTGGGCACAGGCGCCAGCGCACCGGGCGGATCCTGCTCGCGGCTTGCGGAGAGGCCAGCCGACACATGCGGGTAATAGGCGCCACGCCCGGCCAGCGTGGTTTCCCGGGCGACCGACAAGGCTGCCTGCGCCGCTTTCAGGTCAGGATTGTGGGCCAGCGATTGCTCGATCAGCGCGTTCAGCGCGGGGGAATGGAACAGCGTCCACCAGTCGGCGGGAACGTCGCCGCCGCGGACAAAGTGCTGCGCCTGACCACCCGTCACCTGCGCCGTGGCGACCGTGCTGCTGGCCGGCTTCGGGCCGTAGTCGCTGACGGTGGGTGCGGCGGGCCGCTGAAAATCCGGGCCGACCGCGCAACCGGCCAGCAGCAAGGCAGCCAGCAGAAGAAGATGTCTTTTCGCAGGACGCCACGCCCAGGCCTCCAGGACGATACTTTTGGCCGCCCGGGTGGGCGCCCGCCCGGACCGGGACAACACATCGATCCACGGCTGATTCATGCGAGCGTTTCTTTCACGGGAACGGAGCGAGGGACAGGAGCGCAACGATATAACGTATCATTTCACGGCGAAAGCCCTGCCGGAAGTCA
>JBDTEG010000129.1:0-63376 GCA_039922695.1 Rhodanobacter sp. | reverse complement strand
CGGACCGTCGATGCGGCCGGAACGCCGCCGGCGGTGACCAAACTGGAAGCACTACCTCGGCTCCATCACCTGCCTGAACCATCTCCGAAAAGACGGCCCGAAAGAGGGACTCGACGTAGTTCATGGTGCCGGCACCAGGAGTCGAACCCGGGACCTACTGATTACAAATCAGTTGCTCTACCAACTGAGCTATGCCGGCGAAGATCCGGGATTCTAGCAGGCACTCCCACGGCGGTGCTCAAAAGCAGCCTGTACTGTGGGAGCCGACCCCGCTGGCACTGACATACTTGCGCCAATCCAGTCGGCTGCCGTCGGCAATCGCCAGATCCAGCCAGTATTCGGGCACGCTTTCGCTGCGCTCGCCCATGCGCGCGGCGAAGCCCGCCGCAACGATCTCGCTCAGACGCTTGCGCGCGTTGGCTGGATCCTTGAACAAGCCCAGCGAAATCGTATTGGCCTGATCACCCGATCCGACCACGAAGTAGTCCTTGATGTCATGTGCACCAAGTTGTCTGGCTTGTTCGAGTGCCTGGGCCCGGTTGCCCGCCGCCGGCAGATAGACCCACCAGCCCGTGCTCTGACTGGCCTGCTCCTGGCGTGAGCGCGTGCGCGCGGCGCTCGATGCCAATGCCTGGCGCGCATTGCGCAGGTCCTGCGGCGTGTCGAATGGCCCCAGCGTGATGCACGTGTAGCTGTGCGAGTCGACGCCAGCCAACCTACCCTGGGCATCCGGTGCCGGTGAGCTCACGCCGGAGGTGGGCACTTCCGAGAGGAGACGCAGCTCGGGCACATCGGGGTCGGTCGAGTTGCCGACATGGGTATAAGGCTGCCCCAGTGACAGCCACGCCCCTACCGCGATATTCAGCGCCACAAGCACAATGAACAGCAGACGCAGGAACATCAAACCCCCATCAATGCGAGCAGTGCCGCCATTCTAGACGGTCGGTGGCGACCTGAGATGCGCGTCGGCCCACAGTGCCAGGCCTCGCAACACGCCGTCGCGAACAAGGTTGGCCGGCAACGACAGCATCGAGGCCAATTGGGGCGCGTCCCCGCCATCCAGGATCAAGGTCGGCATGCCCCCCAGACGCGGCAACATGTGGCGGTGGAAACGTTCGATCAGGGCTGCGGCGGCCTGCCAGCAACCGGAGGTCACCGCATCGGCGGTGTTGTCCGCCAGTTCCAGGATGTCGCCCGACCGCTGTGGTCGCACCAGAACCGTTGAGTCCAGCAACGATTGCTGCATCAGCCGCACACCGGGCGCGATCAATCCACCCAGGTGCTGACCATCGACACGCAAGGCGTCCAGCGCCAGCGCGGTGCCGGCGCTGACCAGCACGCATGGCGTGCGATACGCGGCACGGGCGGCGACCATCGCCAGAAACCGATCCACGCCCAATCGCTGCGGCTCCGCATAAGCGTTGCGTACGCCGCAGGCACTGCCGGGCGTGCGCAGCCAGTGCGGTGCGCCGCCGAACACCTGCTGCATGAGCTCGGCGATCCGGCCTTCGCGGGTAGCATCGACCACCGACGCGGCCACCATCCTGGCCGGTCGCGGCAGACCCATCCATGCCTCGGCCAGCTTCCCTTCGATATCTTCTTCCCAGCCCAGCGCGCCGTGCGCAAACCAGTCCGCGGACTCCGCTTGCAGCGCCCATTTCAGTCGCGTGTTGCCCAGGTCGAGCAGCAGTTTCATGCGCGCCGCACCGTGACGTCGGCACTATCGACGCGGCGCTGACTGCCATCGGGCATCCGCACCTGCAGCGCGCCACGCGCGTCGACCCCGGCACCGATCCCGTCAAACGTGCCGAGGCCGCCGCTCAACTGCAGCGGTTCGCCCTGCAGCAGGTCGTGGCGCGCATAGTCCTCCAGGAAGGCGGCGAATCCCTCGCTCTCGAACTGGATCAAACCGCGCGCCAGAGCATGGATCAGCGCCGCCGCCGCCCGGTTTCGATCCGGCGGCGCTCCGGTGGCAAGGCTGGCGATATCGCAGGCCGGCTGTGCGGCCTGGCGTCGCAGCGCTGGCGTCAGGCGCAGATTGAGACCGATCCCGATGACTGCCGCACACGGGCCCTGGTATTCGCCACTCAGCTCAACCAGGATACCGGCCAGCTTGCCGCGAGCACCATGCTCGTCCACGGCCAACACGTCGTTGGGCCATTTCAGCCCGGCACCGGCGACGCCCAGCTCATCCAGCGCGCGCAGCACCATCACGCCGACCGCCAGCGACAACCCGCTCAACGCGGCGAAACCCGATTCAAAACGTTTCAGGCATGACAAATAAAGGTTCATTCCCGGTGGCGACAACCAGTCGCGGCCGCGGCGCCCACGCCCGGCGCTCTGGCTTTCGGCCAACACCATGCTGAGATCCTCCGCGCTCGTGATGCGACGCTGCAGTTCGCTGGAGGTGGAGTCGAGCTCGCCATGCACCTCCAGTGTGCCCAGCGACCTCGCGCAGGACTGCGGCAGCCCCGCATAAATCTGCCCTCCATCGAGCATCTGCAGGGGCCACGGCAGGCGATAGCCGGCGCGGCCGCGCGCCTCGATCGGTACGCCACGCGCACGCAAGGCTTCGACCTGTTTCCAGACTGCCGAGCGGGTCACCCCGATCTGCGCCGCGAGTGCGGAGCCGGAAACCGGCTCGCCCGGAGCCAGCAAGGCCAGCAGTTGCAATGGCTGCATCAGCGATCCCTGCACGCCGCGGCGCTCGCATGCGATGCGCCGCGACACGACGACAAATGAAGAGTGGACATCGGGCGATTCTAGCCCGCCGACGCTGCACTGCGACATGGGACAGCACTGGCACCGCCATCCGGTTTCTGCGAGGATCAGGACCTTCGCTTGCGGGTTCGGAGAGTTCGACTGCCATGCGCGCCATCCATCGGATCATCGGTTGCACCCTGTGCCTGGCGTTCGTTGGCTCGGCTGCCGCTGTCAGCCTGGGTACGCCGGGCGTGGACAATGCCACGCACGCGGTGACCACGCGAAGTTCGCATGGCAGCGACCGCAGTGACGGCGACACCGTGGGCATCAACCACGACAGTGGCGCGATCAGCAACAGCGACTCGACCACCGGCCCCTCCGGCGACGGCAACGATCATTCCGGGGCCGCCTCGTCGGCGCCCGCGCCCAGCCCGCGGCCACATCTGGGCTGGCAATCCCTGCTGCCTGGCTCGATCCAGTAAGCGCAGACCCACCCCGCGGATAACCGGTTGATCTCGGCGTCTGACGGACGCCGATGGCAATGAACCCATGGCGGCTTGCCGTCGCTGAAAGCCTGGCTCAGCTCGCCGCCAGCCGCACGCAAAAGCGGGCACCGGTGAGTTCGGGCGAGCGATCCACCACCAGTTCGCCCTGGTAGGCGTGCACGATGTCCTGCACGATCGACAACCCGATGCCGTGGCCTTGTACTCGCTCGTCGCCACGCACGCCGCGCTGCAGCACCTTCTCGATCTTGTCCTCGGCAATGCCCGGTCCGTCGTCCTCCACGCACAACAGCAGGCCGGGACGCTGACGCCCGGCTTGCGGCTGCATCTTCACCACCAGCAACACGCGGTGACTGGCCCATTTGAAGGCGTTCTCCAGCAGGTTGCCGAGCAGCTCGAGCAGATCGCCCTGCTCGCCGTAGAACATCGCGTCGTCCTCGATATCGAATTCGCACAGCACGTTTTTCGCCGCGTAAACCTTTTCCAGGCCCTGCACCAGATCCTCGGCATGGGAGGCGAGCGGCACGGCGCTGGCAAACGTCTGGCGACCCGAGGTGGCCGCACGCGCCAACTGGTAGGCGACCAGTTCGTTCATCCGGCGCACCTGATCGAGCAGGTTGGTGCGCCGCGTGGTCTCGTCGGTGACCGTGGATTCCAGCTGCGAGCGGATCACGGCCAGCGGCGTTTTCAAGCTGTGTGCCAGGTCGGCCAGGGTGTGCCGGTAGCGCGTGCGTTGCTCGCGCTCGTTGGTGATGAAGACATTGATGCGCTCGGTCAGGCCGATAAGTTCCAGCGGGTACTGACTGTCCAGTCGCTCGCTGTCACCGCGCTCGACCCGACTCATGTCGCTGGCCACCTTGCGCAACGGCGTGAGGCTCCAGCGCAGCAGCAGAAGCTGCAGCAGGATCAGCATCACGCCGAGAATCGACAGCCAGACCACCAGCGCGCGCCGGTACGCCGCGTTGCCTCCTTCAAGCTGGTCCTCGGTCTGCGCCACCATGATGGTGAAGTGCGCGGATTTGCCGCCCGCGGTATCCCAGGCCACGCCGTAACTGTAGTAGTAGAGGCGGCCCATGCGCGTGTCGATCGGCCCGACGAAGCGACTTGCGCCCGGCGCCAGCGGCGCGAGAAAGCTGAAGTCGCGCCCGATCGCCGAAGGGGACTCCCAATGGAAACCCTTGTCGCCCACCGCCACCGCATAGAGGCCGGAACCCGGCCGCGAGAAGTTCGGGTCCGGCGAGGTATCCGGCGGCAGGATCCTGCCGTAACGGTTCACGTCGAAATTGGTGATGTAGGCGATTGCGAAATTTTGCAGACGATCATGCAGCGCGCTCAGGGCGCGCTCCTTGTTCGCCTGCGACAGCGTGAGCCCGACCAGTCCCAGAAACGCTGCCAGCACGAAGCCGGTGGCGATCGCCGCCCGCGCCGCAAGCGACAACGGGCGGCGCGGCGGCGTCAACTCACTCGTCGTCGCCGTCGGTGCGCGGGATGGCAAAGCGGTATCCGCGTCCACGTACCGTCTCGATGGGTTTCAGGGCGCCTTCCGGATCGAGCTTGCGCCGCAACCGGCCGATGAACACCTCGAGCACGTTGGAATCGCGGTCGAAGTCCTGCTGGTAGATATGTTCGGTGAGATCGGCCTTGGAAACCAGCTCGCCGGCATGCAACATCAGGTATTCCAGCACCTTGTATTCGTAGCTGGTGAGATCGACCAGTTTGCCTTCCACCGCCACCGTCTGCGCGGTGGTGTCCAGCTTGATCACGCCGCAGGCCAGGATCGGCTTGGACCAGCCGCTGGCACGCCGCACCAGCGCGTTGATCCGCGCCAGCAACTCCTCGACATGGAACGGCTTGACCAGATAGTCGTCGGCGCCGTGTTTGAGCCCCTCGACCTTGTCCTGCCAGCTGCCACGCGCAGTGAGGATCAGGATCGGGTAGCGCTGGCCCGCCTCGCGCAGGGCCTTGACCAGCTCCATGCCCGACATCTTCGGCAGGCCCAGGTCGATGATCGCCAGGTCAAACGGCACCTCGCGGCCGAGATAGATACCTTCCTCGCCGTCCTGCGCCGCATCGACGGCGAAGCCGTCGCGTTTCAGGCGCGCCGCCAGCGTCTCGCGCAACGGCGCCTCGTCCTCCACCAACAGGATGCGCATATCAATGTTTCTCCTTGCTACCCGTATTCCGTCCGGGCGGATTCTTGGTTGACTGGGTTTTGGTTGACTGGGTTGATGATGGATTCTTGCTCGCCTCGGAGGAAATCGCCATGACCTTCACATGCCCCTCCGGGGTCAGCACCTTGATGCGGTACTCCACCCGCCGGCCGATGCCGCGCGATTCGGCCGAGAGTACCTTGCCACCGGTGTCATGCTGAACCTTGAGCACGGCTTGATCGAGCGTCACCGCGGGCTTCGCCGACTGGGCCGCCGCTCCCGCGAACGGGATCAGCGCGGCAAGCATCAAGCACTTGTACCTGATCATGCGTGAATATCCTGTCCGGACATGGCGTAAACGTCCAGCCTAGGCGATCCGGCCTGAATACTGGCCGGACAAGCAGCGTCTGTCACGCGGCGAGAAGACACGACGTCTGCGCGTGTTCCAGCAGACCCCAGCCGGCGCCGGCCAGGTGCGCACCCTCGCTGATCGTGCGGCGGAACGCGCGCGCGCCCGGCTCGCCCTGGTACAAACCCAGCAAGTGACGGCTGATGTGCTTCAAGGCAGTACCCCGCGCCAGCTCGGCCTCCACGTAGGGACGCATGCGGCGCAGCACGTCGTCGCGCGTCGGCATGGCCTCGCCGTGCAGCACGTTTTCCAGCTGCGCCAGCAGGTACGGATCGTGATAAGCCGCGCGGCCCAGCATCACCCCGTCGAGGTTGGCCAGATGCGTCTGCACCTGCCCGACCGTGGTGATGCCGCCGTTGATCACCACCCCCAGCCCGGGAAACTCACGCTTCAGTCGGTACACCCGGGCGTAGTCCAGCGGCGGGATGTCGCGGTTCTCCTTCGGTGAGAGGCCTTGCAGCCACGCCTTGCGCGCATGCACGGTCAGCACCTGGACACCGGCCTCCAGCATGATCTCGGTGAAATGCTGCAGGCCGGCGTAGTCATCCTGATCGTCCACGCCGATGCGGCACTTCACTGTCACCGGAACATGCCCATGTGAATCTGCCAGCGCATCACGCATCGCCTTGACGCAGTCGCCCACCAGGGCCGGCTCACGCATCAGGCAGGCGCCAAAACGGCCTGACTGGACCCGGTCCGAGGGGCAGCCCACATTGAGGTTGATCTCGTCGTATCCAGCCTCGGCGCCGAGTCGTGCCGCCTGCGCCAGTTCGTGCGGATCGCTGCCGCCCAGTTGCAGGGCTACCGGATGCTCCTGCTGACTGTGTTCGAGCAGACGCAACTGGCCGCCGCGCACCAGCGCCGCACTGGTCACCATCTCGGTATACAGGCGCGCGTGGGGCGACAGCAGCCGATGGAAGTAGCGGCAGTGACGGTCAGTCCAGTCCATCATCGGCGCGACGGAAAGCTTATAATCGTTGTAATTCAATGATTTAGACACTACAAGCAACCTCATGAAAGGCTCCGTGTGCACGCTCGTGTACACTCAAAAGCGCCCAAATACGCTGTTCTACGCCCTCCGCATGCACACGGAGCGCAAACGAAATGCCGACATGCACTCAGCTTCCCTCGGGCAACTGGCGCGCCCAGGTTCGACGCAAGCAATCGTACGTTAGCGAGACCTTTCGTCGCCATGAGGACGCAAAACGCTGGGGCCTGGCGACCGAGCGTGCGCTCGATCCGGCGAATCGCCCCAGTCGCGAGCGAAGGTGGATCCCACGATGTTCGAGCACCTGATCGACCTTCACGTCAACGATATGTGCGAAGTCGACAAGGCAGGCGCCGGTTCGCTTTTGCTACCGGCGACAAGGGCGTGCGCATCGCGAGGGCGCTCTATGGCGTGGCCTTGATTTTCTTCGGCGTGAGCCATTTCGCTTATGTCAATTTGACCACGCCGCTGGTGCCTGAATGGCTGCCGGCGCATTTGTTTTGCGCGTATTTCACCGGTGGTGCCTACATTGCGGCGGGCGTTGCCGTGCTTGTCGGTGTGCGTGCCCGGCTCGCAGCCGCACTCTCGGCGTTGCAGATGGGCCGTTCACGCTGTTGGTGTGGGTACTCTTCGCCAGCAACACGCGCCATGATCGAACCGATCTTCGCGGTCACGGCATCGATCGTCGATTTCGGGCTTGGGGCTCATGACGATCAGAGTTCCTCCGCCAGCACGCTGGTGGTGGCCAGGAGCGCGCCAGCACCGATCCTGCCATCGATGATCACCAGCTTTGCCGGATGCGGGCCAATCGCTCATGCTTCGAACCGTTTCATTCTAGTGTGAAAAACACGTCAAGCACCGAGTCAAAGTGGCTTTGCGAAATACAAGAATAGTGGCTATGGATGAGTGACGATATCGCACCTAACCTTGATCCACCGCAGGCCATCGGAAAAAGCGACCGCTGCGTCCGGTGATGGCAATGAAGTCAGGGCCGTCCTCTGCATTCCCCACCCCGCGGATGGTTACCCCAGACCTTCCGCGGTTTTTTGATGCAAGGCACATGATCCAAACCAGCGGTTTCTGCTGTACTGGGGGAACAGGCGGCATCCGCGACAAATTGGACCCGTTTCTCGTCCACACCTCAGGCACCGATTCCGTGACACGACGAACGGCGATCGCAACGCCCCTGTCGGCGGCGACATCGCGACCGAAGCCGATGTGCTTCACAACAAGCTGAATCTGATCCGCGGAGCCAACCAGATGAGCAAGCTCGTTTATTGTTTCAGTGCCATGGCAATGGCATGCGCTCTCATGGCGCCAGCGGTCAACGCGGATCCCGCGACTCACGCTCCAGTCACCGCTTATCCAAGCATGGCGCCGCTTTCCCAATACCTGATCGCCGACCGCGCGTCAGAAATAGCTCTGGCCCGCAGCGCAGCACCGGAAGATATTTCCAGCAAGGCCACCATCCAAGTGCTTGGACGGTCCGGTTACACCACGGCCGTCAAAGGCAGCAATGGGTATGTATGTATCGTCGAACGAGCGTGGATTTCCCCATTCAACTCGTCGCAGTTCTGGAACCCGAAAATACGCGGGCCCGATTGCTACAATCCGGCGGCGGCGAAATCAATCCTGCCCATTGTCTATAAACGCACGGCATTGGCGCTGCACGGAGTGTCCAAGGAGAAGATCCAGGCGGCCATGAAAGCGGCCCTGGACGCTAGGCAATTGCCGACCTTGGCGCCAGGGGCCATGTCTTACATGATGTCCAGACAGCAACAAATCGGCCCCCAAGCGAACCAATGGCTTCCGCACCTGATGTTTTATACGCCTGCAAACGCGGATTGGGGTGCTTCCGCAAACGGCTCGCCTGTCATACAGACGCCAATGTTTCGCGGCGCACCTCTGCCGATGGAAATGTTTCTCATACCGGTTGGGCACTGGTCCGACGGCACCCCTGCACCCAAGTAGTCAACCCTGAGAGGAGGGGCCACGCACCGCCGGTAGAATTTCTGTTGGCCTGCGTTCCCGTCCGTCATTCGATGAATGCAAGTGGTCAGGGCTCGGCGAGCACCAACGAATGCCGACAAGACGCGCATCTCGCATCGCAGGGATGCGAATGAAATCCGGCCTTGTGGACGTCATGGTCACAGTCGGTGTGTGCTGTTCGTTGGTCCTGGCCGGTGCGCGCGCAGGCATGGGCGCTGACGCGCCGGTCAAGTCGCCGTCAGCGCTGGCTGGCTTGCACATCCAGCACTACGCGCTCAACCTTGCATTCGATCCCTCCGCTAAAACCGTCGCCAGTACAGTCGCGTTCTTTTCACGCGAGCACCTGCCGTCGCCACGCGGTAGTTACCTATCGACGTGGCGCAAACACTGCAGGCTCTCGGCGTCAGGCTGGACGGGCGTCGCGTCGCGTACACTCCACGGCGATGTGCTGGCGGTTGCGCTGCCACAACGTGCAGCGGATGTAATCTGCACAGCATTGTCATCGACTATCAGGGCAAGCCGACTATGCGACGTATCCATTTAGGCACCCTGGATGGCAAGCCGGTCATGGCCAGCTACGGCATGCGCTAGTCCGCGCACCAGTGGTGGCGAGATCTGGACGCACCGGAGCTGAAGGCCGATTCCGCCGATATTGTCGTGACGGTACCGACAGGCTTGGCCGTTGCGTCCATCGGCACGCTGGTGGAAGACAATGACACTTGGCTATCCTGTGTGTCCTTGCGGAGGCAGTTGCCAGAGATCTGCAGCTCGGATTCGCCCGTGCGAGAAGGTGCCGTTCAAAGGACACCTCAGTGGGACGTCGCACCCAGCAGTTCGCGCCATGGATCCAGCTGACGACCATAACGCGCAGCATACGAGGTGTTGGCGCTGAGTGGTCGGCGCACCTGGGCGGCACTGGCGGTGCCTACCACGGTGCGCTGCGTTTCATGAAAGGCCAAGCACGCCGGATCGAAGGTCAGACCGCAAAAGTCCAGCAGTTGTCGAATCCGGTATTCGGGGTCGAGCAGCAGCGCTTCGTACTGGTGTTCGAGCGCCTGCCCGGGATACCGGTGCTGCCAATAGCGCATGAGACGGTCGTAGTCTTGGTAGTGATTGACCATATCCACCGGGTCATAACTGAAATGGGCACCGTTGCTGAACAGCTGGCGATAGCAGGCGAAGCACGTCTCCAGCGGATCGCGGCGACAGTTCACCACTCGTGCGGCCGGCAGCATCGCGAACACGGCGCCCACCAGCTGCCAGCTGACCAGGTTCTTGTCGGTCGAGCGTGGTCGCCGGCGGCGCCAGCGCGCGGTGCGCGCAAGATAGTCACGACCCAGTCGCCACCAGTCCTCGGAAGTCGCCGCGGCTGCCCACTGCGGGAACGGTTGTCCACGCCGCTTCGACTCGTCCTCGATGATACTGGGCAGATCGGTAATCTCGTTGGCACCTTCGACCTCGGGATGCGAAGCGAGTATCTGCTCGGCCAGGGTGGAACCGGATCGGGGCAGGCTCACGATGAAGATCACCTCCCGGCCCATCGTCGCGTCCTGCGGTGCGGACATGGGAGCGGCAAACGCCGCCATGATCGCGTCCACGCGGGCACGCTCGACCGCGTCGTTCCACCTCACCTGTTGGCGCTTGAGTCCATTGCTTGCGCGAAGCACCTCGAACGCTGCCGCATAATCACGCTGGTCCTCCAGCGCCTTGGCCAGGGCGAACCCGATCGAGATGCGCGCGTCAGTCGACGCGCTGGATTGCCGGAACAGGCGTTGCAGTCGTGCCGTATCGGCCGTGTCGAGTGGTTCCGTCTTCAAATTGGCCAGCGCAAACCAGGCTTCCGGATTGTCGGGATGTCGACGCAGAATCTCGCGATAGTTCGCGATCGCGGCCTGCACCTCGCCGAGGCTGATCTGCGCATCCGCCAACGTGATGCGCGCGGCGACATGCGCCGGATCGATCTTCAACGCGCGGCGCAGGGCGTCGCAGGCGTGGGCAGTTTGAACCTGCAATTTGAGCGCCTTGCCCAGGTTGTACCAGGCCGCAGCAAAGTTGGGCGCCAGCTCGCACGCACGCCGCAATGCCTCCAGCGCCGCATCGACCGCGCCACTCTCGTGCAGGGCGCTGCCCAGGTTCATCTGGATCACGGGGTCGTGCGGTCGTTCGGCGAGCGCGCGCCGCAGAAAGTCAATCGCTTGCGCATGGTCCCCATTCATGTGACAGGCGATGCCCATCAGGCGATTGGCCTCCACGCAACGCGGGGCGACCGCCAACACGCTGATCAGGGATCGTTCGGCGGCACCCGGCTGCATGCGACTCAAGGCGCTGCCCGCCTCGGCAAGCAGGCGGGCGGCGGCCGCCGGCAAGCCGGTCACAGCTTCGGGCTCCGGATGGGCGCGATCGGTCCGCATGATCGGCATGAATCTAGCACCTGCACTGGCGAGTGCCCGCGACCACACCGGCAACGAGCGCCGTCCTCTCCGGCAGTCCGCTGGCGATGGCGCCCTGGACGCTGAGCGGGCTGATGTGGTTGATCAGCGCCGCGGCACCCGTGCCGATCGTGGCGGTTGCAAATCCGCCTTGCACGATCGCCGCCAGTGTGGGTTTGCGTATGGGGTCCATCGACAAAACTCCAATACCAAAAGTCAACACGGTGCATTCGCCGACACACAGTGCCCGCTAGCGTGTGCCGTGTCGGACATCGAGCTGTGGGGCGATCGGCGCACTGTCTATCGCCAACGATGCCGTGCGAGCATCCTCCTGGCGGAGAACCCTGGCTTCCTGCCAGCCGTGCGTTCACTACATACCGACGTCCAAATAGACCGCGCGCGGGAAATTCCACGTGGCGTTTCAACGACGGTGGAGCGCACCCTCGTCGAATTGCGCCAAGTACATACCGGCAATCAGATCAGAAGTCGTAGGTCAGGCCAAATTGCACGTAACGCGGTGCTTCCAGTGCGAGCGGCTGCAAGTACCTCAGGTTGGGATTGGCCACGGAACCGTAGTAGGGCCTGATCTGCAACACTTCCTGCTCATTGAGCACATTGTGTACCTGGAGCTGGAACCCCAGCTTCTTGTCCGCCCACTCAGGCCGATACGCGATGCTGAGGTTCAGCTGACGGGTCCACGGGGTGCGCCCCGTCGAACCCGGGGGCGCCGGAAAGCCGCCGCACCAGTGGTAAAAGCCTTGCGTATTCACCGCATACCCGGTGGGATCGGTTTCGGTAGGACCGTAGTAGCCGAGGCAATCCTCCGGGGTACCGGAAGCTACGGTCAGTATGCCGCTGGCTGCCCACTCGGGTGCAATCTGGTAGGTACCGTAGGCTTTCAGCACATGCCGACGATCGTTCGCCTGATCGCCGTTGGCGTACTGCATCAGCGAGCCGAAGTCCCATTGTGTCGTGAGGGAAACGGAGCTGGCACCCTGGCCGATGTTCGACTGCACCGGGCCTTCCGTGGTGCCGAAGCTGTGCGAGTACACGTAGTCGATCTTGCCCGTCCACCTGCCGTCCCACGGATGCTCCAGGTACAACTCCAGCGATCCGTACTTGCGCGTGACCTTGGGGAAACCGAACTGTGCCGGCGACACCGTCCAGCTGTAGTAGCCGCCCTGACCATCTGCGATCCGGAAGGTATTGGTTGATCCCGGATTGATCAGCACGCTGCCATTGAGATTGATATTGGCGCAATTGGCCCCGATCGCTGACGCTGCCCCTGGATCCTGCGCCAGCAGCTGCTGACACTCGGTGTTGGTGTCGTTGACATCGTCGATGACCCGACCCAGGGTGCGCCACATGCCGGTGACGCCATACACCCACGCCGGACTGAGCTGCTGCTGCATGCCCAGCACGAACTCGTCCTGGTATTCGGCCTTGAGGTTTCTCGACGCCACCGTTCTGGGATCCAGCGGTTCGCCGTATTCATTGTTCGCCGAGACAGGGCCGGCCGGATTCGATGCAATGGGGGTGAGGCCCGTGGGTATGCCATTCGCATCGATACCCGTATAGGTATAGTACTGCTGGGTGTAGATGGAGCCGGCGGCCTCGCGCAATGCGACACCGGACGGCATGGCCAGATAGTAACGCCCGGCGTTGCCAAACACCTTCAGGCTGGAATCGCCGAACACGTCCCAGCTGAAGCCGACGCGCGGCGACCATTGCGGACTGGTCAGGCGCAGGTAGGCCACGTGATCGGGGTTGTAGTTGGTGAATTGGTCGTTGCGCAGTCCAAGGTTCAGCAGCAGGTGTGGCGTGACCTGCCAGTTGTCCTGCAGGTACTGTGCGCGCTGGGTCACCTGCACCGTCGCACTGAGCGCAAGAATGTACTTGCTGGTGTAATAGCCCTGCGCGCCGCCGGGATAGGGGCTGGTAGGCCCTACCCACGGTGCGATATTCGGGTTGCCGCCAGGATTCGACGGCGTGCTGCCGATAATCGCAACGTTCGGTCCGGATGCCTGGCCATATGCCCAGGCGTAGCCTGGCCCGGTCATGACTGTCCCGTCCTTGATGTCGTTCGTTGTGTCGTTGTCAATGCCGAACTGCAGGTCGTGGTTGCCCAGTTTCCAATCCAGGTCGAGCCGCTCGTTGACCACGCTAGAGGCATGGTCTGGATTGTCGATGCTGTTGTTGTTGTTCGAATTGGTGATGCCGCCAATGGCGCCACCGGTATACGCCGGATTTTGCGCCGTGGAACCGAGAATTGCGGGCAGATTGGGGTCGAATCCCGGGTACGCCGGCTGCACCGTGTAATAGGTTCCGCTCATCTTGCCGTACATGGCATTCAGACTCAAATTGTCGGTGATATACGAGGAGTACTGCGCGATCCACAGGCTGAAGGCACTCTTGAGCGACTGATCCAGGC
Source organism: Rhodanobacter sp. (assembly GCA_039922695.1). Lineage (GTDB taxonomy): Bacteria > Pseudomonadota > Gammaproteobacteria > Xanthomonadales > Rhodanobacteraceae > Rhodanobacter. The sequence goes on along the minus strand of JBDTEG010000129.1, from coordinate 49,774 downwards.
TGCTGAACGCGCCGGCCTGATGGGCCGTATTGTCGTAATCGTAGAACGCGCCCGAAAAGTGCTGCGAGTTCTTGACGCCGGTCAGCGACAGGGTGTTGCTGTCATTGATGTTCCAGTCCAGCTTTGCGTAGAGTTTTGGATTGCTTATTTTCTGGTATTCGACCTGGTTCAAACTGGTGCTTTGTACATTGGTAACCTGTGACTTGTCCGACTCGGCGGAAATGAAGAAGAACAATTTGTCCTTGATGAGTGGACCGCTGGCGTAAGCGTCGTAAATGGTCTCCCACTGGCTGTCGCCATTCTGATAATTGCGGAGCCTTCCGTAACCGCTCGAGCGTGGATTGGAATAATAGACATTGTCTGCAGTGTCTCGGGCAAAGGCTGGCTGCCACAGCACCTGACCCCCGAAGTGCCAATCGTTGGCGCCGCTCTTGCCGACCTGGCTGATCACGCCACCAGCAGAGCGGCCATATTCGGCACCGTAACCGCTGGTCAGCGTCTGCTGCTGCGAGATGGAGCCATACGGCAGGGTGATGCCACCGGAATTGCCTAGTGGATCAGAAGTATTGAAGCCGTTGATGTAATAGGCATTTTCCGCGACGGAAGCACCACCGAAGGAAACCAGAGGTTCGCCAGTCGGGCCACCGTCTCCCGATGCTGTCCGGAGCGAGACAGCACCTTGTACAGTTCCCGGCGCCAGCAGCGCGATGGCCGCACCGCTGCGTGCGAGCGGCAGACGACTCAACTGCTCGGCCGTGATCACCGTGCTCTCGCGGGTGGAGGTGATGTCGATCGTGGGAATCGCGTTGGCGCTGACCGTGACTGCGGAAAGGTTTTGCACGTTCTTGTTGCCGGGGCCGGCGGTCGCGGTCGTCGTGAAGTCGACCGCTGTCGAGCCAGCGACCTTCGGGGTGATGTTGGCATGCGACTGGATCACCTGCCCGTTCTGCAGCAGGTTCACGGTGTAGGTGCCCACAGGCACCGTGATTGTGTAATGACCCGAGCTGTCCACCGGCACGGTGCGGTTGAACCCGGCACCGCCGGTGATCTGCACGGTTTCCCCAGTCGCCACCGGCGCTTGGCCGAAGATCGTGCCGGTGGTGGCCTGGGCAAACGCTTGCCCGGCAACACCACAACTCAAGGCGATGGCTACAGTCAAGGCTGTGCGGCGTAGCGGCGTGGTACGCGCCCCTTTAAGCGTCCCCTTGTAGAGTTTTGTGATATTCATTTCCGCACTCCCGGTCGAGTAAAAAGTGACGGCACGCCCCCGCGAAAAGACAACCGTGAGCCATCAATAATCGGTCCCGCTGCAATCAATATCCGTGGCCGCTGTCAGCCCACTTTCTCAAGAAAGCGCGAAGCAATCTTCGCGAGCTCGTTACGCTCAACCGCCATATTGCAAAGCAATATCTTCAATTGTTGAATATCGTTGGCACGACCTCTCGATTCGCGATGTCGACGCACCCACACCGAGACCACCTCGCTTCGGATCCCAAGCCTTGTACCCGCCGTAGCTGCCGTCAGCCGATCTTCGACGACCAGCCGCACTGCCTCGGCCCTCAATTCATTTGAATAAAATCTTGCGCGCATCGCCATTCCTCCGTAGTCGCCATATGCCGAAGCGTTACCAGAGTGATCAGCAATTCATCGGTCTGCCATTAAGTGCTGCTCGTCCGGCGATATTGCTAACACGCGGTTGACATCGGCTCCCTGCCACTTAACGTCGGACCAACGTTAGTTGCACAGCGATAGGCATTACATAGCCACTCTTCCTGGAATGCTCGGTGCCACATAGCCACTTTTACTTGAATGCTTGATGCCACTTGGCAACCAAGTCGCTCACCCCTTTTGAAGTGAGGTGTTCATTCCGGGTGACGGGCGCGCCAGTTCTGTCAACCGATGACGAAGGAGCCAGCTACGGGGCACTGATTCGTCGCCCGCTCAGGCATGGGATCTGAGCTGTTGCGTCCTGCCATGCTCACCGCCTGCGAGCACCTGCGTGAAGAGGCGCACCCTCAACGGCCGGGCCGGGCCGGCCGAGACGTCAACACTTCGACTATCGAGGTGGCGCATCTGCTGTTCGGCACGCGACCCATCACGGCACCTTCGCGTTTCGCTGCGCGCCACCTGAGCCGTTGGTGCCTTTTCTCAACTAGCGGGGCGCGGATTGCACGCGCAAGGGTTGAAGTGCCCGCATGCGCCGCAGCATCCGCACGCGTGATGCCTGTCGCCGCTGTGAGCAGGTTCGATTCCCGCCCGGGGCCGATCAGACTTCATGAGGCCGTCCGCTTGCGCTGCATCGTGGTCGTTGATTCGATCATTTAGGTGCAGATACACTGCAGTCGTGATGAAACTCGAGCCAACCATCTTCGAAACCACTCAATGTTTGTGCATGGCGTCGCGCCGTGCCGCGCGTGCGATCACCCGGGAATTCGACGTGTCGCTGCGCGTGCACGGTCTGCGCGCGACCCAGTTCACCCTGCTGGCGGCGTTGCATCTGGCCGGACCTCGATCCATCGGCGAAATGGCTGAACTCTTGGGCGTCGATCGCACCACCTTGACCCGCAACCTGGCGGTCGCGGAAGCAAGCGGGTGGGTGACCGTGCGTGCTGACCGCGGCGACGCGCGTTCACGGCGTGCCAGGATCACGGCACAAGGCGCGCGCATGCTGGCAGTCGCTCTGCCATCGTGGCGCAAGACGCAGCAGAGCCTGACCGACACCATCGGCAAGCAAATGGCAGCGAGCCTGCGCACGCTGGCTGGCGGCCTGTGTGTTTCGGCCGCCCCGGCGACCACTGGTTCCTCCAACCGCGAGGAGACCTCGTGATGAAACTCTATTGGTCCGACGTGCTGGCGCCGCGCAAGGCCTGCGCGGTTGCGAAATACCTGGAGTCGCCGCTCGATTTCGAGTTCCTCGACCTCGGCCGCGGCGAGCACCGCACGGCTGAATATCTCGCCATCAATCCGAACGGCAAGGTTCCGGCCTTGGTCGACGGCGGGCGCGTGCTATGGGAGGCCGACGCAATCATGTGCCACCTCGCGGCGCGGTGCGATTCCGATCTGTGGCCGCAGGACGCTCGCCAGATCGAGGTGATCCGCTGGTTCAGTTGGGACCTCCAGCATTTCACCGCGCACGCGGGCACCCTCTATTTCGAGCACATCATCAAGTCGCGTTTCGGGTTGGGCGATCCCGATCCGGCAGAAGTGAAGCGCGCCACCGAGGATTGGCTTCGCTACGCCACCGTGCTCGACACCCATCTGCACGGCCGCCATTGGTTGGTGGGCGACTCGATCACGGTCGCCGATTTCGCGGTCGCCGTCACTCTGCCGTATGCCAAGGGCGCGCACATCCCGTTGGGCGAGTTTCCCGCGATCACGCGTTGGCATGATCGCCTGAACGAACTCGATGCCTGGCGCGAGCCGTTTCCGGCCGTTGCCATGGCGGCTTGACCCGATAACTGCGTCGGCCGTTGTCGATTTTCGACAATCGCCACTCGGCCTCAAGAGACCACTGCGGAGCCACGATGTTTCTCCAACTTGACGGTGACGGCGCCCACTACGGGCAGCTGATTCGCGCCATACGAGCTGCAATCCTCAGCGGCCGGTTGTCGGGCGGCACCAAGCTTCCGTCCTCGCGTACGCTGGCTCTGGAAATGGGTTGTTCGCGCACCACCGTGTTCGCCGCGTATGAAGACCTGAGGGCCGAGGGATATATAACTGGCCGCCCTGGCTCCGGCAGTTACGTGAGTACCGTGGCGATCAAAACCTTGCCGAACCCGTTGGTCGGCAAGCGATTCGTCGCACCACCATCGCGGTTCGCCATGCGGGCCCGGCAGCAGAAGGAATGGCCGGTGCCGCCGCGTCATCCCAGCCTGCGCTTCGACCTGCGGTGCGGATCGTCGCAGATCAACCCCGTGCTGGGTGCGATATGGGCCAGAGAGCTGACCTGGGCTGCCACCCACACCGCAACCGAGCTGGGCTCTGCGTGGGGGCTCCCGGCCCTCCGCGAACAAATTTGTCAACATCTTGCCCTGCGTCGTGGCGTTCAGGTCACGCCAGACCGCGTGCTCGTCATCAGTGGTCCCCAGCAAGCGATAGCCTTGAGTGCCCAGATACTGCTCAACGAGGGCGACACCGTGGTGCTGGAAGATCCACACTGTATTGACGCAAGGCAACAATTTGAAGTCTACGGCGCGAACACGATACTGATAGCGACCGACAGTGACGGACTGGTTTGCAGGGCTCTGCCGACTGCACCTCCGCGTCTGGTTGTTGTTGGTCCCGCCCATCAATTCCCCTCCGGTGCGCTGATGTCGTTGTCGCGCCGAATCGAGCTACTGAATTACGCGGAGACCAAGTCCTGTTGGATACTTGAGTTCGACAACGACAGCGAACTGCGTTGCGATTCCCAACCGCTGGCGCCGCTGCGGTCGCTCGATCGCACCGATATGGTGATCTACACGGGGACTTTGTCAAAGCTGATGTTCGGGCCGTTGCAGCTGGGATATATGGTTTTGCCAGAGGCAATGCGGGACACATTTGCCATAGCCAAATCTCTGGAAGACTTCAGCTGTTCCGCTATTCAGCAGGCCGCGCTGGCGCATTTCATGGCGAACGGCGGCTTCGAGCGCCATCTGCGCCATGTTCACAGGGAGTTGCATGCGCGTCATCGGGAAATGATCGAGGGTCTCCATCGCCACGCTGGGCAGCGCGTAGAGATTGCGGGAACGCGCGTAGGTATGCATCTGATCGTCTGGCTTCCCCGCTACGACCATTCGCAGTTGGATACCCTGATCGCGCTGGCTAACGAGCGCGGACTGGGTCTGTATTCCATTGCGCCGCACTACCAGGAGCGCCCCGCCAGCCCGGGCCTCCTGCTCGGCTACGGCGCCTTGTCCAAGACGCAACTGCGCGATGCCATGCAATTGTTCGGGGAATGCCTGGATACCATTGATGCAACGAAGCAGCGACGAATGAAAGCCGCTGCGGGTTGACGCCAGAAGGCATCAAACACGACAACTAGGGCCGGCGCATGCACCCGACCGCCGGCATCCGTGCAAAGCCGGTAACAGTTCGAATGCCGAGCATTTGGCCGCCACACCAGTGGCAGGCGCAGTTCTTTCCACGAAGCGTGTTGACGCTGAACGAAAAGCCCTTGTAAGGAGCAAGTTTTGGGTGCCCACCCCCCAGAGTGAACGCCGGACAGGGAGCCACAATGTTTCTCGAACTCGCGGTGACGGCGCGAACTACGGGCAGCTGGCCTCGAAACACGCCGAGACAGCGGCGCCTGCATGGGCGGTTCACCACGTCGGTCGGCTCGACAGCGGGACTCAACACGCGAGACGAACCTCCGTTGATGGACCCGCTTGCGCCACATGCCACCAGACGTTCAAGGACCTTACGCGCATGCCCGCGTGTCGCGTCTTGTAAGGTCAAGAGCCCACCTTTTAGCACCTGCACACGTGACGCATTCCGCGAGACAGGGCACAAACGGCGTGCGCGGGCAGCCACGCTACCGGCGACGTCAGGGACCAAAACCGAATGGCCGCGATTCGGCACTAAGCGTGGGGAGTAGCCCGAGAGCCCGGCGCTGCGAACACCCTCGGTGTCTCGCCGGGCAAACTGAAGCTCGCCATCGAGATCGGCTGGTGGCTCGGCCTGTCGGATCTCGGCTGGATGCTGATGGCTGCCACGGAGCAGGGAATTTGCTGGCTCGCCTTCGGCGAAGAGCCGGGGGCCATGCTGGAAGAGCTGCACGCGGCCTTTCCGAAGGCGCGTTTCAGGAACGACGAGGTGCGTCTGTAGGACTGGTTCGACAAGGTGCGCGAATTGATCCTGCTTCCGAAAGACGCGTTGGACCTGACGGTGGATATCCAGTGCACGGCCTTTCAGGCGGGTGTATGGAAAGTGCTGCGCAAGATTCCGCTGGGCGAAACCGTGTCGTATTCGCAACTCGCGGAACGTATCGGCAGGCGGACTGCGGTCCGCGCTGTGGCATCGGCCTGCGCGCGCAACAAGGTTGCTTGGTTGATTCCATGTCACCGCGCCGTCGGTGTCGATGGGCGCGTTGCCGGTTATAGGTGGGCAACGGACGCATCCTGCGCATGCGTCTCAACGTCTCGGGCACTGTGGCAGGCCATGCTGAAGTTGACGGCATGCGTGTACGGCACGGGCCCATTCTTCCGCGGCCGTGCGCGTCCGGGTGACGACTTCTACATCGACACATCGTTGGAATACAGCATCACCACGCGCTGGGTGCTGGCCATGGACGTGCTCTACAGCCATAACGACAGCTCCCACGCGACCGGCATCGATAACCCCTCCGGCCCGGCCGCGTCGCCAATGCCCGTAAGCATGCACTCCGGGCCCAGCGACACCGTGGGCTACGCCCCGGCGGTGGAATACAGCTGGATGCCCAACATCGGCGTGCTGCTGGGCATGTGCGTGCTGGCCGGCGGCCACAACATGCACCGCTCGGTGACGCCGGTCATCACCATCAACTACGTGCACTGAACAAGGCGCGGCGCGTGTCTTCGATTTCCGAACATCGGGGTTTCGAGGAAGCTCCAACTTGCAAGGAAATGGCGCGAATTGAATTCGACTCCGATCGCTCATCAAAGCTGGGCTATCTTTTATGGAAGCAGGTCATCTTCGCAAACATGATCAGCGCCGAGCACCGCCAAGGATGCTCTGATATGTGCGGTTTTGAACGGACGTCCATACGTCAGTTCAGGATTGTTCCATATCAATGCGTCAAACGACCCGCTCGCGATCATGATGGTGTCCATTTTCGCCTGATTCGCGTCTGAACAAGCCTATTCCCAGGCTCACAGGCGCACCTCCCCTATCGCAGTCAACAACGTTTGTCGCGCCATCCACTGGTTCGACAGTGAGCTTTCGTCTGGCACATGTCGGGATCGTGCTCTTGTCGGTGTTCTTGGTCGAGGACGGCGCATGGATGATCGTGGCGTCCACGATCGTGCCTCGGCGTAGCAACAGACCTTTGCCATTGAGGCGTGCGTTCACTGTTTCGAGGATCTTCAGGGCCAGGCCGCGCTGCTCCAAAAAACCGGCGAAATTTCAGGATCATCGTCTCGTCCGGAATCGCGTCCATGGCTGGTGTTGCCTGAAAGTTCGTTTTGCCGTTCCCATGTTACGGCAAGACTTCTTACGGGCCCCACTCCACAGGGCCATCACTGCGTCGTTCAATAGGCGACCTGGCAACGAACACGTTGCTATTCTGAAGGTCGTCCCAGTTGCCGGACCAGTCACGCAGGGCATAGCTGATCTGCACGGTTACCGCCGAGCCGTGGATGCGGCAGGGCGGCACACTCGCCTGCGCATGGAACTGGCCCAGCTGGTGATCGTCGCCAGCGAGGTATTCGGCTGCGAAGCCGGTCAGGAAGGCGGCCGCCCAGGTCAGGGGCGAGCCCAAGATGAGCCCGGTCGAGTTGGTCTGGGGCCCGCAGCCGGACGCCCACCGGATCGGCATCGAACCAGATTGAATCTGCCTGGCAAAACTCCTCGATCAGGCCTTGCAGGGATCGTCAGGAGCGGCAAGGGTTGGATGATCGTCGCTGGATCCGCCTGGTTTCGGATCGCAGATCTGCTGCTGCAGCACGAAGCCGTCGGTCTGGAGCTCGATGATCCGGGCGCGGCGTGGTCAGTCCGTCCGGATGAACCTTCGCGGTCAATGCGGCAACTCCGACTTCGTGTGCTTGTTCAGCGCATACAGCACTTCGCCATCGGGGAGCCGATCTCGATGCAGCCACCCCTCGGCGACCAGATGGTGCAAGACATGCTCGATGCGCTGCATGTCGCTCTCATAGCGCTGTCTCGGCAGCCACCAGTTGACGATGCCGCGGAGCGTGTCCGCCGCCTGTGGGTGACGCTGCAGATAAGCGAGTACCAACTGCCTGATCTCGCCGTCATTGCCCGCAAGCTCTTCGGTATAGGGCCGTTTCATCATCACTCTTCTCCGCATACGCGAGGGATCTGGCAGCGAACCCGCCAGCGCCCGCACACAACGAAATGGGCCATCTGCGCGATTTCACGCCTTATATGCGAGGACTCCTGGGTCAAAGGCGTTCTGGTATTCCACCGCAGCAGGACCGATGACACCGGGTCCGGACGAACCCGCAGGCAATGTGCGGCAGGTCTTGCCGACGGCGTCACACGTGCCAACCGGGCTGATCCCAAGTGCATGGTCGACGGGTACCCGACGCTCAATGCGCGGTCCCGAATCCGGCGAAGTATTTCTTGAAGGCGCCAATCTCCATCGCGAACACGCCATCGTTGTCCTTCAGCGTGATCGGACGCCACCAGCTCACGTCGTACATGGATATCGTGGCGTCCAGCACGCTTGCAGTGGCCTCGGTGTTGCCCCACGGATTGCGCAACACGATCCAGCGCCGACAGTTGCGATACGCCCATCCCAAGACGGTGTAGCAGTGCGAGCCCACGACATGTGCGCTGTCATAGTCCACGTGGTCAGGGGAGGCGTCCCCGGTCGAATACGTCCAGGCGGTCATCGGATTGAAGGTCCGGCACGACAGGCAGTTCGAGCGCAGCAGGTGCCACAGGTCATCGGCGCTGCGGCTGGCTGTGTCGTAGTAGTAGCGCGTACCGCCATTGAGTTGGGCCGTTGCCAGCACGCAGTCGCCCCATGCCGTCTGGGTGATATCGGGCATGTCGCTCGTGGTGCCTGTCTTCAGTTTGGCATAGGCCTTTTCATAGATGGCCGGCCACGATTCACCGGCTTCGCTGGAGCGACAGTAGATCGGATAGCCGGACGCCGTCAGCGGCACGGCCTCGGTCACCTCGATCGCCTCGTCCAGCGCGCCGCCGGAGTCCGGCTTGCGGAAATTGATCTGGTCATTGAACTGCTGCTGGCTCAGCCCGGTCGCCCGGGTCAGGTGCGCGATCCGGAACGGCGTGGCCCAGGCGATCGCCGACAGCGATGCGATGTAGTAGCAGTTGGCCACGGCGCCCTGGATCGGGTCGAAGAACTCGGCCGTCTCGTGGAAGAATTCGCCGTCCGTGGCCCAGTGTGCGCCCGGTGGTGTCCATCCGACGCTCAGGCTGGTGACTTCTTGCGGGTCAAAGGTGATCGAGCGGACGATGTCTGCCGACAACGCGCGGCCAAGCGCCAGAGTCCGCAATGCCGGTGGAAGCTCAAGGGATATCTGCAGGCGCGAGTAGCGCGACAGGTCGCCGCACAGGATCGGCCAGGTCAGGATCGACTTCAGATCGGCCACCTTCGCCATGTCGGCGAGGGTCGCGTACTGGTCGAGGCTCTCCAGGCCGCCGGACCTGGCGTCATTGCCCTCGCTGGGCAGTCGCGCATCCAGCAGTGGCGAACGCTCCCTCACCAGATTGAGACGTTTGTCCAGCGCCAGACCGACGTAGAGTGGGCCGCCGTATTTGGGATCGAACAACTCCTCGTAGGGCGTGGCCAGCACCTGTTCGAGCACGCGGGCGGGGTCGGCGATCTGGCTCCATGGAATAGGCTGGCCGGAGATCAGGTCGGCCAGTGCATAGGGATTGATGACGGCACAGTTCTGGCCCTGCGCTCCCTGCGACGAAGCCGCCCTGGCCGTGGTGGTTTTCGGTGTCGACCGTTTCGGCGTCGATGCCTTCGATGTCGGTGCTTTCGATGTGGCCATGCCAGTCTCCTGTCGGTGATTGCGGACGCGCTTGTGGCTGCTGTACCAGGACGCCGCGAATGGCGCTCGCTGTGGCGCGAACACCCCGCTCGATCGACCAGGTGCCTGAGGTTCTGCCTGCCGGGCCACAGCGGTATTCCGGCGGTGGATTGGCATTGCTTGCCATGACAACCTCGTTGTTCCTTCGGGAAGGCGAGTGCGGCGCGCACCGGGAGCCAGCCGTCGTCTCCCCGCACGGCAGCTCCTGCGCTCGCAGAAACTTACGCAACTAACATGCCAGTGTCGGGAGGGGATGGAATGAGGTGCCGCAACGCTTCGGCGGCGGCTGGCGCGGAAGCTCGGGTCAGGCAAGACCCGATTCAATGACACCCCGGGAGAAGCTTGACCCGGGCGAAACCCTTGCCGTCGCAGCCATGTCGGCGACGCTCAGTGAGGCCGGAACTGCTTGGTCTCGATGCCATGCTTCAGCAGCAGTTTGCCGAGTTGGCGACGCTCGGTGCCGGACAGCCGCGCAGCGGCGCTGATGTTGCCACAGGCCTGCTGCATCAGTCGGGTAAGGTAGTCGAGTTCAAACGCGTGGATCGCGTGCAGCTTGGCGGCACTGAACCCGAGATCCGGCTCATGCGCACGGCGCCGCGGCGCCGACACGATGCCGCCGAACGAGGGTTCCGCCATGCGCAGCTGGGCCAGACCGATCACCGCTCCGTCGGTGGCCATATAGGCCCGCAACGTGACGTTGTCCAGTTCGCGCACGTTGCCCGGCCACGCATACGTCATGAGCGCCTGGATGGCATCCTCGCCCCAATGCTTTTCCATACCATGCAGGCGCAACGCGACGACCTCGAGGAAGTGCCGGGCAAGCAGGGCGACGTCGTCGTCGCGCTCGCGCAAGGGAGGCAGCCGTAAATACAAGGCATTTAGCCGGTAGTGCAGGTCTCGACGGAAGTGCCCTGCCGCTACCTGCCGCTCCAGGCTGGAATTGGTGGCCGCGACGACGCGCGCATCGGAAACCCGCGCCGCGCCACAGCCGACCGGCCGGTATTCGTTGTCCTGCAGGAAGCGCAGCAACGTCACCTGGCCCTTGGCCGAGAGCGCATCGACTTCGTCGAGGAACAGCGTGCCGCCACGCGCGTGGTCGATCAACCCGAGCTGGGCTCCCTTGGCGTCGGTGAACGCGCCGCGGTCGTGCCCGAACAGTTCGTTCTCGATCAGGCTGTCGGGAATGGCGCCGCAATTGACCGGCACAAACGGGAGATCCCGTCGCCCGCTGGCGTAGTGGATCTCGCGCGCAGCCACTTCCTTGCCCGTGCCAGTCTCGCCTTCGATCAGCACCTGCACGTCGCAGGCGGCATAGCGCCGCAGCTGAGTCCGCACCGCTTCGATCGCCTGGGACTGGCCGAGCATGACCGGCATCATCCACCCCTGAAGTCACCCACAAGAACTCAGCGGCGCCAACATCGACGCACCATGGAATCCCCCTGGCTTCCTTCACGATCCGGCGATGTCATGACGAACCGACTCTGAGTAACGATATGACGCGTACCGCAGCAGCGCTGTAGTTCAAGAACACCTCGAATACAGCCCGATGGCGGCCATCGACACAAGCCACAACCTACACCGATTTCATACGCAAGCCCACTCATCCAAAAGCGGTATTCCTTCCTTCACAGATCCTGCAATCGCGCGACCGGTTCATCCAGGAACTCCCGCGTCGCCGCCTTGCCCTTCGCGGGGATCAGACCGTGGGCTATCCTTGAAACACTGATGATTCCAGCCGTACTGCACTTTTCAGACGTCCGCAGTTGTGACGTACGTTGTCATGCTGCAGTTGCGCTCATGTCAGTCACTGATTCCGGAAATCCTCGGAGAAGACCCAACATGGTGGCAATGGCAACCGAACGCGTGATCGACGTGCAGCATTGGAACGACTCGCTGTTCAGCTTCCGCACCACTCGCGATCCGGGTTTTCGCTTCGATAGCGGCCAGTTCGTGATGATTGGACTGGAAGTGGAAGGTCGCCCCTTGATGCGCGCCTACTCGATTGCCAGCGCCAACTGGGAAGAGCACCTGGAGTTCCTCTCCATCAAGGTGGCCAACGGTCCCCTGACCTCGCGCCTGCAACATCTCAAGCCCGGTGATCCGTTGATCGTCACCCGCAAGCCGACCGGCACCCTGGTGCTTGTCGACCTGAAGCCCGGGCGCAATCTCTACCTTTTGGGCACCGGCACCGGGCTGGCGCCGTTCATGAGCATCATCCGCGACCCGGATACCTACCAGCGCTTCGACAAGATCGTGCTGGCCCACGGCGTGCGCCGGATCACTGACCTCGCCTATGCCGACTACCTCGAGAACCAGCTGCCACAGCACGATTACCTGGGCGAGCTGGTGCGGGAAAAGCTGGTCTATTACCCCACGGTCACGCGCGAAACATTCCGTCACCGCGGTCGCATCACCGATGCGATCGTCGACGGTGCGATGAGCAAAGCCACCGGCCTGCCATCGCTGAGCCCGGCTAGCGACCGCGTGATGCTGTGCGGCAGTCCGGCGATGCTGGATGATCTGGTCGCGCTGCTCGACGGCCGCGGTTTCCATGCCTCGCCGCGCACGCGCGAGGCGGGCGACTATGTGATCGAGCGCGCCTTCGTGGAACGGTAGGAGCGCACCAGGAATTCCAGTGACCACAGCTAGCAGGCCAGCACTCCCATGGACATAGCGCTCTACATGCTCGCCGGCCTGTTGATGCTTGGCGGCCTGGCCGGTTCCATACTGCCGGTGCTGCCGGGCATACCGATGGTATTCGGTGGGATCTGGCTGGCGGCCGCCGTGGATGGCTACCGCCACCTGGGTTTGTGGTGGCTCCTGATCATCGGCGCACTGGGCGCACTGGGTGTCATCGTCGACTTTGTCGCGGGTGCGCTGGGCGCCAAGCGCGTCGGCGCCAGCTCACGCGCATTGTGGGGCGCAACCATCGGCACCATCGTCGGGATGTTCTTCGGCATTCCCGGGCTGTTGTTCGGGCCGTTCGTTGGCGCGCTCCTGGGCGAGCTGGCGTCGGGCACCAGCGTGCTGCGATCCGCGCACGTGGGAATCGGCACCTGGCTCGGCCTGCTGTTCGGCACACTGCTCAAGCTGGTGCTGTCGTTCCTGATGGTCGGTCTGTTCGGCGTCGCCATGCTGTTCGGCTGACACTTTACGTTCGTCAGCGCGCCGGCCCCGGGATCACATACAGCAACACGGCGAGAAAATGCAGCACGCTGCCCGCCAACACGAACACATGCCACAGCGCGTGGTGATATGGCAGCCTGCGCCAAAGATAAAACGGCACACCCAGCGTATAGGCCAGCCCGCCAGCCAGCAGCAGCGCGGTACCGCCAGCCTGCAGCTGCCTGCTGAGCGGCTCGAACGCCACCATCCCGATCCAACCCATGCCCAGGTAGAGCAGCACGGCCAGCTTGTGGTACCGCTTGAGCAGGCCCAACTCCAGTGCGCTGCCTGTCAACGCCAGGGTCCAGACCGCCGCAAACAGGCTCCAGCCCCAGACACCGGGCAAGGTGATCAGGGTGAACGGGGTGTAGGTGCCGGCGATCAGCACATAGATCGCGATGTGATCGAGCGCGCGCAAGGTCGGCTTGGCGGCTGCCAGGGAGATCGAGTGGTACAGCGTGGAGGCGGTATACAGCAGCACCAGCGACGTGCCGAACACCGCACACGCGACCACGGAGAGCGCATTGCCGTGCACCGCGGCAAAAGCCACCAGGATCGCCAGCCCGGCGATGCTGAGCACAATGCCGATACCATGAATGACACTGCTGGCCAGCTCGTCGCCGAGGCTGTAGCGCGGCAGCGCCGCGCCGGATGAGGCGGACATGGCTCAACTCCTGGAAGGACAGGCGCCGGCGGACGCCGTCCTTCCCTGGCGACGGGCAGGCACCAGCCTACTGCAGCGACGCGTAGCGCCGACGTGAACAGGGCTTCGCCGTCATCGTTTTCTGATGAACGAGCCGAATGCCACCCGACGATGACACCCTTGACCTTGCCGCCCGGAGCGAGCGGGACATCACCCGTGGTCAGCACCTGCACTTCGGTCGGGCGCTGCCAGTACCGGCAGACCACACGATCGGTCATGCGCAGATCGATTGTCGGAGCAACTCCGCCTTGGTCAGGGCGTCAACACGTGACTGCAATGCCATCACCTTCGCGCTGTCGGCCGCGAATGGCCGTCCAGCCGTCCACTTGCGCAACGGTGCCAGACCGGCATAGGCTGCAATCGCGACAGCACGATCCCCCGGCGCAAGCTGCGTGACTGCCGCCACAGCCCCACTGTTGTCAGGAGGTCGCCCATGTCGTCCTTTAGCCTGGCCGTTGCTCATCGCGCTCATCCCGAGCCCGCCCGTATCGCCGCCCTCAGTGCCGCGATCGCCCTCAACCTCGCCGTGATCATGATTGCCACACGGCCGGTTTCCCCACCGCACTTTGCGCTGCTCCAGCCCCTCCAGCCCGTGGCACATGTTCGCCTCATCACGCCACCAGCCGTACCCGTGCCACCTCCGCCGGTTGAACTCAAGCCCCTGGTGCAGCATCCGGTGGTGACCCATGTGCTGCCACGAACCACGCCGATCAATGTGCCGATCATGGACTCCAACCCCGAAGGCACGATTACTGCACCGCCAATCAGCAGCCCCACCGTCCTGCCGGCCGACCCCGGGCTGACAACCGTGGCACCAGCGCCGGTCGAGGCCAGCCTCGCCTACCGGGCAAACCCGCTGCAATACCCTATCGCAGCATTGCGCCAACGCCTGCAAGGCACGGTCGTGCTGCGCGTCCTGGTGGATGAAGCGGGCAAACCACTGCAGGTCAGCCTGGTCCAGGGCAGTGGCCATGCCATACTCGATCGCAGCGCACGCGAACAGGTGCTCGCCCGCTGGCGTTTCCAGCCCGCCAGCATGAACGGCCATGCGGTGCGCGCCTGGGCCACCGTACCGGTGACATTCGCGCTGCGTGAGTGATCCCGGGTGCTGGGAGCTCGTCGGGGCATCCTGCCGGAGAGCTGTTCTCCGGCCTGCTCACGCAGCCGGGTACGCACCCATGACGGAGTGCATTGGCTTACGCAGACTTAACCACCGGCGTGCTCCACTGGCGCCCGTTTCCCCTGCCGGAAAGTCGCATGGGCATGCCACGACAGGTCCTGAAGACGTTGCGCACCATGGCACTCGAACATGCCAGCGTGGCGCAGCCCGACCTCGCCTCGATGGCGCGTGAACTGGGTCAGGTCGTACACCGGAGCGGGTCGGCGCTGGCCTCGCGGCTGGACCAGCTGGGCGGGTGCGGGCGCGAGCTCGAACGTTGGATGCTGGCCCAGCGCAAGCAGCCGGCGACAAGCGTGATGGTGATGGCGTGGCCACCAAACCACCGCACCGCGGTGCATGATCATGCCGGCCTGTGGGGACTGGAACTGACCCTGGTCGGCGCCCTGGAAGTGCAATCCTGGACGCGCCACCCCCACTCTGGCGACTTGCGCGAACTGCGCCGCGACTGGCTCGGGCCGGGCGACGGCACCTGGTTCGAGGGTGACCAGAACCACGTGCATCGCTGCCGCAACCTGTCACAGCACGAAACCGCGCTGACCCTGCATGTCTATGGTGGCGAGCTGGATCACTACTTCGCCTTCGAGCAATCCATGCCCTCGGGCGCGTGGATCGCGCAACCCCGACAAAGCGCCCTGGCCGGACGGCTGAGCCTCTGACGCTTCCCCGTTGGCGCGCAACCGAATAGCTACGGAGTTGCCGCCCGCATGGCGGCGGACGCTATGCTCGCCGGAACGCCCATTGTCGGCATGGCGCCTACTTCAGCGGCCAGGCGCTGACTTCTAGCCATCCAGGGCCCCTACGTATCCGCGATGAATACCACGACGGTACTGACCATCTGCATCGCCGCGCTGCACCTGCTTGGGGTGCTCGCGGCCATGCATGCGGTAACCCACTCGCGCACGCCTCAGGGAGCGGTCGGTTGGGCGCTGGGTCTGCTGTTGCTGCCCTATGTGACCTTGCTGCCCTATCTCTACCTCGGTTCAAGCCGCTTTCTCGGCTACCACATGGGGCATCCGCTACCGGGTGTGCCACCGGGGCCAGAAACGATGGGCAGCGTGGCCATCGAACGGGAATGCGAGCGCTACGCGGCGATCAGCGCGCTGCAGCACCGGCCGTTTCGCGGTGGCCACCAGCTCCGCCTGTTGGTAGGTGGCGAGGCCGCGTTCGAGTCCATGCTCACCGCCATGGCCGCCGCCGAACAGTGCCTGCTGGTGCAGTTTTTCATCATCCACGACGACATGCTGGGTCGACGCATGCAGAAAATACTGCTGCGACGCGCCGCGGCCGGGGTGCGGGTATGCGTATTGTTCGACGGGGTCGGCAGCCACGCGTTGCCGCAGCACTACGTGGACACCTTGCGTGCGGGTGGCGTGGACATCCATCGCTTCGCCACGCATCGCTGGCGCAACCGTTTCCAGCTGAATTTCCGCAATCATCGCAAGATCGTGGTCGTCGATGGTGCCCGGGGATTTGTGGGCGGGCTCAACGTGGGCGACGAATATCTGGGGCTGAAGCCACCCCTGGCGCCGTGGCGCGACACCATGCTGGAATTGCGTGGACCGGCGGTGGCCGATCTGCAGAAACTGTTTGCCGACGACTGGCAATGGATCACCGGGCTACGGCCGCCGTCGCTGCCTGCGCCCGCGAGCGACGGTGAGGCCAGCGTCCTGGTGGTGGCTTCCGGCCCGGCCGACCGGCTGGAAACCGGCTCGCTGTACTTCACTGCCGCGATCAATGCGGCGCGCGAGCGGGTATGGTTGAGCACGCCGTATTTCGTCCCCGACACCGCGGTACGGTCGGCGCTGCAGCTGGCCGCGTTGCGCGGAGTCGACGTGCGCATCCTGATTCCATCGCGCCCGGACCACCACACCGTGTTCCTGGCCTCCACGCTGCACGCCCACCATGCATTACGCGCAGGAATCCAGGTCTATCGCTACCAGCCAGGCTTCCTGCACCAGAAGGCACTCCTGATCGATCACGACAGTGCGGCCGTCGGCAGCATGAACCTGGATAGTCGATCCTTCCGGTTGAATTTCGAGGTCGGCGCGCTGGTGGTCGACGCCGCCTTTGCCGGCCAGATGGAGGCCATGCTGCTGGAGGATTTCTCACATGCGCTGGCCATCACCGCAAGCGAGTATCACGCCGCCCCTTACCTGCGCCGGGTAGCGATGCATGTAGCCCGACTTTTCGACCCGCTGCTGTAGCGCCGCCGCCAAGCGTGAGTCTGGATGGCTCGACAGACCGGCCATGGCGCAACAGAGGATCCACCCTGCCACGACAATCTACGAATGCCGGTGCGCTTCCCGGCCCACGTGGTAACCGCCGCTCAGCACCCAGCCAAGGTAGACACCCAGCGATACACCGAGCAGTTCGCACAATACGCGCATGCCGAGGTGCTCCGGGTCGTGGATCTCGGCCAGCACGGCAGTGAGCAGCGCCGGCGACTGCAAGTTGCTGTAGTTGAGATACAGCATGTCCCACAGGTCGCCACTGACGGTCAGCAGGCAGGCCAGCAGAAATGACCAGCCGATTTTCTGGGCGCAAGACCAACCAAGCCGGCGCACCCCTCGGTGCAGCAGCAGGAACAACAGCAGCGCGACCAGCATCGAAATGGCGCCTGCCTCCAGGCCGCCGACGATGCCGCTACCCATCCACGACTGGTCGTAGTGCACTGCGCCTCCCCCGAGATCCTGCGGCACCTCGCCACCCCGTGACGAGCGCCCGCTTGTTCTCGTGCTCTGCGGCCCAGTCTGCATGAGTCACGCCGCTTCTGCCACCACCGCGTGGGTCCTGGTAGATGTCCCGCCCGATGTCACCCCGGCGTCGCGCCGGTCTGCCACGACGCCGTCCGGGCATCAGGCCTCATTCTCGCCTGAAGCGCGTACCTGCACCGTCCCGTCCTCCTCGACCCTGATGTTGAGCGTGATCGGGCGGCAACACACCTGGCAATCCTCGATGTACTGCTGTTCGGGGATCGACGCGTCAATCAGGATCTCGATGGATTCGCCGCAGTACGGGCAGTCGATGACGCTGGGTGCAAGCATGGCTGGGGCCCGGCCAAAAGAGGCCCAAGTACAACACATCGGGATGCCCGCGAACCGGGTTCAGCCGTGGCGCAACGACCAGGCCTGCGGCAGGCCGATCCAGAACAGCCGCTCGCGCGCGCAGCGCGAAGCAAGCTCCAGCAGTTCGTTGTCCTTGCTGACCAGCCAGCGAGCCCCCGAAGCCTGGGCCAGCTCAAGAAACATCTGGTCGTCCGGGTCGCCGCAACGCGGTAGCCGCAAGTCAGGCGGCGCAGCAGGCTCGGGCAGGCAAAAGACCAATGCATCAAACGCCGCCTCGACAGCGGGACGCACCTGCTCGCTGACTGGCACTTGGGGATATCGCAACACGCGCAGCCATTCGGCGCGGCAGTCAGCGCGAGTCACGGCCTGAACCAGGCCTTCGCGCATCGCCACGTGCAATGCCGCGGATTGCGGGTCGTTGAACAGGAACAGGTCAAGGCAGACATTCGTGTCGAGGACGACGCGTGGCGGAGACGGGCAATCTTCAGGCATGGCCCCATGATGAGGCATCCGGCGCGCGCGATACACTGCATGCTTCTCCAGCCAAGACTCTTTACCATGGCCGAACGCGCGTTCGAAAACTACCTTGCACGCTCCGGCGCCACGCTGGAGGGTTCACGCTACTCGGCGTGGCTGGCCATCACCCCGCGCACGCGGGGGTTTCCGGTTTACTACGCGATCTGCGAAAACCGCAGCTTCCGCGACAAGACCACCGCGGAGGCAGCGGCGGCCAAAGCCCTGGCCGACATGCTCGGGCTGGAAGTGGACGGCACGCCGGTGTTTGCCGCGGGTTACACCGGCTTCGACGATGACAGTACCGACGTCACCGATGCCTGACATGCCAGGACGCCAACCGATCCAGCCATGGGCGACCCCGGAATCCGCCTGTTCCCATTGATTCTTGTTTAGACGTCTTTACGTCTTTACGCCTGAACACTAATGCACTAACGTACACTTGTCACGGAGTCGTGACGCGTGGCTTTCCAGCGCCTGTGGATCGAGCCGCAACTTCCTTGTATCCACCCCGCTGCAGGATCACTCATGAAGATCGAGACACTCGCCGTCCACGCCGGCTACACGCCCGACCCCACCACGCGTTCCTCTGCGGTGCCGATCTACCAGACCGTGGCCTACGCTTTCGACAACGCACAGCACGGCGCTGACCTGTTCGACCTGAAGGTACCGGGCAACATCTACACGCGGATCATGAACCCGACCCAGGACGTACTGGAACAACGCGTGGCGGCACTGGAAGGCGGCATCGGCGCGCTGGCACTGGCCTCGGGCATGGCGGCGGTGACCTACGCGATCCAGACCATCGCAGAGGCCGGCGACAACATCGTCTCGGCGGCCACCGTTTACGGCGGCACCTACAACCTGTTCGCGCACACGTTTCCGCAGCAAGGCCTGGAAGTTCGCTTTGCCGACGCGCGCCGACCGGAGACCTTCGCGCCCTTGATCGACGCACGCACCAAGGCGATCTTCTGCGAATCGATCGGCAACCCGCTGGGCAATGTCACCGACTTCGGCGCGCTGGCCGCGATCGCGCACGAACACGGTATTCCGCTGATCGTGGACAACACCGTGCCCAGTCCCTATCTGTGCCGACCGATCGAGCATGGCGCGGACATCGTCGTGCACGCGCTGACCAAGTACCTGGGCGGCCACGGCAACAGCATCGGCGGCGCGATCGTCGACAGTGGCAAGTTCCCCTGGGCCGAGCACAAGCAACGCTTCCGCCGACTGAACGAGCCGGACGTGTCCTACCACGGCGTGGTCTATACCGAAGCCCTTGGCGCAGCGGCCTATATCGGACGCGCGCGGGTGGTGCCGCTGCGCAACACCGGCGCGGCGATCTCGCCGATGAACGCCTTCCTGATCCTGCAGGGAATCAACACGCTGGGCCTGCGCATGGAGCGAACCTGCGACAACGCGTTGGCAATTGCGAAGTTCCTGCAAGGCCACGCCAGCGTGGCCTGGGTGAAGTACGCGGGACTGACCGATCATCCAGACCATGCGCTGGTGCGGAAGTACATGGGTGGCAAGGCATCGGGCATCCTGTCGTTCGGGGTGCGTGGCAAGCCGGGCGACGACCTTCGCGCAGCCGGCGCCCGCGTGCTGGACGAGCTGAAGCTGTTCACCCGACTGGTCAATATCGGCGACACCAAATCACTGGCCACGCATCCAGCCTCGACCACGCACCGTCAGCTGGATGCGGGCGAACTGGCCGCGGCGGGGGTCAGCGAGGACATGCTGCGGCTATCGATCGGCATCGAGCATGTCGATGACCTGCTTGCCGACCTCGACCAGGCGCTGGCTGCCGCCTAGCCGTCAGGTTCGCTCGCGCTTGCCGCCACCGGCCATGGATTGGCGGAAGATCGCGTGACCTCCTCATCGCGGTAACGCTCCCCGTTCCCATGCGCAGCCATGTGCTGGCGAATCCTGCCGTCACCAGTTGCCCGAGCCCTGCTCCGCCAAGGCGAGCCCCGCTCGTGTTGGCAGGATGCCGTGACGGAAAGGTTCATGGCGCCCTGGCATCGTGTCTCAGGTGCAGCTTCCGCAGCAGGTGCTGCCGCCGCTGACGTGGATCTGACGCGGTTCAGACACGCGATTGGCCTCAAAACCCGCATTGTGCAATGCGCCGACAATCTGATCGGAGGTCATTTGCGCAGTCACCTTGATCTGCCCTGCCACTGCGTCGAGATCGACCCGGGCATCGGCATCATGGGCGCGCAGCGTGGCGGCAAGGGTGGCGGTGTCGTTGGCAAGATCCTTCACGTGAAACAGCATCGGGTGATTCTCCGCAGTGGTGGGGCAATGTCCTTGACTGGCGGGCAACGCCGCCAGCGGACGATGATGGCGGCAGCGCAGCGTTCCGTCCTTGATCCCGGTCAAGTCGCATCCGAACCGGGCTACCCGCAAGCCATCGGACAGGTCAGGCTCGCGACTGCGCGTCCAGTTGCGCCACCGCCGCGGGGATGGCCGCTGGCAGATGCACCGTGAGCATGCGCCGTTCGTCTGCAGCCAGGCCGCTTTCCAGCTCGTGCGCCCAGGTCACGTGGTAGGGCATGTGCACACCCCAGCCGCCGAGGCCCAGGACCGGCTCCATATCCGAGCGCAGGGAGTTGCCGACCATCGCGAACTGCGCCGGCGGCAGGCGGAACTCGCGCAGCACGCGTTGGTAGGTGGCGGAGTTTTTCTCCGAGACGATTTCGATCCGCTGGAACAGGTCGGCCAGCCCGCATGCGGCCACCTTTTTTTCCTGGTGGAACAGGTCGCCCTTGGTGATCAGCACGACCTGATAGTTCGCCGCCACCGCCTCGACCGCTTCGCGGATCCCCGGCAGCAGTTCCACCGGGTGCTGCAGCACGCGCTTGCCCAATTCGATCAGACGATGAATGTCGGCGGCACTGATCCGGCTGTCGCTGACTGCGATCGCCGTCTCCACCATCGACAACGCCATGCCCTTTGCGCCGTAGCCGAAAACGTCCAGGTTGCGCTGTTCGGTGGCCAGCATGATCTCGGCCACGTGCTGGTCGTCGAGGTCGACGTAGTGGGCCATGATGGCCGCAAACGCATCGTTGGCCTGGCGGTAATAGCCTTCGCTGTGCCATAGCGTGTCGTCGCCGTCGAAACCGATCAATTCCAGCATGGATGTGCCTTCATCTGCGCCGCGCCTCAGCCTGCGTCGCAGCCCAAACGCAGATTGATGTGCAGCACCGTGGCCAGTTCGCGCATCGGCTCCTTGTCGCGGGTCAGCGTGATCCACCCGGCATTCGAATCGTCGTCGGTTTCCCAGGTCCACAAGGTGTAGCCCGCTTCGGCCAGGCGATCGTAGGCGATGCCGAGCAAGCTGCCCGCGTCGGCATCATCAAAAAAATCCTCGTCGTCCGGATCACCACCCCAGTCGATCGACAGGTTCCAGCGCGCGCATAGCTCGTCCAGAGCCTGCATGATCGAGCGCAGGTCGTCCTGCGCCACCATGAATCCCGAGCGCCAGTCGATCACCCGGGCGACAAGCTCCACCGGTTCGCTCTGGTCGCCCTCCGCCACCGCCTCGCGGTACTCGGTGAACTGCAGCAACGCGGTGTCCTCGTCGCCGGGGTTGATCAACAACAACAGCTGCCACACCCTGGCTTCAATCGAATCATCCTCGTCGTCGAAGTCGGGATCGTCCTCGAAGTCATCGTCGTCGCGCATGTTCAGGCACCCACTCGCTGACGCACCAGTTTCATGTCCCGCACTGGGCGAATCTCGATCGCGCCCGTGCGTGCCCATGGAAAAGACGAGGCGATCAGCACGGCCTCGTCCATATTGGCTGCTTCAATAAGGTTGAAGCCACCCAGGTATTCCTTGGTCTCGGCGAATGGGCCGTCAACCACGCTGGTGCGCCCTTCGCGCACCCGCACGGTGCGCGCGGTGGCCGGCCCTTCCAATTGCTGGGAGTCGAGCAGTTGCCCTTGCGCGCGCAGCGTGTCGGCCTTGGCGAAACAGCCTTGCATGCGGTTGTCGAACTCGCCTTCGGGCAGCGCCTCCAGCAGGCTGTCGTCGCAGTAGATCATCACGAGGTATTTCATGGCGTTCTCGGCTGAAAGAATTCTGGTAACCGGTGCAAGGCTCGGCAAGCGATAATGCCTCAATGAGCCTCCTGCACGATACCTCCGGCGCCCTGTTCTGCCAGCCGATTGCCTTCGTGCGCTCGCCTTACGCACGCCGCATCGACGCGCCCCATCAATCCACCGTGGTGGCGGGCACCCGGACGCTGGCAGCGGCCGAGGCCACGATCGAGTTTGTGTCGGACTTCCCGACGACAGCCTATCGTGACCTCGCTGGCTTCGAGCGGATCTGGCTGGTGTTCGCGTTCCATCGCAGCGAAGGCTGGAAGGCCGAGGTACGGCCGCCGCGTGGTGGCGGCAAGCGTAGTGTGCTGGCGACGCGTTCGCCGCACCGCCCAAACGCAATCGGGCTGTCTGCGGTGGAACTGGTCGCCGTCGGCGACGGCGCGCTGCAGGTACGTGGCGTGGATCTGCTTGATGGCACGCCAGTCCTCGACATCAAGCCGTATGTACCCTACGCCGACGCGTTCCCCGGCTCGCGCGCAGGCTGGATCGACCTGGTCGATGCCGAGCAGGGGCGTCATTCCGCGCCGGGACCGCGGAAGCCGCGCTGAACGGCACGTGGATCCGGCGCCCATCGCGCCGACTCACGGTGGGAGCGGCGGCCGTCCCTCGCGCGCCTTGTACAAGCGTCGGTCGGCCTCGGCCAGGCCCGCCTCCAGCGACGCGCCCGGATCCACCGTGGTCCAGCCGAGCGTGAACCCGATCGGCGCGATGGCGCGATCAGCCTCAAGACGCGCCACGACGCTATCGGTGAGATCACCTGCTGCCTCGCGCAGCAACACCAGGAATTCATCGCCGCCGAGCCGGATCACGGCATCCTGGGGGCGAACGTGGTCGCGCAGGAACTGCGCCATGGCGATCAACACTTCATCGCCGCGCTGATGTCCATAGGTGTCGTTGACCTGCTTGAAATGATCCAGGTCGAACGCGATGCAGCCCCAGCGATCATCGTGCCGTGCTGCCGTCAATTCGGCCAGGTAACGACGGTTGCAGCAACCGGTCAATGGATCGTGAACCGACCATTCGCGCAACTGGCGTTCCTGCTGAAGCCGCTCGGTGACATCCTGCGCATGTCCCAGCACATAGGGATCGTCGCCATCGTCGTCCAGCACATTCTGGTATTGCCAGATGCGCAGGCTCCCATCCTTGGCAATCAGTTCGAGCATGCCGGCATCGCTGTCCTTGCGCATGATACGAAGGAGATAGTCACGAAAGCGCGGCTGCAGCTCGGGGCGGATGAAATCGTTCAGTGGGCGGCCGATCATCTCGCCAATGGAATAGCCCAGCGACTTGGCCGCAGCGGGATTGACCGACAACAACACCCCTTCGTAGTCGTGGGTGCAGATCAACCCCAGGCTGTACTGAAACAACTTGCGGTAACGTCGGTCGCTGGCTTCCAGCGCTGCCACCACGCGCGTGCGCAGCGTAACATCCTGGAACGCACCGGCCAGGCAACGCGGGCTGCCGTCTGCCGCATGCTCCACTGCACCGAGCGCACGAACCCATATCCTGCGCCCTTTCGCGGTGATCAACGGCAGCTGCAAGTCCCAGCCGTCGCCGTCCTTGATCGCCTTCTCGATCGCGGCCTGCATGCGCGACCTGGCCTCCGGCGCATAAAAGTTCACCGCTTCCTCCAGCGTGGGTTGATGGCCCGCCGGCAGCTCGTGGATGCGGCAAGTCTCGTCGGTCCAGCTGATTTCGCGTGTGGTCAGATCGAACTCCCAGCCACCCACCTGAGCGAGCCGCGCACTGCGCTCGAGCAGCACCTCGCTGGCGCGCCATTGCTGCTGGGCCAACCGGATTGACTCCATTTGCTGGCGCAGCGTTTCTGCCTCGCGCTCCTGCGCAGCGTGTTCACTGATCACGTCCCGGCGCAACTCCAGCGCCTCCGCGGCGGCACGGGCCAACTGCTTCAGCACGCGTCGCTGGCGATCATCCAGTGCGCCAGGCTCCCGGTCGATCACGCACAACGTTCCCATGCGCATGCCATCGTGAAGCGTGATGGGCGCTCCGGCATAAAAGCGGATATTCGGCTCGCCGGTAACCAGCGGATTGTCAGCGAAGCGGGGATCGCTTTGCGCGTCGGCGACCTCGAGCAATCCGGTACCCAGGATGGCATGCGCACAGAACGCGCTTGCGCGCGGCATCTCGCTTACCCCGGGCAAACCGACGTTCGACTTGAACCACTGCCGGTCGGCGTCGACCAGGCTGATCAGCGCGATCGGCCGCTGGGTCGCGGCAGCAGCCGCCTTGGTCAGCGCATCGAACAGCGGTTCGAACCCGCTGTCGAGCACGCCTAGCGCGCGCAGTGTCGCCAGGCGCAGCTCCTCGTCAGCAGGAAGGGCAGCAGCAGGCATGGAACGCCGTATCCGGGATGAAGGTCAGCAACGTCATCGTCAATACCCTACCAGCCCGTTCGTGAACCTCCTATCCTGCTGCCACGGCACACTGGCGTCGCCGAATTACAGCTCGGCGGCGCGCGACAGTGGGTTCGTTACAGCCGGCCGAGCAACCACAGAATTATGAGGATGATCACGATCACGCCGAGGATTCCGCTGGGACCGTAACCCCATGAGCGCGAATAGCCCCACGTGGGCAGGCCGCCGACAAGCGCCAGGATCAGCACGATAATCAGGATGGTTATCAACATGGATCGTCCTCCGGGTGGTCGCCGGGTCATGGCGATGTCCGTATTCTGCCTGCCTCGTCTGTCGGCACCGCGTGACGGATGACGCCAAGTGCATTTCACCTCAAGCCATGCAGACGATTGGCGCCAAGTGGCCAAGGACAGCGATAATCGCAGAGCGCGTCGGACCCGTCGCAAAGCACGCCTTTCCCCACCGCCTCAGCTGCCCGTGGATCGCCCCCGCGACCCTGCGGCGGCACTTGTCGAGGCGCGGCAACCGGCGCATAAGAGTCTCGCCGTATCTCTGGCCACTTGGCACCTGCATTGGGGAGGCTGTTCATGGCTGAGGCAACGCAGGCACAAGGTCCTCCTCATCCGATCCCGCCACAGGAACAGGTGGCGTTGGCGGATCGGCGCCGCTTGAACGACATCGACTGGGATGAGCCCACGATCGGACTGGCGCTGTCCGGGGGTGGCGTGCGCAGCGCCACATTCTGCATCGGGCTGTTGCGGGCGCTGGCAAAAAACGGTGTGTTGCGGCGCTTCGATTACATGTCGACGGTGTCCGGGGGCGGCTATGCAGGCGCCGCATTCGGCCGCTTGTTCAGCGCCAAGGTGAAGCCGGAACAGGTCGAGAAGGCACTGGCCGATGACCAGTCGCTGCTGCTGTGGTGGCTGCGCAGCAACGGTCGCTATCTGGTTCCCGCCGGCGCCCGCGATCTGCTGCAGACCTGGGCCGGGCAGTTGCGCGGCTTCATCGCCACCCAGTTCGAGGTGACCACGCTCGCCGCGCTGCTCTCATGCCTGATCGTGCTGCCGCACCTGCTGGGCTATCGTGGAGACCCCGGCAGCTTCTGGTGGCTGGCGACCTTGCTCCCCCTCTGGCTGGGTGTGTTCATGGCCTTCACCTACTGGTGGTCACGGGATCCACGGGACGGCACGGTTCTCAACGATTTCATCACCTGCATCAGTACCGCTCTGATCGGGGTGTATCTGGTTTGGCGACACATCGCGATGGCCGCCGACATACGGCATGGCAGAACTGCGATGCTGGTGATCGGGCTGATCCTGCTGGCGGTACCGTTGTCCCGGTTGTGGCTTCTGCGGCGCCGCGCACGCCCCGCGCGCGATCGGGTGCGCTATACCGTCGGCCTCAGCAAGGCACTGAAATACGTGTTGTTGTTGCTCGTGCTCGGGGGCGCCGACCTGCTCAGCTGGTATCTCGCTGATCAGGTCGGCAACGAGTCGCCGAACGGATCCCTACTTACCAGCGCTGGATTGGCGGCATTACTGGTCGCGGTGGCCCGCTTCACCCTGCCCATGGTGCAATCGCGGGCCAACAAGAAGGGGACGGCGCAGCTGCCGCTGGCGCTGCTGGCCAATGTGTGCGGGTTGCTGTTGATCGGCGTGCTGGCGCTGTTCTGGCTCAGTGCCTTGCAGTATTTCGTCTTCATGGCGCGCGTTTCGGCCACTGAAGACTGGATGCACTGGCTGGTCAGCTGGTTTCCGGGTTTTCCGCAGACGCCCGCCGCCGAGGCATGGCTACGCTGGCTGACTGTCTTCCTCCCGTGTCTGGCTTATATCGTTCTGACCGGTCGCAACCTGCAGCAGATCAACCGCTCGTCACTGCACGCGTTCTATCGCTCGCGTATCGCCCGCACCTATGTAGCAGTGGGCAACAGTCACGACCACCGGGCCGCGCATGAAGCCGTCCGCTTCCCGGTGTCACCGCTGTCCGACAGGACTCCTGGCAATGCGGCCAAGGTGCAGAAACTGACCGACCTGCTCGAGGGCGACGACGTCGACCTGCCTGCCTACGTTCCGCACGCCCATGGCGGCCCGATCCACCTGATCAACTGCTGCATCAACCAGACCATCGACGACCGCACCGACACCTACAATGCCGACCGCAAGGGCGTTTACCTCAGCATCAGCGCACTGGGCCTGGAGACCGGTACCCGACCTGCCAGGCCACACGCGCAAACGGCCAGCTCGATCGGCCATACCAGCCTGGCCGAATGGATCGCGATCTCTGGCGCCGCCGCCGGTTCGGGCATGGGATCGCTGACGCGCACCGGCACCGCCGCGCTGTTCTTCCTGAGCGGACTGCGGCTCGGTTACTGGTGGGCCAACCATCTCGGTCGCAAGAGCTGGTGGTGGTCGCACCTGGGCAAGACACGCGCGGCCCTGCAGGAAATGCTGGCGCGATTCCCGGGCTTGCAGAATCCAGTGTGGTACCTCTCCGACGGCGGCCACTTCGACAACACCGGCATCTACAGCCTGCTCAAGCGCGAGCTGAGCCTGATCGTGCTTGCCGACTGCGGGGCCGATGCCAATTATGTGTTCGCCGATCTGGAGAATCTGACGCGCAAGGCCCGTATCGACATGGACATTGCGATCGACTTCATCGATCCGGCCAGTCTGCCGGCCAGCGCAAGCGCCGTCCTGCGCGCGCGACTTGGAACGCCGGACAGCATCACGCCCTGTCCGGGTAGCCAGCACCTGCTCCTGGCCCGGATAAGTTACCCCAGCGGCGCCAGTGGCTGCCTGCTGGTGGTCAAACCCCGCCTCGTATGTGAACTGCCACTGGACGTCGCCGGCTATGCCGACGGTCATCGCGATTTTCCGCAGCAGAGCACTGCCGAGCAGTTCTTCGACGAGTCGCAATGGGAAAGCTACTGCCAGCTCGGAGTCACCCTGGGCGCACCGCTCGACGCGGCCCTGATCAAGCTGCTGCCGTCGCTGGCCGGGGAAGGCAGTATTGCCCGCGTCAGTGTCGTTTCCGACGAAGAACAGAAAACGGCGCAGACCCGGCGCCAGCGCATCGGGGCCACCATTGGCGCCTCGCTCAGCCTGGGCGCCATTGCCACGGTCGCCGTGACAGGCTGGCAAACCTGGGACTCGCACCAGCAGGATGTTCGCAGCGAGCAGCAGGGCGCACAGACTCAGCAGAGCGAAGCCGATTCAATCCAGACCGATCTGGAGGCGGACCAGCCCTACGACGCGAAGATGCACGTCAGGCTGTACGCGTTGATGCAGAAATTCGAGCAGTCCGGCAAGACCGGCGGCATCCCGCATGTAATGAATCGACTGGCCGACCAGTTGAATCATTCCTGTGGGCTGCTCACCGCGGACAACCCGCTCAACCAGCGTTGCCTGCTCGACTACGCTGCGTTGCGGGCGGCTGCCACCGAACCATCGGGCTGGCGAAGATCCATGCTCGGCTATGCCAGCGCCACGCCGCAACCGCTGCTCTCGGTGGGCGAATGGTTCGGCAGCCTGCAATCCGGACAGCCGGCGCGGGTGGCGAGCGCCACCCCGACGCCCACCGCACCCGAAGCCGTTGTCCCTGCGTCGGGTGCCGCGGCCCCTCCACCGCCGCCCGCCGAGGGGCCCGCACCACTCAGTCCCACCGCCTCTGCGGGCCATCCGGTCAGTGCAGCGGCCCAGGCGCCGGCACCATCGGCAGGAGAGACCGCCGAAGTTTCCGCCGCGCCTCCGCCCCGGGCACCCAAGGCGGTGCCTCTACCCAGCCCCGCCTCCCATGCGGGAAGCGCTGCCACCAGAACCGTCGGGGAAGCAGCGCCATCTGCCGGAGCAGGCACTGAAGTCGCTGGCACGGACGTCCGTCAGGCCTGCGGCGCCACGGCGAGCGCGACACCCGGACCATTCGTGGTTTACATTCAGATCTACGACGACAGCCAGCGCGCGATGGCCAGTCATTTGATGCGTCAGCTCG
Organism: Rhodanobacter sp.; assembly: GCA_039922695.1. Classification (GTDB taxonomy): domain Bacteria; phylum Pseudomonadota; class Gammaproteobacteria; order Xanthomonadales; family Rhodanobacteraceae; genus Rhodanobacter. The sequence goes on along the minus strand of JBDTEG010000129.1, from coordinate 20,973 downwards.
GCACGTTCGGCCTGAGCATCCCGGGCATCGAGAACGTGACCCAGACCGCTCGCAACGCCGGACATAGACAACCGGCGAGCTGGCCTCGTCCGGTGCTGCTGTACAACGCTTCCAACGACCAGGCCCAGACATGCGCCCGCGCGCTGGCCGACTGGCTGGGCCGCCAGGCGACCTTCATCCAGGCCGCACCAATCCCGCTGCCGCTGCCAACCCGCCTGCATGGCGACGCCAAGGTCATCGAATTCTGGATACCCGTGACGCCGAAGTAACCACGCGCACGTTCCGACAAGTGTTTACAGGCGACGCGCGCTACTGTGACCGCCGTACGTACCGACGGAAGCGTTCGCCATGACCAAGTCCCTTTCCTCGCTGTTCTGCCTGCTGGCACTGTTGGTCCCGGGCGTCATCGTGCATGCGCAGCAGCCCGCGGCAAATCCGCCGCCACTGGTGGTGGTCGAACTGTTCCAAAGCCAGGGGTGCTCGTCGTGTCCGCCAGCCGAAGCCAACCTGAACGCGATTGCCGGCCAGCCGGGCATCCTTGCGCTGAACTGGAGCTTGACCTACTGGGACAACTTCGGCTGGAAGGACACATTCGCCAGCGCCGCCTATACCGATCGCCAATGGGCCTATGCCCGACATCACAGGCGCAACCAGGTATGGACGCCGCAAGTCTATATAGACGGCCAGACGGATCTGGTGGGTGTCGATCGCACAAGGCTCGAGCAGGCAGTCGCCCAGGCCAGCATGCGAGGTCCGTCCGTGTCATGGGGCAACGACAAGCTCACCGTGGGCGCGGGCAAACCCGGCGCCCGCTGCGACGTGTGGCTGGTGCGTTACGACCCACGCACACTCAACGTTCCGATCGGCGCCGGTGAAAACCGTGGGCGCACGCTGCCGCAGCGCAACGTGGTACGCGAACTGGTCCATCTCGGCAATTGGAACGGCAACCCGCGCTCATATGCCGTGCCGCCATCGCAGGGCGGCCTGGCCACTGCCGTGCTGGTACAGGTCGAAAACGGCGGCCCGATTCTTGGCGCAGCCAGCACATCACCGGCGCGCTGAGCGACATACGTACGCGTCGACCCCGGCAGGCATCACGCCCACGGTGGCGCAGACCGGTCGTGTCGGTAGCGAGATCCATCGTCGATTCACTGATCTGCACCCTGCGCTCGCGCAATTTCAGACCACGCCGTTCGATCCGACAGTGTCGGCCGGCGGCAATCAGCGACGCGGCAAAGGCATGCGATGGGCGAATGCCAACAGCCCGAGGCGGCAAACCCCCTGGGTCTCAAACGATGAAGTGATCGTTCTGCTTGTCTACCGCGCACCCGGTACGTAGGCCGTGCATTGCAACTCGACCCGTGCACCGAGCGCGAGGCCCGTGGCACCTGTCGCGCTGCGGGTGGGGAATGGCGGCTTGAAGAATTCCCGATAAACGTTGTTGAAGGCGGGCCATTCCTTCATGTCGGCAAGGAAGACCGTGCAAGCGACCACGTCGCCCAAGGTGGCACCGTGACGCTGCAAAATTCCGCGCACGTTCTCGATCGCCTGCCGCGCCTGGGCCGTGATGCCGCCAGACACCAGACGCATCGTACCCGGCTGCGCGCCGATCTCGCCGGAAACGAACAGGAGATCGCCTGCGCGCACCGCTTCGGAGAACGGCAGCGCCTTCAGCGCGGGATCGGGCGACGGGTAAAACTCGGCGTGTGCAGCGACTTGCTGCGAGGAGGCGCAGGCAAGCCTCGGCGCGAGCAGGCTCGCCAGCAGCGCGGCCAACAGGGTGAGTCGATTCAATGTCATGAGCAGGCTCCCCTGGACAGGCCATCTTATACATCTGGCCTGCCTGCCGAACAACGGGAGCTTTCCGCCGTTTCCGGGGAAAGTACGGTCAAGCACACGAAAACCTGAAGCTGTCCGGATCGCCCCGGGCAGATCGACGGTTCCGCGGGAAGACTTCGATCAGTCGACGCTGCCATCCAGCCCGCGGCGCTTCAGCAACGGCTCGATCTGCGGCTCGTGGCCGGCGAAGTCGCGGAACAGCTGCAGCGCGTCCTTGCTGCCGCCACGCGAGAGCAGGGTCGCACGGAAGCGATCACCGTTGGCGCGGGTCAGGCCACCGTGCGCCTTGATCCACTCCACCGTGTTCGCATCCAGTACCTCCGACCAGATGTAAGCGTAATAGGCCGCCGCGTAACCGCCCATGATATGGCTGAAGTACGGCGTGCGGTAGCGCGGCGGCACCATCGAGTAGTCGGTGCCGTTCGCCTTCAGCGCAGCGGCCTCGAACGCCATCACGCCGTCGGCCCCGGGGACCTTGTCTGCGCCAACCTGGTGCCAGCTCTGGTCGAGCATCGCCGAGCCGAGGTATTCCGTCGTCGCAAAACCCTGGTTGAACTTCGAGCTGGCCAGCACCTTGTCGAGCAGTGCCTTGGGCATCGCTGCGCCGGTCTGATAGTGCGTGGCGTAGTGGGCCAGCACGCTCGGCCAGTCGGCCCACATCTCGTTGACCTGCGAGGGGAACTCGACGAAGTCGCGCGGCACGCTGGTTCCGCTGAAGTAGGGGTACTTCACGTCCGAGAACATGCCATGCAGGGCATGGCCGAACTCATGGAACATCGTGGTCACCTCGTCCCAGGTCAGCAGGGTCGGGCCGCTGGTCGGCTTGGTGATGTTGAGGTGGTTGGCGACCACCGGCAGGTAGCCGGTGAGCGCCGACTGCTGCACGTAGGAGTTCATCCACGCACCACCGCGCTTGGACGGGCGTGCGTACATGTCGGCCAGGAAGATCGCCAACTGCTTGCCGTCGGCGTCGATTACGTCATACACCAGCACATCGGGGTTGTAGACCGGCAGGTCGGTACGCTGCTTGAAGCTGAGGCCGTAAAGCTGGCCGGCAGCATGGAACACCCCGTTCTCGAGCACGTTCTTCATCTCGAAATACGGCTTCAACTGGCTCTCGTCGAAGTTGTACTTGTCGGCGCGCACTTTCTCGGTGTAGTACGCCCAGTCCCACGGCGCAAGCTGGAAGGTCGGCTCTCCCCTGGCCGCCTGCTGCTTGTCGATCATCGCCTGCAGCGCCGCGCCTTCGCGCTTCGCGTTCGCCACCGCTGGCGGCGCAAGTTTGCTGAGCATCGCGTTGACAGCCTCGGGAGTCTTCGCGGTTTCATCGGCCAGCACATAGGCGGCCCAGGTCGGATAGCCGAGCATCTTCGCCTTCTCCGCGCGCAGCGTCATCACCTGCGACACGATGGCGGTGTTGTCATACGCATTGTCGCGACTGCCGCGCACCATCGAGGTCCTGAACAGGCGCTCGCGCAGCGCACGATTTTCCAGCTGCGACAGCGGCGGCTGGCCGGTGGTGTTGAGCAGGGCGATGGCGTATTTGCCGTCCATGCCCTTGGCTTTGGCGGCGGCCGCGGCGGCATCGATCTGCGTATCGGTGAGGCCGGCCAGCTCCGCCCTGGTGTCGACCACCAGCGCCGAATCATTCACCTCGGCCAACACATTCTGGTTGAAAGTGGTGCCAAGCTTCGCCAGCTCGCCGTTGACCTGCTTCAGGCGCGCCTTGTCGGCATCGGCCAGCTTGGCGCCCGCACGCACGAAATCGGTGTGGTAACGCTCTATCAGACGCAGGCCGTCTGCATCCAGGCCCAGGTCCGTGCGGGTGTCGTACAGCTGCTGAATTCGTGCGAACAGCGCCGGATTCAACATGATTGCATCGCGATGCGCCGAGAGCCTGGGCGCGTACTCGGCCTGGATAGCCTTGCGCGCGTCGCTGTTTTCCACGCCGGCCAGACTGAAGAACACGGTCGAGGTGCGCTTCAATATCTGCCCGGACTGTTCCAGCGCGATGATGGTGTTGTCGAACGTCGGCGCCGCCGTTCGCTGCGCGATGACCTGGACTTCCTTCAGCTGATCCACCACGCCGCGGTCGAAGCCGGGCGCGAAGTCGGCGTCCTTGATCCGGTCAAACGCAGGGTAGTGCAGCGGCAGTGTGCTTTCGGCAAAGAACGGATTGATGATGACATCCGTCACCACCGTGTTTTCCTGCGCCCCGCCACGGCCAGACTCGTGCTTGTCCGAGCCTGTGTCGGCAAACGCTGCGACGGAACTGGACAACGCGATGGTCATCGCCAGGGAGAGGGAGGTCTTCATTGACATGAACTCTTCTTGGGGGAACCCCGATCCTACCCAATGCGCCTCGCGGACACCCATGACTAAAGCCATGGATTGGCGATCACGGCAGCGGCGCGACAAGATGCCGCACGCTCTCGCGCCCGTGTTTTGAGCCTACAGCGGGTCGGGGTGGTTCCTGAAGAATCGCTGCAGGAACGCCTGCCGCGCCGCGCCCCGGTCGACCTCGGTGCGGGTATGTGCCGCAATGACCTGGCGCAGGATGCCCCCGTCGGACTCACGCACCGCAGGCCATGGCGGCAGGCTCGCGCCGTTCGGGTTGCCGGTTTTGATGAACTGCGCGAAATAGCCTTCCATGGTGGCCGAGGTACGCTTGTCCGCGGCGGTCCACGCGTATACCTGGTTGCTGGCCAGGTTGCCCAGCGCGTACTCGATCTCGCCACTGTGCGCCGCGCCGGCATCCACTTGCTCGCCAGGTACAGGATGGCGTTTGGCCGGACGCGGTTGTGCGAAATAGTAGAAATACACCGGCGCATCACTGTGTTGTCTCTGCAAGTCCATCCAGCGCCAGGTGGTGTGGGCGATGAACATGTCAGCGGCCAGCGCAGTGGCCGACTGCTGCACCTGCGCTTCGTCGGCACCGGGATACAACGTCAGCGCCTCGTCCGCCTGGGTGCCGAACAGCCGCTTCAAGGCCACACGATAGTTTGTCGGCGTCGGAGGGTGCTTCTTCAGGATGGCCGTGTAGAAGTCCTCCTGTGAATTGGAGCCCAGCAGCAACGGAACTTGCGCCTGCTTGCCTTGCGCCATGGTGATCGCAGGCGGTTCGCGCAGGAACCAGCCGTCCAGATCGACATCGGCATCGCCGTTCTGCTCGCGCGTGGCCTGCAGCAGCCTGTCTGCAGGCAGCGCACGCAGCGCGTTCAACGAGTCGACGCCCAGCGTGCGCGTGAATGCATTTCCCTGCTGTTCCATCCTGGCCAGCGATAAAGTCTCGATCGGTGCGATCTGGGCGCCGCTTTCACCGATCGCACGCGCGAACAGATGGCGCGACAGCGGCGACGCCACCAATGCACTCACCGCGATCGAACCGGCTGATTCGCCCGCAATCGTGACCTGCGAAGGATCGCCGCCGAAGCGGCCGATATTGGCGCGCACCCAGCGCAGCGCGGAGACCTGATCCAGCAGACCATAGTTGCCTGCGGCGTGTCGTGGCGACTCATCGGCCAGCGCTGGCAGTGCGAAGAAGCCGAACACTCCCAGGCGATAGTTCACGGTGATCGTGACGATGCCCTTGCTGGCCAGGCTGGCGCCGTCATAGCGGTTCTCAGAGCCGTCGCCGGCGACAAATCCGCCGCCATAGAAATACACCAGCACCGGCAATTTGCCGTTCCCGCGCGCGGGCTTCCAGACATTGAGGTAGAGACAATCCTCGCTCATGCCACGCGAGCGAAACACCATGTCGCCGAACAGCGGCAGCTGCATGCAGCGCGGCCCGAACTGCTTCGCCTGAAGCACGTTCCTCCACGGCTTGACCGGCTGTGGTGGCCGCCAGCGGAGCGCGCCCAATGGCGGCGCGACGTACGGAATGCCGTGGAACTCATCCAGCACCATCCCGGCCGCCGACGCGCGCTTGCCCTCGATCCAGCCATCAGCCAGTTGCACCCGCGGCGGCGGCGGCTCGGTGGCGTGGGTCACGGCGGCAGCACACAACAGCCACATCGCAAGCACCGTGCGGGCGCCAGACACATGCCCGACCGGGCGAAACGCAAGCAGCTCGGACATCGCGGCATCCACGGAAGACCGGCCTGCAGCGTAAAACATTCGCATGCACCCGGTCATGCGACTATGGGCTCGGGTCGGCACGCAGGAGCGTACCCCGAGCGCAGGAATCCCTCCTGAGGTCAGCGCTTCAGTTTTCGTCGCCATTCCGTTCGCGCGCAACCAGGTCCAGCAGGTGGCGCTCGATCTCGAATACGTGCGGGTCATCTGCGTCGAGCTTGCGCAGCGCCGCGGCAAGTTGCAGCAGGTAGTCGCGGTTTGGCCCGCTGGGGCCGGACGACGCGGCGATATGGCCGGCGATCTCCGCCTCAGGCGCCGGCCCCAGGAACGCCGCGTTTTCCGCCGTGGCGATGTACACCAGCCCCTCGGCCTGCTCGTCCTCGCCCAGTCGAAGCTCGGTGGCAAAGCGCAGATAGCCATTCTTCTCGCGTACGTCGAGCTGGGCGAACACCGCCGGGGTGATCAGATAGGCCATCCCGATGCAGACAGCGTCGCGCCGCGGAACCAGGGTGACCACGCGTCCCGGCGCGTCGGGCGTGCCACGATGGTCATGCGAGCCCTGCCAGAAACGCCGCGACCAATGCCGGATGCTTGCCGGGCGCCGTTCGATGTACGGGAAGTCCACCTTGTAGATCAGCGAGCCGTATCCGAACAACCACACTTGGGTGTGGTCGGCAAAATAGTCCATGCTGCGGTTGGCGGCGACGGTATCTACGGGCATCATTGGGTCAGGAACGACACTTTCCGGGACGCCATTATCAAGCCCGGGATGCCGCGGCGTCGAACGCCGAAGCACGCGTTCACGCGTGACCATAGTCAAGCAAGTTCAGTCACGCGCCATTAACAAACCGTCAAGTACATTAATGTCCATGTCGTGAGACATGATTCCCACCGTGTGGCGAGGCTCCCCCTCCCCTCCACACATTCACAGACGGACCCCAAACCCGCAGACTCCCCTCTGCGGGTTTCTTTTCGAGGGCGCCACCAGTCGTCGATTGCGGCTACGCGCGATACATGCGACTTTCCAGGGCACTGCGGCATCCCGCGTACCGTGCAACGCACAAGGCTGGCAGGCATTGGTTGTTCGAACCAGCAGTGGAGCCCGCTGTCAGCCATGGCCGCCGATCACTCGCGGCGCCAGCCCGCCTCATCCGGCTTCACTCGCGGAGCGAAGCCCGAGCCGGGTGGGCCAGCGCGAAATCGATCGCCGCGCATACCGCCGCCACCTGCGCCGCATTGCACTGCTCGGGCGTGGCGCGCGGGCTGTCGGGATAGACTTCGGTGGTGGTCGAGTAGCGGGCGCCGGTGATACCGGCGCACAGGCCGAGCTCCTTCAATGCATACCGGATCACGCCCGAGCCGAACACGGGGGAACCGATGATCTGGCCGTGCTGGTCGGCCGGCGCGATGTGGGTCACCTTGGCGACAGAATCGATGATCGCCTGTTGAAACGCCGGATGCGGATGCACGCTGTCGTCGACCAGATAGAAGCCGTCCGGAGTCTGACCCGGCACATACGCCGCGCCGTCCCGCGCCGCCAATGCCGGGCGGAACTCCGTCTCGTCACTGTCGGTGGTTTCATGCAGATCGATATGCATCAGCGTGCGCCCGCGGATGGGCGCGACCAGACTCATCAGGGCCGCCGACTCCTGGGCGGGGCTGTTTTCGCGAAATGAGCGGTTCGGATCGCGTGCGTCGGCGTTCCATCGATGGATGCGCTCGTAGCCCCACGGGCTCACGCAAGGCACCATGAGCAGATTTACCCGGCCGCCGTAGCCGGCCGCGTGCAATTGCGCGAATTGCAACGCGCCGCGCACTCCACTGGTCTCGTAACCATGCACACCCCCGGTCACCAGCACCACGGGGGATTCGTCACGCCAGTTGCGGCTCCTGACCGCAAACAGCGGGTAGATGCCGGAGGGATACTCCAGCTGGCCGTATTGCGACACATCGAAGTGCCCGCGCAGGCTTTCGATCCGGCGCAGCACGTCGGTCTCGTAGCTGCGCTGCACGTGCTGGCGCACCCGCCAGGCGGCGATTTCCGCCTCGTCCCAAGGCTGCCCCGGCGTGCCAATCGGGTAAGCATGGTGGAAAGTCATTCGAAAACTCTTACTTGCCCGCGCCGTTGCCTGTCGCGCCCTTGGCCGGCAGCGGCTCCAGATTGAAGCTGATGGTGGTGACCTTGCGGTCCAGGCCCTCGACGACGTCCTTGGTCAAATCATTGGTCATGTTGCCGCCCAGCGCCGCATCACGGTTCAGCAGGAGCCCGCAGTGGTGACTCTTGTAGGCGGTGGCGACAACCGGCTCCGCGTCCTGGCCGATCTGGCGCATGACCTTGGCGCGGGTGAGCTGGATGCGGTCGTTCTGCTCGCTGGCCTGGGTCTGGAACATCTGCATGCGTTGTTGCAGCCCCGCCCCCTGCTGCTGGCGTTGGGCTTCGCTCAAGGTTGCAGCCTTGGTCTGAAAGGCCTTGATATCCGCATCCAGCGGCGTGCGTTGAGTTGCCAGCTGGCTGCGCGCCTGCTCCGCCAACTGGCCCAGGCGCTGGCTGGCAGCCTGGCCAATCTTGGACTGGGCAAACACCGCCTCACGGGAGAGCAGGCACACTCCGGTCACGGGGCTGCCGCCCAAGTCGTCGGCTGCATGCGCTGGTGACACGGGAAGGACCGAGAGTCCTGCTGCGGCAATGAGGGAGGCAGCAAGCGAGGAACGGAGCAGATTCATGTTGGACTATCCCATGTGATGGAGTACACGAGTTCCATCGACCGCACGATGGCCACGTGGTTCCCCAGCATAACCGATCGCGGAATTTCAACGGCTCGCCGCGCGATCCTGATCGGCGCCTTGCGGCTGGACGAGGCGCAGGTTTGCCGCCCGTACCGCGTCGACAAACCCGCCGAACGGGATATCCGTGATTCCCACCAGGCCGATGTGGCTGTTCTCGCCATCAAGCAGCCGTCCGCTGACCGGCTGGTCCGCGTACTGGAACCAGTGCACTCCAACGATATGCGCATCTTCCGCCGCTGCAGCGACGAAGCGTGCGTACGCCGGACCGCGTTGGGCCTCGCTGGCCACGGAAACCACGCCGTGACCGAAGGGCCCGCGGTCGGCCGAGCCGACATGGAACTCACTGATCAGCACGGGTCTGTCGAGCTTGCCCATGGCGGCGGCGTCAAAGCCGTCCCGGGGAAGGTCGGCGTAGACGTTGAAGCTGACCACGTCGCAGTACTCGGCGCACGCGGCGACCGCTTCGGGGGTGTTCACCGCGAACCGGCCGCCGAGGAACAGGTGATGCGGATCCTCATGTCGGAGCGCCGCAGCCACCACGCGGAAGTACGTATCGGCGTAACGGCGCAGCCACGCGCTGTAATCGACGGCGATGGCCGGATGTGCCTCGCTCGGCAGCGGCGCGCGGAAGCCGGTGGTGTTCAGCGCATCCCATGAGGTCAGCGCGATTCCCCACGCCGAGGCAAGGGTTTCCGGCGAGACGTATTCCTTCTTCAGCGCCGCGATGAAGGCCTGCTTGGCCGGGCTTTTGGTGTCACCGGCGAGGGTGCCAAGCGCCAAGCCCCAGCGACCCTGGGGTCCCGTGCCGGCCCAGGCCAGTTCGTTGTCGGCAAAGTAGCCGAGCAGATACGGATCATCGCGCACGCCGGCGCTCCCTTTCGCCACCGCCGCCTGGGCGGCTTGCACGAAACGCGGGTCGAACGGGTCGGGCATGCGGCCCCAGTAGTCATAACCGCTGGCCACGTTGGCGTAATCACCGGCGATATTGATCGAGCGCGTGTACGGCAGCCGGTGCGCCTGGCCCAAGGTGGCGTCACTCCAGTTGCCGATGGTGTTGAACCCCCACGCCTGCAAGCGATCGAGCGTGCGCCGGCGCCACGCGGCCAGCCAGTTGCCGCCATCGACGCGATACAGGTTGGCCGCGTAGAAATCGAACCAGCGACCATGGTTGTCGCCGATGCCGGCGCTGGCACCCTGCTCCGCACGGCGGCTGTCGCCCTTGCCGTAGAACGCGGACCATGGGCCACCGTCTGGCGGCAAATCACGGAACATGAACTCGCGACCCTGCACATAGCTGCGCCCGCCATCGGACGCCACCGCGTTGACGCCCAGCGAGAAGAACGCGTGGCCTGCCGGCGTCACGAGGTACCACCGGTCGCCGTGCTTCTGCGCGTGGAACCAGCCGGTCTGGTGCAGGCCTTGGACGTCCAGACGTCCGCCGTAAGCATCCACCCCGCCAATCTTGCGGTCAGGCAGCGTGACCGTATCGGCGACCCGCAGCGCCACATCGCTGGCGACCTTCTCCGGCCACGTGGCTCGCGTGAACTGGCCATAACGGTCGACGATCCCGGCGTAGGCGTTGTGCAGCGTGGCCTCGCCGGCGACGGTGTCCACCTGCCCGAACAACAAGGTCTGCGCGGCTTGGGGAGAAGGTACTTCCAGCCTGATCGCGCGGACTTGATGCCGGTCCAGCGCACCCTCGACCGTGGTCGCCAGCAAGGTGAGCTCACCATGATTGGCGAATGGCATCGGCGGGCCCACCTGCATGCCTTGCGCTCGTGGCGAAGTGGGGTGCAAGGGAATCACCAGAGTCTGTGCAGGGCCAGCAGGCACGCCGACCGTGGCCTGGAGACGCTGGCCGCCGGTCCCGTCGACTTCGACGCGAAGCGTCACCGGCCATGACATGGCGTTCTGCACCCGAATGCGCAATTCGCCCAGTCCAGACCAGTTCCACGCTCCATCCGCTGGTTTCAGCACGATCTGTGGATGGGTGGCCGGTTGAAACACGTAGCGCCGCTGCGCCACGCCGTCGCTGGCGTGTTCGACGACGCCTGTCCGCTGCACTTGATCGAGGCTGACCTGACTGGACGATGCACTCTCCAGGTCCGGCAGCGCCGGTCCGCCGGCGGCATGACAGCCACCGAGCAAGCCAAGCCACAGCCAGAGCGGCACAAGGCGCTTCATCAACAGCACGTTCCATGCGAAAGGAGTCATTATGGGTATGCCGCGTGAATGGCCGTCAGCGTGAACTCCGGCGCGTCCAGCGCTGCCAGCCGTAATACACCGGCACGCCCAGCGCGATGATCACCAGGCTCATGCCGGCATCGCCCGGTGCGTTGATCGCGCTGGCCACGATCACGCCGAACACGGTAATCACGAAGATCAGGGGCAACAGCGGATAAAACGGCACCCGATAGGGCGCCGGATCGTCGATGAAGTGTTTGCGATACCAGAACAGCGTGCCGATGCCGAACACATGGCCAAGCCACTCGCCCACCGTGGTGTAGTTGAGCAACTGGCCGAAGGTGCCGGAAAGCGTCAACACCACCGCCCATGCGCCCAGCAGGACCAGCGCCACTTGCGGCGCCCGCGTGCGTGCATCAAGGCGCCCGGCCGCGCGGAAAAACACGCCGTCGGCGCCCATCGTCTGCAGCACGCGCGCGCCGCCGGCGATCGCGATGCTGCAGTAACCGAAGGTGGAACAGGCGATGCCGACGGCGATCACGGTGGCCCCGCGTTCCCCAAACAGCAGGCGCATCAGGTCGGCCGCCGGTGCCTTGCTGCCGGCCAGGCCGGCATGGCCGAGCCCGGCCAGATATGCGTAGTTGGCCAGCAGGTAGCAGATCACCACGCCGGCCATGCCCATGCCCAGCGCGCGCGGCAAGGTGCGCTGCGGATTGCGTACCTCGCCGGCGAGATCGTTGAGGTAGTGGAAGCCACCATAGGAAAACAGCACCGGCAGCAGCGCGCCGGCAAAGGCCCAGGTCGACGCGGGCTTCGCCGCCTTGCCAATCAGCGCCAGCCCGAGGTGCTGATGGGCCAGCACCAGTCCGGTGATGACCAGCAAGGCGATCGCCGCCAGCTTCAGCACGGTGAACACGTTCTGCATCCAGGCGCCGGCGCGGATGCCGAACAGGTTGATGCCCACGATGAAGACGATGGCGCCGACCGCGACCGGCTTCACAAACGAGCTTCCGGCGATGCCGAACGCGGTGCAAAGATACTCGGCGAACATCGTTGCCACCGCGGCCACACTGCCGGGGTAGTTGATCAAGGCCATGGTCCAGCCGAACAGGAACGCCGGCAGCAGACCGAACGCCTCGCGCAGATAAACATAGATGCCGCCGGCCTGCGGCCGCCGTGCACCCAGTTCGGCGTAACAGAGCACCCCGGCAAGAGTCAGCCCGCCACCGATTGCCCACAGGACCAGCAGCTCCAGCGAGGACGAGGTATGCCGTGCCACTGTCGACGGGGTGAGGAAAATGCCCGCGCCGATCACGCCGCCGATGACGATCATTGCCGCGTCCCAGCTATTCAGGCGCCGGGCATAGGCATTGGCAGGTTCGGTCAGCACGACGGCTACCTTGCCATTGCGGGTGGTACTTGCACCAGTCCCACGAGTCAGGTCGACGACAGACAAGGAAAATCCTCACTGACGCGTATGTACCCTTGGACGGCGGCAGTGGTCTGCGGCGTCCGCGGCGTCCGTGGCAAATTGACAATTCCGCCGGCGTCGAAACACTATTCCGGTTGACGCCAGGTCTCCCGCTGAATGATCGAGTGGATACTGCTGCCCGGCACTCGCTCCAGTACGCCACCACCGATATTCCTCCACCTCCCCGGCAAACCGTCGCCAGAATGGGTGGCCGCCATATCGCCTTCAGGTCCCGCCATGCCCGCCATCTCTCCCGGTCGCCGAATCGCTTTTGCCACGTCGGCGGACCTCCCGGAAATCCAGTCGGACGACGCTCACCTGGCTGACGCACTCAAGGAGTTCGATCTCGAGCCGGTATCGTGCGTCTGGAATGAGCCGGCGGTGGACTGGTCGCAATTCGAGGCGGTGCTGATCCGTACGATCTGGGACTACTACAAGCACCACGCCGCGTTTCTCGCATGGCTGGATCAGCTTGACCGGCTCGGCGTTCCCACCATCAACGACAGTCGGTTGCTGCGCTGGAACAGCGACAAGCGCTATCTACTCGAGCTCGCACAGCTTGACATCGCGGTCATTCCGACCCGACTGACCGGGAGCGCCGGACTACCCGACCTGCTTGCGTCGATGCCGACGCAGCAGCTGGTGATCAAGCCGACGGTCAGCGGGGGGGCATGGCAGACGCTGCGCGGGCGCGTCGGCGACACCAGCTTCATGCACGCGATCGGTGCACTGCCAGCGCAGCTCGACTACCTGGTGCAGCCGTTCGTGCCGGAGATCGCCAGCGCAGGCGAATGGTCGCTGCTGTATTTCGCCGGCGAATTCAGCCACGCGGTGCTCAAGCGACCGGCTGCCGGCGACTACCGGGTGCAAAGTGAACACGGTGGCAGCACCGTGCCCGCGCGACCCGGCGACGCGATCCTGGCGGCGGCAGCGCAGGCACTGACCGCAGTCACCGCGCTGGGTTACGGGAAGCCGGCCTACGCCCGCGTGGATGGCGTGATCGGCGAAGGCCGGTTCCTGCTCATGGAACTGGAGCTGATCGAGCCGTTCCTGTTCCTTGCGGACGAAACGCAGGCGGCCGAGCGCTTCGCCCGTCAGCTGGCAGCGCGCCTGGACGAGCGGCGCGCATCGGGTACTGCTGCATCCCCGATCTCCTGCCATGATGCTGAAGCCAGCTGACACTGGCACCATCGACCGGAGCACATCGGCATGACCGACAGCGAAACGCCCGCCGCGGCGACTCGAGATCCCGACCAGTTGCCGAGGCACACCACGCCGACCTGGGAAGTCGAGCTGCTGATCTCCGGCGTGGCCGTCTTCGCCATGCTGCAGCTGCCAGGTTGGCTGGATAACCAGATGTTCGCGCTGATGCCGCGGCTGGACGCCGATCTGGCCGGGATAGGTCTGTCGTTGTATCTGTACCTCAAGAGCGCTGCGGTGATCCTGGCGGTAACGTTCGCCATGCACCTGCTGCTGCGCGCACACTGGATCGCCCTGGTCGGCATGCACTCGGTCTACCCCGACGGCGTGCTCTGGGAAAAGCTGCGCATGGGACCGATACAGCGGGAAATCGAGCAGCGCCGGCGGGGTTGCGCCGCAGAATCGATCGAACGGGCCGACAACCGCGCCACCGTGGTGTTCGCCATCGGCGTGATGCTGGCCACGCGGCTGCTGCAGATCGGCCTGGTGTTCGCGGTGCTTTTCACTCTGCTCCTGATCGGCGCGACGCTGACCGGCGCGCGGGTCAATCTGTTCCTGCTGCTCAGCATCTGCCTCGCATCGATCATCTTGTTGATGCTGCTCTCGCGCCGGATCGATCGCATGTTCGGCCAGGGTCTGCGCCGGAACGGCTTGCCGCGTCGCGCATTGGCGAAGACGTTCCGGCTGATCGCGCACGCGGGCATCGGCCGACGCTCCGAAGTGATGGCGTTGCTGGCCAGCCATGGCAGCGAGCGGCGCATCAATTTGATGACCGTCGTCATCTTCGCGGTGCTGTTCACGGCGATGACATTCGGCATGCGTGCCATGACACATCCCGCCCAGGCGGGCAGTTACGGACTTTTTCCTCACAGCGTGGACGACTCACGCTCGCTGCGCAGCTCCCATTACGACGACCAGCGCGATGCACTGCACGGCCCGGCAACCCCGTTCGTGCAGAGTGCCGTGATCGATGGCGCTTACCTGCGCCTGACCGTACCGTACCAACCGCAGATCGACGCGCCAGCCCAGCGGAGCCAGTGCGCCAGCGCGCTCGCGATGCCCGCGGGCGAGGCGCGCGCAGCTGCCATGCTGGATTGTCTCGCACGCCTGCACGCCGTGTCGCTGGATGGCCAGCCGCTGGCCGCGCTGCACTATGACATCGGCAGCGACCCACGCACCGAGCGCCCCGCGCTGCAGGCCATGATCGACGTGCGCTCGCTGGCGAGTGGCCGGCATCTGCTGCGGATCGCACGGGCGCCGACGAGTGAGACTGAAGACCAGGGTGACGACGCCGACGTCATTGCGTTCTGGCGCTGAGCGCGAACCGCTCCCAGCCCATCCTGCAATCCCGCCCGTCACTGCTGACACGCCACAGCGGCAGCAGCCTCTAGAATCGACGCACCAGCTTTCCCCAGTTGCCTTAATGTCCGCACCACCAAGAAAGATCCTGCACATCGACATGGACGCGTTCTACGCGTCGGTGGAGCAACGCGACGACCCTTCACTGCGCGGCAAGCCGGTGGCGGTGGCCTGGCGCGGCACGCGCTCGGTGGTGGTCGCGGCCAGCTACGAGGCTCGCGTGTTCGGCGTGCGCTCGGCGATGCCGGCCATCAGTGCCGAGCGGCTATGTCCGCAACTGGTGTTCGTGCCACCGGATTTCGTGCGCTACAAGGCGGTGTCGCGGCAGATCCGGGAGATCTTCTCCGTTCACACCGATTTGGTCGAGCCTCTGTCACTGGACGAGGCCTATCTCGATGTGACGACGATCAGGACCGGCCTGCCCTCGGCCACCGCAACCGCCGAAGCGATCCGCACCGCGATCCGTGAGGAGACCGCGCTCACCGCCTCGGCCGGCGTGGCACCGAACAAGTTCCTGGCCAAGATCGCCTCGGACTGGAACAAACCCGATGGCCTGTGCGTCATCCGTCCGCGTCAGGTCGAAGCGTTCCTCACGCCGTTGCCGGTGGGCCGCCTGCCCGGCGTGGGCAAGGTGATGGAAGCCAAGCTCGCCGCGCTCGGCATCGCCACGGTAGGCCAACTGCGCGTCTTCGCGGCAGCTGGGCTGGAGCAGCGCTTCGGCCGCTGGGGCCGACGCCTGCACGAGCTGGCGCACGGCATCGATGAACACCCGGTGCAACCGGAACGTCCGACTTTGCAGATCTCGGCCGAGGACACCTTCGAACACGATCTGAAGCTCGACGATCTGGCACCACATATCCGCCGTCTCGCCGACAAGGCCTGGGCCGGCTATGAGCACGAGCGGGACCGCGTCGCACGCACGGTGGTACTGAAACTGAAAACCACCGACTTCCGCACCCTGACCCGCAGCCTTACACCGCCAACCCGTCCCACCTCTGCCCACGAGTTGGCGGCTATCGCCTGCGCGCTGCGCGAGCGGGTCGAGCGTCCGCTGGACAGCCGCTATCGACTGGTCGGCGTGGGTCTGGCCGGCTTCGTTGATCGCGACAGCTACCAGGCGCAAGCGGATCTGTTCGACTCGCCGTCGGGCTGACGCGCGTCGACGCGTGCAGGTCTCAAGAAAAGACGATGCAGGCAATCGCGCCGTTCATGTCGCTGCGCGGGCGCATCGAAACATCCCAACCGTACAATTCGCACAGGCGGCGCACGATCGCCAGACCCAGGCCGGCACCACTGCCACCGACCCCTTCGCCGCGCACCCCGCGCTGGAACAGGCGCTCGGCATCTTCGGGCTTGATCCCCGGACCGGTGTCGATGACCTCGATCCGTCCGTCGCCGACCTCCACCCGCACGCTGCCTTCGAGCGTGTATTTGATTGCATTGCCGATCAGGTTGGTGAGCGCCACTGACAGCACCGAGGCCGGCGCGTTGACGCTGACCGGCGCCCGCGCCGCCAGCTCGATCGTGAGCGGCTTGCCGCGCATCTGCGGGCGCTGGCTCTCGATCACGTCGGCGGCCACCTTGCCGACCTCGGTGGTCTCGCCCCGGGTCGGGCCACGCCGCTCGGCACGCGACAGCAACAGCAGCGCCTCGATCAGTTCGGTGGCCTGACGCGAGGCACGCTCGATCCGCTTCAGCCGCTCGCTGAGCTTCTCCGTGAGATCGGGCGAACCTTGCAGCAATTCGGTGGTGCTGGCGATCACCGCCAGCGGCGTGCGCAGCTCGTGGCTGACGTCGGAGTTGAACTCGCGATCACGCTCGACCATCGCCGTGAGTCGGGCCGAATATTCGTCCAGCGCATGCGCCAGTTCGCCGACCTCGTCATCGGCAAAATGCGGGGCCAGTGGGTCGACCTTGCCGCTCTTGCGGAAATCGCGCAGACGCCGGGCCAGTTCACTGACCGGCTTGAGGACCTTGCGCGACAGCCACAGGCCGATCGCCAGCGACAACAGGCTGAACAGCAACACCGAGCCGATGAGCGACAACACCAGTTGCTGCTTGCCGAGATCCTCGCGGCTGATGTCATAGCGGGTAAAGCCGATGATGCCGTCCTTGCGTTGAACGGCGAGCTTGTAGTGGCGCTTCCTTCCATCGGCATCCACTTCGCGGATGTCGTGCACGCCGCTGCTCAGGTTCTGCCAGGCCATCGGCATCTTGTAGAGGGTGCGATCGCTCTTGACCCAGCCCTCGATCAACTCCGACTGGAATGGCCGCTCGGGATGCGAAATCGCATTGTCCACGGCTTGATCAACATCGTTGCGCAAGCTGTCGTTGATCAGCTGGTTCTCGACCTTGGCGCGCACATACAGCGAGGCCACGGCAAACAACGCGCTGAGGCCGAAGCCGAACAGCGTGAAGGAGACGATCAGGCGATAGCGGAGCTTACGCCTGGACTGCATCCGGCTCGACCATGCGGTAACCAATGCCGTGCCGGGTGTGGATCAGCGGCTTCTCGAACGGCTTGTCGATCGCCGCGCGAAGTCCATGGATGTGCACGCGCAAGCTGTCGCTGTCGGGCAGCTCCTCGCCCCACACGCGCTGTTCCAGGTCCTGCCGGGTCACCACCGACGGGCTGGCTTCCATCAGCGCCTGCAGCAACTTCAGGCCGATCGGGTTCAGCTGGATCGACTTGCCCTCGCGGTTCACGGTCAACGTGTCGAGGTTGAAGGTGAGGTCGGCCACCTTCAACACGCGGCTCTGCGGACCCTTGCCGCGGCGCGCCAGCACCTCCAGTCGCGCGGCCAGCTCCTGCAGCGCGAACGGTTTGGTCATGTAGTCATCGGCGCCGGACTCGAAGCCGGTCAGCTTCTGCTCCAGCGCGTCCCGCGCGGTCAGCATCAGGATCGGGGTCTGCTTGTGCGCCTCGTGGCGCAACTTGCGCGCCACTTCCAGCCCATCCATCCCAGGCAGGGTGAGATCAAGCACGATCACGTCAAAATCGTGCACCACGGCCAGATGCAGGCCGGTCACGCCGTCGCCCGCGAAATCGACCACGTTGCCCCGGTCTTCCAGATAATCGCCGATGTTGGTCGCGATATCGCTGTTGTCTTCGATCACCAGTACACGCATGCGTCACTCCTTGCGCAGCCGGCACACGGGCCGGCTGGAGATACCAGCTTATCAAGCTTGGGTGAACCCGGCGCATCGGCAAGAAAAAGGCCCAGATGCGCGACTTGCCGTCGCCCACCTGGGCCCAAACAACTGCCCCGCCAACATCAGCTGCCATCCGTCACATGGCGTACTCGCAGATCGATGGCCCGGGTTTTATAGCGGCCTGCGGGTTAGGCGAGGGTTAACCCACGACGATGGCGGGGTTCGGTGGATCCCGCCGGTCAGGCGCGCCGGGCCGTACGATCCTCCAGCAGCGCCATGATTGTGCCGGCCACGTCCACACCCGTGGCGGCCTCGATGCCTTCCAGCCCGGGCGAAGCATTAACCTCCAGCAACAGCGGTCCGCGATTGGAGCGCAGCAGGTCGACACCGGCAATGCCGAGGCCAAGCGCCGTGGCCGCTTGCACCGCGATGCGCTTTTCCTCGGCACCCAGGACCACCGCCACCGCGCTGCCGCCACGGTGCAGGTTGGCGCGAAACTCGCCCGGGCTGGCATTCCGCTGCATCGCCGCCACCACCTTCTTGCCCACCACGAAACAGCGTATGTCGCTGCCTTTCGCCTCGGCGATGAACTCCTGCACCAGGAAATTCGCGTACAGCCCCCGGAACGCCTCGATCACGCTTTGCGACGCGCTGCGCTTTTCGGCCAGCACCACGCCCGTGCCCTGGCTGCCTTCGTTGAGCTTGATCACGTGCGGCGGTTCGCCCAGCAAGGCCAGCACGTCGGCCGTGTCGTCCGGGTTGTCGCCGAATACGGTCACCGGCATGGCAATGCCCTGGCCGGCGAGGATCTGCAGGCAACGCAGCTTGTCACGGGCGCGCAACACGGCATCGGACGGGTTCGGTGTGTACACGCCCATCATTTCCATCTGGCGCAAGACTGCCGTGCCGTAAAACGTGGTCGAGGTGCCGATGCGCGGGATCACCGCATCGATGTCGCGCAGCGGTTTGCCGTTGTAGCGAATCGCCACCGCACCCGGGGCGATTCGCACATAACAACGCAGCGGGTCCAGCACGCGTACCACGTGGCCGCGTTCGCGCGCGGCCTCGACCAGGCGCTTGGTTGAATACAAACGGGTATTGCGCGAAAGGATGGCAATCTTCATTCGGGACTCATGTTGGCCGCACCGATGGCTGGCAACGACGGGCGCGGTTGGGTATAGGAGCACGCCGGGTCGACGATGAATCGACCATTCAGCGCACTGCGGCCGAGCAACATCGGGAAAAGCATATGCCGTCGATCCGTGAGATTGATGTCGACCTCGAAGCGCAGGCCAGCAAGCTGCACTTCGCTGCGGATGAACCAGCGCTCGGTGCGCCTTCCACCGGTGTCGGTCACCGTGCGTCGATCAAGCGCTGGCACCTCGCAGTACACCGCCTCAGGTTCACGCCGTCCCAGGTGCAGGGAGAAGCGCAACCATGTCGCGCCATCGCGTGTGAACGCATGGAGCGTGTCGACATGCAGGGAACTGCTGCGCGCACCGGTATCGAGTTTCGCCTTGAGCATGCCGATGCCGAGCTGGGGCAAGGCCAGTCGCTCGCGCCAACCCAGGGTCACCAGCTGTGCACCGATCGGATCCGCCATGGGTTCGTGACAGCTGGAAATCGCCGGATCGGGGGAGTGGAGCGGGTGAAGGGAATCGAACCCTCGTCAGTAGCTTGGGAAGCTACAGCTCTACCATTGAGCTACACCCGCTGGATCGTGGCGAATGGTAACCCGGGATGCGCTCGGTGGGAACGGCCACCGGCAACGTTCCCCGGCCAAATGGCGGCTGAACCGCGCATGGCGGCCAGCTGAATCACGCTTGCCGCTCGGCGCTGAACTAAGGCGCAGCTAACCTTGAGCATGCCCATAATCAAATCGTCACTCTACCCATGCGCCCGGATCACCGGGTGCGATCGACATCAGTCCACTGGGGAATGCGTCATGCGGGTATTCATAAAATTCATCGCTTCAATCCGACGCTCTGGCGCCGCACTGGCGATTGCCGTGTTGCTCAGTGCTGCTGGCCTGGCGCACGCACAATCCACCACAGGCGACGACAGCTCTGACGCCCCGAGCCGGGTCGCGCGACTGTCATGGATCAGCGGTGGCGTCGGCTTGCTGCCGGCCGGTGCGACCGATTGGAGCGACGCCAGCATCAACCGACCGTTGACCACCGGCGACAAGCTCTCCAGTGGGGACGACGCCCGCGCCGAGCTGGAATTGGGTGGCGCCACGGTGCGACTGGCCCACCGCACCGACCTGGGGCTGCTCGACCTCAATGAACAGATGGCACAGATCGAGCTCACCCAAGGCACGCTGAACCTGACTGTGCGCCACCTGGACGATGGCCAGAGTTATGAAGTCGACACGCCAACGGTAGCGCTGGTGATCAACCAGCCCGGCAACTTCCGGGTGGACATCGACGGCGACGCCACGCGGGTCACTGCGCTCGAGGGCAAAGCAACCGTGTACGGCGAAAACAACGCACAGCGTGAGGTGTTCGCCGGGCGCAGCTACCGCTTCGTCGACTCCAGCCTCACCAACGTCGCGATCAGCGATGTCGGCGACAGCAGCAGCGACAGTTTCGGTGGCTGGGTCGATCAGCGCGAGCAGCGCTATTCGCAGTACCAGAGCAATCAGTACGTTCCTGACGATATGGTCGGCGCGCAGGATCTGGACCAGTACGGCGAGTGGCAGGACAACACCGACTATGGCGCCGTGTGGTATCCGCGCAACGTTGCCGTCGACTGGGCGCCCTACCGCGACGGTCACTGGGCCTACATCGCACCGTGGGGCTGGACCTGGATCGACTCGATGCAGTGGGGCTACGCGCCGTACCACTACGGTCGCTGGGCACATACCTATCGTGGCTGGGGCTGGATCCCCGGGCCGCGCTACG
>JBDTEG010000128.1:0-4031 GCA_039922695.1 Rhodanobacter sp. | reverse complement strand
TCCGAGGCGAAGGGTGGATCGAGGAACACCACGTCGAACGCCTGCGCCACGCCACCCAGGAAGGCGCGCGCGTCGAGCGTCGAGACCGGCGCGTCGACCTGCAGCCGCGTCAGGTTCTCGCGCAGCGCCTGTGCCGCGCACGCATCGCGCTCCACGAACTGCACGCTGGCGGCACCACGCGAGCACGCCTCGATGCCCAGTGCGCCGGTACCGGCGCACACATCCAGGCAACGCGCACCCTCGATGATCGGCGCCAGCCAGTTGAACAAGGTCTCGCGCACGCGCTCGGGGGTCGGGCGCAGACCCGGCAGGTCCGGCACCTGCAAGCGCGAATTGCGCAGGCTGCCGCCGATGATGCGGATCCGGCCAGAGCCGGGTTTGCGGGTGGCGCTCATGCGCCGGCGCCCTCAGCGGGCGGTATGGGTCGGAGTGTTAGCATGCCGCCCATTGTCTTTGAATCGTCCGCGTCATGCGCAAATTCTGGAAGAGAACGCCCGCCGACAAGGAAGCGCCACCGCCCGTGGCGCAGCCCCCGGCCGAACCTGGTGTGCCCGAGGGTGGTCAGCCGGCGCTGCGCGAAGCACTGGCAGAAGTCCCGGCGCCAGCCGACGCCGCGCGCGACACCGAGCGTTTTGTGGCTCCTGCTGCCGAGCCCACCGCCCCCGCGCGGCGTAGCTGGCGCGAACGCCTGTCGGGCAGCGTGTTCTCGCGCAGTCTCGGCTCGTTGTTCGTGCGCAACCCGCAACTCGACGACGATTTGCTCGACGAACTGGAAACCACGATGATCACCGCCGATGTCGGGGTCGCGGCCAGTACCGAGCTGGTCGAAAACCTGCGCCAGCGCATGCACAAGCGCGAGTTCGCCGACGCTGCGGCGCTGCTGGCGGCGCTGCGCCAGGCCCTGGTCGCCCTGCTCAAGCCGGTCGAGCAAGCATTGCAGGTCGGCGGCAGGAAGCCGTTCGTGACCCTGGTCGTCGGCGTCAACGGCGCCGGCAAGACCACCACCATCGGCAAGCTGGCCCGGCGCTGGCGCGACGAGAAACGCGCGGTGATGCTCGCGGCCGGCGACACCTTTCGCGCCGCCGCAGTCGAACAACTCAAGGCCTGGGGCGAGCGCAACCAGGTGCCGGTGGTCTCGCAAGGCCAGGATGCGGACGCCGCCAGCGTGATTTTCGATGCGCTGCAGGCGGCGCGCTCACGCGGCACCGACGTGCTGATCGCCGACACCGCCGGCCGCCTGCACACCCAGGGCGGCCTGATGGACGAACTGGGCAAGATCGCCCGCGTGCTCAAGAAGCTCGACGCCGATGCCCCGCATGAGGTGCTGATGGTGATTGATGGCACCACCGGGCAGAACGCGGTCAACCAGGTTCGCCAGTTCCATCAGATCGTCGGTGTCACCGGCCTGGTGGTGACCAAGCTCGACGGTACCGCCAAGGGCGGCGTGGTCTTCGCGCTCGCACGCGAGTTCGGCCTGCCGATCCGCTTCGTGGGTCTGGGCGAGAGCGCCACCGACCTGCGCACGTTCGACGCCGAGGCATTCGTCGACGGACTGCTGCCGGAGAGCCTCGGCCAGGATCGGGACCATGTCTGACACCGGCCGGCGGGGCTGAGCCGATGGCGCGCCGAACGCGTTTGATCCTGCTGGTGTCGGGCGGCGCCATCGCTGCCGTTGCGCTCACCCTGGTCGTCGCCGTCTATGTCCTGCTGCAACCCGATCGCTTCACCGCCATGCTGCAGAACCAGGCACGAGCTGCCGGGTTGGACCTGCGCCTGGCCAGTCCCGCCAGTCCCAGCCTGTTCCCGCGACCGGCGCTGGAGTTGCGCGGCATCACGCTCAGCGCCGAAGCCGGCAGCACCCCGATCCTGCTGGCCGCGCGTGGTCGCCTGGCGCTGCCGTGGCACACATTCTTTGGCGGTCCCACCGTGATCTCGCAATTGCAGATCGACTCGCCGCGGGTCGATCTGGACGCGTTGCAAACATGGATGGCCGCGCTGCCGGCGCAGACCGGGGACACACCCTTCAACATGCCACGCATCGATACGGGCGTGGAGATCACGCATGGCAGCCTGGTGCGCGGCAACGAGGTACTGCTGGACAACCTCTCGCTGCGCGCCGGCAGCCTGGTATCCGGACAACCATTTCCGCTGTGGATCACCGCCACCGTCAACGACGCTCCCTGGCAACTGCGGATGTCGGCAACACCGCACATCGAAGGCAACACGCTGCAACTGGACAGCATCAGCCTGCATCTGTCGCAGGCCAGCGCAGTGACGCTTTCCCTCAACGGCCGCGCCCACTGGCACGGCGCCGCAGACGCGGCCGCCAGCCTTGCCGGCAAGCTCGATCGCGCCGATGCGGGCCAGTACGACATCGCCCTGCAACTCACCCCTGCCAACCAGGACAACCCCCTGCTGCTGGCGCTGAAACTCGACGGTCCCGACAACCACGCCGACCTGCGCCTGCCGCCGCTGGCGCTGGCGCAATGGTGGAGCCAGTTGAACAACCCGCAGACTCCGCAACTGGCGGTGCCACCGGGTAGCGGCCACGCCGAATTCGGCACCGTCGACGTTGGCAACGTGCATATCGAGGGGCTCACCGTGCAAGCTGCCGAAAACGTGCCCGCAGCAGCGGGCAGCAGTGCGGCGCCGGCCAAAGCCGGCGCAGGGAAATAGCTTGGGTGACGTGAGTACCGCTGCATGAGCGCCAGCGTTTCCAGCCGGCTGCTGCACTGGTTCGACCGGCACGGCCGCAAGGATCTGCCGTGGCAGCATGAAGCCGTCCCGGGCCGCCGCGATGCTTATCGTGTCTGGCTGTCCGAAGTGATGCTGCAGCAAACCCAGGTTGCCACCGTCATCGGCTACTTCGAACGTTTCACAGCCGCGCTGCCGACCCTGCGTGACCTCGCCGAGGCCGACGAGGACACCGTGCTGGCGCTGTGGTCCGGCCTGGGTTACTACCGCCGCGCCCGCTTCCTGCAGCGGGCCGCGCAGCTTTGCGTCGAGCAACACGGCGGCGAACTTCCGCGCGACTTCGCCGCGCTGAACGCCCTGCCCGGCATCGGCCGCTCCACCGCCGGCGCCATCCTGGCCCAGGCGCACGGCCTGCGCTTTCCGATCCTTGACGGCAACGTCAAGCGCGTCCTGACCCGCTACCACGGCATCCATGGCGATCCCGCCGACACCGCCGTGGAAAAACAACTGTGGCTGCACGCCGCCGCACACACCCCGAAGCACCGCGTCGCCGACTACACCCAGGCGATCATGGACCTGGGTGCCACCGTCTGCGTGCGCTCCCGGCCGCGCTGCGAAACCTGCCCGCTCGCCGGCGATTGCGTTGCGTATCGCGATGGCCTCACCGCGCAACTACCGACGCGCAAGGCGCGAAAGTCGATTCCCACCCGCGCCACCGTGATGCTGATATTGCGCGACCAGCAGCAGCGCATCCTGCTGGAGCGACGCGGTCCGCAGGGTGTGTGGGCAGGCTTGTGGAGCCTGCCCGAGGCTGGCGATCCGGACAGCGCCTGGCGCGTCGCCCGGCAGCATGCACGCATCGACGACGCGCAAGCGCTGCCCCCGTTCACCCACGTCTTCAGTCACTACCGGTTGAACATCGAGCCGCTGTTGTTCGATCACGCCTCAGCGCCACACGGCGTCGGTGACAACCCGCATTTGCGCTGGTGCAGCATGGGTGAGCTCGATGCACTCGGCCTTCCCGCGCCGGTGCGCAAGCTGCTGCTGGAAATCGCCGACAAAGAAGTTCCGCACCCTGAAGGTACGAGCCTGCGGTAGGAGCGCACCCTGTGCGCGAATGCTCTTCGTAGCCTCTTTAGAAAAGCCTTCCCTACGCATGTGCGTAGGACCGCTCCCTGTGCGCGATGCTCTTCGCGGGCGCTCGCCAAAAGCGCTCGCGCACAGGGTGCGCTCCTACAGAAGGGAACAAAAACGAGGCGCTCCTGAGGCATCGTTTTCATTGGCACAAACCGGCGCGTATTTACCGATCAGGTCATCGACGTTGAGGGTTACCGTGC
>JBDTEG010000127.1:0-31284 GCA_039922695.1 Rhodanobacter sp. | reverse complement strand
GTTCGGTGAGGGTCAGGCACAACAGCCCGCGTGCCTCGCGCACCATGAAATTGACGTCCTCCGGCCGCACCATCTGCGCGGCCATGATCAGGTCGCCCTCGTTTTCACGGTCTTCATCGTCGAGCATTACCACCATGCGGCCGGCACGGATGTCTTCGAGGATTTCGGGAATGGCGTTGAAAGGCATGGGTAAAGTCCGGGAACGGGGAACGGGGAACAGCCAGAATCAGGCGAAGCCGTGCTGCTTGAGGAAGGCTTCGTCCAGTTTCGGCGTTTCACCACTGGCCAGAAGCCGCTCCACGTAGCGAGCGATGACGTCGACTTCTATGTTCACCGCATCGCCGACACGCCGGGCATGGAACGCGGTGTGCTCGATCGTATGCGGAATCAGGTTGACGCCGAAGCGATGCCCGGCGACCTCGTTGACGGTGAGGCTGGTGCCGTCGATGCAGACCGAACCTTTCGCGGCAATGTAGCGCGAGATCCCTGCCGGCACCTCGAACATCCAGCGCTGTGAGCGGCCGTCGGGCGTGATCCCGAGCACCTTGCCCAGGCCGTCGACATGGCCGGAAACCAGGTGTCCGCCGAGCCGATCGGCCAGCCGCAACGCTTTTTCCAGGTTCACGGGATCGCCGGTCTTGAGTTGACCCAGCGAGGTCAGCGAAAGCGTTTCGTTGGAGACGTCGGCACTGAATCCGCGCTCTGCCAGCGTGATCGCAGTGAGGCACACGCCGGAGACTGCAATGGAGTCACCCAGCTGCACGTCGGCCAGGTCCAGATCGACGGTGTCCACATGCAATCGCACGTCGCCGCCACGCGGTTCGAGCCGCACGACACGGCCCACGGTCTGGATGATGCCGGTGAACATCAGTGCACCTCCCGTAGGAGCGCACCCTGTGCGCGATGCTCTTCGTAAAGTGGCGAGAAAGCTCGCGCACACGGTGCGCTCCTACAGGCTCGCCCGGGCCGGATGCTGCAGAGGGTGACGTTGAATTTCATGGAACGCTTCCCGCGTCGGATGAAGCTGCGAAAAACGCCTCAAGGCATGAGGCCTGGTGTGCGACCCAGGCCGCCAACCTTGCCGTCTTCTCTTTATCCGGACTGTGAGGAAGCGGTCGCCCGCTGCCAACCGTCGGCTCCGGAGTCTGACCGGATCTGCTGACCTTCCGGCCTGACCGGAAGCGCTCGCGGGCTCGCCTCGAAAGGCCTACCGCCGGTGGGGAATTTCGCCCCGCCCTGAAGACGCTGAATATTTTTTTTGCCGACCAACGACCGGCTGATGGATTCTAGCACTGCCACGCTGGAACGCCGCATCGCACCAGCGCATGCGGCAATCACCGACACGTACGCCGGTTGCAGTCAGGTCGCGCGCAAGCGCAACCGCCAGTCCGCGCCGATCTGGCGCTGGTCCAGGACCTGCAACCCCCAGCGTTGCGCCATTTCGGCAATGCTGGGCAGATGCAGGAGTGCCCGGCCGCTGTCGCCCAGCAGCATCGGAGCAACGTAGAGCAGCAGTTCGTCAACGAGTCCAGCCGCAAACAATGCACCACACAAGGTCGACCCGGCCTCGACATGCACCTCGTTGCAACCCCGCCCGGCCAGCAGATCAAGCACCGCTCGCAGGTCGATGCTGTGGTTCCGGGTCGTCACAGCCATCAGCTTGACCTGTGCAAAGCGGTCATCCGCACAAGACGCCGCGGCGTCGTGCAGCACCAGGGTCGGCGTCGAACCATCCAGCACATGACTGCCAGCGGGCGTACGAAGCTGGCGGTCGAGTACCACGCGCAACGGGGGCAGAAATTCTTCCTCCACCAGCCGCACGGTAAGCCGCGGGTCGTCCGCCAGCACGGTGCCGCTGCCGCTGAGGACCGCCGAGCTGCGTGCGCGCCAGCGATGCACGTCCGCGCGGGCCGCTGCACCGGTGATCCATTTCGATTCGCCGTTGGCCAGCGCAGTGCGCCCGTCCAGGCTCATCGCCAGCTTCACGCGCACGAATGGGCGGCCGCACTCGAACCGGCTGAAGAAGCCGATATTCAGTTCGCGCGCAAGCTCGCGCATCAGGCCGGTCTCGACCGTGATACCCGCAGCGCGCAATTTGTCGATGCCGCGCCCGTTGACCTGTGGAAACGGATCTTCGCCGGCGATCACCACACGCGCTATCCCGGCGGCGATCAGCGCGTCGGCGCACGGCGGCGTGCGGCCCTGGTGCGCACAAGGCTCCAGGGTCACGTATGCCGTGGCACCGCGTGATCGAACCGCCGCCTCGCGCAGGGCGAATACTTCCGCATGCGGCTCGCCGGCGCGCTGGTGAAACCCACTACCGACGACTTCGTCGCCGTGCGCAATGACGCAACCCACGCGAGGATTGGGCTGGCTTGTGTACAGGCCGCGCTCGGCCAGGCGCAGGGCATGGGCCATGTGCATGTGATCGATCGCGTTGAATTCCGTCATGGCGTGGACCGTACTGAGGGATCGGGCAACGATGCCCAGCAATCCAGCACGCTGTCCAGTTCCTCATCCGGGAGGCGCTCGATCACCGCCAGTCGTGCGCGCTCGACCATCTCCGATTCGGCGCCGCTGCCATCCAGCTTCCCGAAATAACCGTCACGTGCCTCACGCGAGGGCCATCGCGCGATCGCGACCCAGATGCCCTGCGCATTCCTGAACAGGCTTGATCCACCTGAACCGCCGGCAAGTCCACCCAGGGTGATGCGTTCCCAGTTGGCCACGAAGTCGTGTTCCCCGTCGGGGTGCAGGCGCCAGCGATAGATGACCACGAACATGTTCACTCCTTCGTCCAGGAAAGGGCGCCGTCAGGTTGCACGGTCCAGCTCGCCGTGCATTTTCTTCGGCGTGACCCGACGCCAGGCATCGCGCAACAGCCGGTCCACCCAGGCGTCGTCCATTTCCGCGATGTGCACATGCGTCCAGCCATGCTTGCCCCAACTCGGGTCGGGGATGAACAAATCACTGGCCGACATGCGCAGCACATCGAGTTCATCGAGGCAAAACTTGAATATCGCGTCATCGCCGCTGCGGGAGAATTGCGCGAAGATCTTGCCCCGCACGCGAAACGACGGCGTGCCGAAGTGATCGCGTTCCTCAACCTGTGGGAGTCGCATGGCCAGTTCGCGAAAGCGCTCCAGCGTCACCATGCTTCCAGTCGCTCATTCATTTGCCGCGCTTGACGTCGCCAAGAAGGGGCAGTTGCAGCCCTTCAAGCTCAGGCAGATCGCGCTCCAGCTTCTCGATCTCCTCGCGGAATGCCTGCACGTCCTCGAATTTGCGATAGACCGAGGCAAAGCGCACGTAGGCCACCTGGTCGAGCTTCTTGAGCTCGCGCATGACCAACTCGCCCACCTGGCGCGATGCCACCTCGCGGTCGCCGCTCTTGCGCAGATCGTTGACGATCACGCGTACGGCGCTGTCGACATCGTGACTTGGCACTGGACGCTTCTGCAGCGCCCGATCGAAGCTGACCCGCAGCTTGGCCTCGTCGAAAGCCTCGCGTCGTTCGCCGCTCTTCACTACCGTCGGCAGCTTCAGCTCGGCGGTTTCATACGTATTGAAACGCTCGCCGCACTGCGGGCATTCCCGGCGGCGACGTACCGAGCTCCCGTCCTCGGTGAGGCGGGAGTCGATCACACGGGTGTCTTCGTGCTGGCAGAAGGGGCAATGCATCAGTGCGCCGGAACTCGGGATTCGGGATCCGGAATTCGAAAACAGCAGTCGACTTCCGGGAGGCTGGCTCTTGCGACTCCCGAATCCCGGATATCGAATCCCGCCATCTCAGCCATACACCGGAAACTTGCGGCACTGCGCGGTCACTGCGTCGCGGACCCTGGCGATTACTGTATCGTCGCCTGGTGCATCCAGCACGTCGCAGATCCAGTTCGCCAACTCGACCACATCTGCTTCCAAATACCCACGCGTGGTCACGGCGGGCGTACCTATGCGCAAGCCAGAGGTGACGAACGGCTTGCGTGGATCGTTCGGCACGGCGTTCTTGTTGACGGTGATGTGAGCCTTGCCAAGCGCTTCCTCGGCCGCCTTGCCGGTGACGTCCTTGCCGATCATGTCAACCAGCATCAGGTGGTTCTCGGTGCCACCGGAGACGATCTTGTAACCGCGCTCGATGAAGACCTTGGCCATTGCCTTGGCATTCTTGACCACCTGGGTCTGGTAGACCTTGAACTCGGGTTCCAACGCTTCCTTGAACGACACCGCCTTGGCGGCGATCACGTGCATCAGCGGACCGCCCTGGATGCCGGGGAACACAATCGACTGCAACTTCTTCTCGATCTCTTCGCCCACGCCCTTCGCCACGATGAGCCCCCCGCGCGGCCCGCGCAGAGTCTTGTGCGTGGTGGAGGTGACGACATGCGCATGCGGCAGCGGGCTCGGGTAGACGCCTGCGGCAACCAGACCGGCGACGTGCGCCATGTCGACGAAGAAGATCGCACCCACCGAATCGGCGATCTGGCGCATGCGCGCCCAGTCAACCACCTGCGAGTAGGCACTGAACCCGCCAATCAGCATCTTCGGCTTGTGCTCGGTGGCCAGTCGCTGTACTTCGTCATAGTCGATCAGGCCATGCTCGTCCACGCCGTACTGCACCGCGTTGAACAGCTTGCCGGACACATTGACTTTTGCGCCATGGGTGAGGTGGCCGCCATGCGCCAGGCTCATCCCCAGGATGGTGTCGCCCGGCTGCAGCAGCGCCAGGTAAACGGCCTGGTTGGCCTGCGAGCCTGAATGCGGCTGCACATTGGCGTAATCGCAGTCGAAAAGTTGCTTCAGGCGCTCGATGGCCAGCTTCTCGGCCACGTCCACGTATTCACAGCCACCGTAGTAGCGTTTGCCGGGGTAGCCTTCGGCGTACTTGTTGGTGAGTTTGGAGCCCTGCGCTTCCATCACCCGCGGGCTGGCGTAGTTCTCCGAGGCGATCAGTTCGACATGGTCTTCCTGGCGCTGGCCCTCGTCCGCGATGGCCTTGGCCAGTTCGTCGTCATAACCGGCGATCGTGCAGTTTTTCGGAAACATTCTGGCCTCGGCAGGTAGGGAGCGGGTTTAGCCGGAAAGTGTAGCGCTGCCGCACGGTTGCAGCCACCGCCGCACCAATCCGCCGGGTGCCGCCCGGCGTCTTGCCCTGAACAGCTATAATGCGCGGTTTGATGAAGTCCTTTTCCGCAACCGCCTGCCGGCGGCGCGGCGCACGCTTTCGGAGGTTGCATGAGTTCGCAGTACATCTTCACCATGAACGGGGTCAGCAAGATGGTCCCGCCGAAGCGGCAGATCATCAAGGACATCTCGCTGAGCTTCTTCCCCGGCGCCAAGATCGGCCTGCTAGGGGTCAACGGCGCGGGCAAATCCACCGTGCTGCGAATCATGGCCGGCGTCGATACCGATTTCCAGGGCGAGGCACGTGCGCAGCCGGGAACCAGGATCGGCTACCTGGCACAGGAGCCGGACCTCGACACGGCCAAGACCGTACGGGAAGTGGTCGAGGAAGGCGTCTCGGAAATCCTCGATGCGCAGAAACGATTGGAAGAGGTGTACGCCGCGTACGCCGAGGAAGGCGCGGATTTCGACAAGCTGGCGAAGGAGCAGGAAAAACTCGAGAACCTGCTGGCCGCCAACGATGCCCACGCGCTGGAGCGTCAGCTGGAAGTGGCCGCCGACGCGCTGCGCCTGCCGGCGTGGGACGCGATCATCGGTCCGCTATCCGGCGGCGAGAAGCGCCGCGTGGCGCTGTGCCGCCTGCTGCTGTCCAAGCCGGACATGTTGCTGCTGGACGAGCCGACCAACCATCTGGACGCCGAATCGGTGGACTGGCTGGAGAAGTTCCTGCACGACTATCCCGGCACCGTGGTGGCGGTCACCCATGACCGCTACTTCCTCGACAACGCCGCCGAGTGGATTCTCGAACTCGATCGCGGCCGCGGCATTCCGTGGAAGGGCAACTACACCGAATGGCTGGAGCAGAAGGATGCACGCCTGAAGCAGGAAACCAGCTCCGAGAAGTCGCGCCAGAAGGCGATCGCCAAGGAACTTGAGTGGGTGCGCTCGGCCGCCAAGGGCCGCCAGTCCAAGGGCAAGGCGCGCCTGGCCCGCTTCGAGGAACTGAACTCGGTCGACTACCAGCGCCGCAACGAAACCAACGAGATCTTCATCCCGCCGGGCGAGCGCCTGGGCCAGGAAGTGATCGAGTTCAAGAACGTGACCAAGTCGTTTGGCGACCGCGTGCTGATCGAAAACCTGTCCTTCAAGGTGCCGCCGGGCGCCATCATTGGCGTGATCGGGCCCAACGGCGCGGGCAAGTCCACCATGATGAAGATGATCATGGGCAAGGAGACCCCGGATTCGGGCGAAGTAAAGCTCGGCCATACCACCCAGCTGGCCTACGTCGACCAGTCGCGCGACTCGCTCGATCCGAAGAACAACGTGTGGCAGGAAGTGTCCGGCGGCTCGGACATCCTCACCATCGGCAACTTCGAGATCCAGTCGCGCGCCTACATCGGCCGCTTCAACTTCAAGGGCACAGACCAGCAGAAGATGGTCGGCAGCCTGTCCGGCGGTGAACGCGGCCGCCTGCACATGGCCAAGACCCTGCTGCAGGGCGGCAACGTGCTGCTGCTCGATGAGCCGTCCAACGATCTGGACGTGGAAACCCTGCGCGCACTGGAAGATGCGCTGCTGGAATTCCCCGGCTCGGCCATCGTGATCTCGCATGACCGCTGGTTCCTCGATCGCATCGCCACCCACATCATCGCGTTCGAAGGCGATTCGCACGTCGAGTTCTTTCCCGGCAACTACAACGAGTACGAAGCGGACAAGAAGCGCCGTCTGGGCGAGGAGGGTGCCCGGCCGCACCGGGTGAAGTACAAGAAGCTGGCGTGATGCTGTGCTTGAGCCCGTCCCTCGCTGGCGACCCCAGGGCCGCCAGCGAGAGACGGGAATCGACTCTGGGAGACTTTCCATGCACTTCATGCATTCCCTGCAAAAGGCCTGGACGAGCCACAACTCCCTCGTCTGCGTCGGGCTTGATCCCGAGCCGGCGAAATTTCCCGCGCATCTGCGCGACAACCCCGACGCGGTGTTCACTTTCTGCGCCGCCATCGTCGATGCGACCGCCGATCTGGTCTGCGCATTCAAGCCCCAGATCGCCCACTTTGCCGCGCTGCGTGCCGAAGACACGCTGGAACGATTGATCGCCCATATTCACGACCAACACCCGGGCGTGCCGGTGATCCTGGACGCCAAGCGCGGCGACATCGGCAGCACGGCACAGCACTACGCAGCCGAAGCGTTCGAGCGCTATCGCGCAGACGCCGTCACGCTGAACCCCTACCTCGGCCGTGACTCGATCCAGCCCTTCCTCGATCGCGCCGACAAAGGCGTGATCCTGCTCTGCCGTACCTCCAATCCCGGCGGCGCCGACTTCCAGGCGCTGGATTGCAGCGGACAGCCGCTCTACCTGCGCGTGGCTCAAACCATCGCGCGTGACTGGAATGCAAACGGCAACTGCGCCCTGGTCACCGGCGCCACCTGGCCGGAAGAGTTGGGCAAGGTGCGCGCGGTGGTCGGCAACATGCCGCTGCTGGTGCCGGGCATAGGTGCCCAGGGTGGTGATGTGGAATCGGTGCTCAGGCATGGCCTCGCTCGCGACGGCACCGGCCTGCTGATCAGCTCGTCGCGTGCCATTCTCTATGCAGGCAACGATGAAGACTTTGCGCAGGCCGCGCGCGCAGCTGCCAACGATTTGCGGCAGGCGATCAATCACTGCCGCTGAGTCGCCCAGGTTCAGTCCCCCAGCTTTGTCAAAAAAGCAAAGCGCTCACGGCAATCAAAGGCCGTTTCCTACACTGTCGTTGCGCTTGTTGGATATGCTTGCGCTGAGCGAAGACGCGCACTTGTCGACTTCCGCCCCACGCACTCACGCGCGCTGAACGTCGCAACGGGCATTTAACGCCGTCAGGGGATACCGATGATCATGCGTTCCATACTCCTGTTGCTTCTCGCCAGCTCTGGCCTTCAGCCAGCCGCTACGGAGGTTCCGCACACAACCCCCCACCTTGAGACCGCGACCAGTCTGCTGGCCGTCTCGCCCATCTTCAGCCAGTGGGTGGCTTTCAAGATGCCGCACACGTTCCACGTGGTCAATGAAGAAACCAGTGCTCACGCCTAAATCCGGGAAGCGGCGCTACAGGGAGAAACTGCCGATCAGTGGACCCAGATGATCACTGTCACGGGCTGCAAGGGGGTCGCTGCCGATTCCGAGCCGCCCCGGCGGTATTGATCTATTCGATTGCGGATGGTTTCAAGAAAGCCTGTCCTGACACAACCAGCGTTGGCGATCTGGGAAATCCGCCGATCGACGGTATCCCGCCGCACTGGCATTCGTGGGATGCGGCACGGTAAGTGACGGGACCAAACCCCACAGCGAAACGGCTCTCATCCTGGTGATCCAGGGTACGCAGGACTATTACTCGATTCAGTGGGCCGAACGCGGGCCGGCAGAAGCGGCCCGCGTCACCTTCAACGAGCAGCGCTGGATAGGCAGGCTCAAGCAGCTTTTGCCGGTTTTCCTGTGCGCCAGGGTTGCGGGCGAAGAAGCGCCCTATCCAAGCTGCATATCTCGTCTGCCCCGCGACAGCGAGTCTGCACACGCCTCCACTGAAGACAACGGGGTAAATTCCTCGATCTCGCAAACGTCGGCCCTGTAATTCCCCCACGGTCGGGTCGCGCAGCGATGGAGTCGGCAGCGATCATGCCGAAAAGAGCGCGATCATGCGGAGTGGCGTGTCGCCGCCTTCGCACGATGGATGGCAACGTTTCGCAAAGGCACGCCTTGCGCATCGATGGTGATGCAAGCGACACCAGTCGCCCCGCCACAAGCCGCCGTGCTGCAATGTAACCCCGCCATTCGGCAAAAGGCATGCCACTGATCTCGCCGTGTCAGCCTACGGCTGCAGCGCTCTTGGTCGCCTGCAGCGTCTTCGCCTTCAGATCCAGTGCATCGGCGGCATCCAGCAGTGCACGTGCGAAGCTGCGCACTTCCGCAGGACGCAGGGCGTACCAGTTGCCGCTCTTGGCGCCGCTCGATACGTTGCGACCGCTCCTCGTCGCGCAATGCGGCCTGAAGATCACCATGCCGGTCAATGACTCCGAACTGATTTCCGCAGACACGATCTGCATATGCGTTTCATCTTCTTTCTTCACTGCACATCTCCCGGGCGAACGTTCGCCTCACGTCAGCTTACGCCCTCGCGAGTTCACGAGTTGTTGCAACGGTGCGTGTGCCCGCAGAACCGCTGGCGGCAAGTCGAGTGCGAATTGGCCCAAACTGCATGAAGGGGACTGACGACGGCCACCGCGGCTGCGTTGCGCTGGCCGACATCAATCAGTGCCGCCATGGACTTCATGGACATGGCAGTCCCACATTCAATCCACGACCTCCACCCCCTTCCAGAACGCCACCCGTCCTTCAATCGATCGCGCCGCATCCTGGGGCTTCGCGTAATACCAGGCCGCGTTCGGGTTCACTGCATCGCCCACGACCACGTCGTAATAACTCGCTGTGCCTTTCCACGGGCAGACGCTGTGGTGGTGGCTCTCGCGAAAATGCTCACGCCGCAACGCATCCGCGGGAAAGTAATGATTGCCCTCTACCACGACGGTGCTTTTACTCTCGGCCAGCACCGCGTCTTTCCACATCGCACGCATCAGTCGTCTCCTGGTCTCGCGTCTGGAAAAAGTACCTCGGTATAGCCGAACTTGCTGAAATCAGTGATGCGCGATGGATACAACCGGCCAATCAGGTGATCGCACTCGTGCTGCACCACGCGCGCGTGGAAGCCCTCGGCAGTGCGCTCGATCCGTTCGCCCTTCGGGCCAACGCCCTCATAGCGGATCAGCGAAAACCGACTGACCGCACCGCGCAGGCCTGGCACCGACAGGCAGCCTTCCCAGCCCTCCTCCATGTCCCGCGACAGCGGCGTGATCGCCGGATTGAGCAGGATCGTCTGGGGCACTTCCGGCGCGTCGGGATAGCGCTCCGAATGCTCAAAACCAAAGATCACCAGTTGAAGGTCGACCCCGATTTGCGGCGCGGCCAGGCCCACGCCGTCGGCATGGTGCATGGTCTCGAACATGTCGGCGATCAGCGTATCGAGTTCGGCGCTGCCAAACATCGAGGCCGGCACCTCCTGTGCGATGCGCAGCAGGCGCGGGTCGCCCATCTTCAGGATTTCACGGATCATGGGCCTCTCACCGTTGCGGGAATGCCTTGCCGGACAGGTTGATCGCCGCTGCGTGAACCTGGCGTGCGGCGGTGCGCCTACTTGCCGCCGAACACCTTCTTCAGCAGGTCCGTCGTGCGCGCGCCGGGGTTGGTGCGGATCGATTGTTCCTCGGCGCCGATTTCGGTGAACAGCCCGTCGATCGTCTTTTCAGTCACATAGTCGTCCAGATCGAGCGGGCTGCCACCCTTGTTCGACTTGCCACCGCCGAACTTGCCCAGCATGCCGCTCAGTTCGCCACCGCTGCCAGCAGTGAATGACTTGTATTTCTCGGTCACGCCGACGCTGTTGGTGGCCTTGACCACGATCGGATGGATGCGCGCGGTCAGCGCGTCGCCAGCGACGCGCCGGAAATAATCGGTGGCCGCATGGTCGCCGCCGGTGAGGATGGCGCGTGCGTCGTTCAGCGTCATCTTGCGGATCGCGTCGCCGAAGATCTGCGCCACCTCGGGCACGGCCTTTTCCGCGGCACGGTTCATGCTCAGCTCGAACGCATCCACCTTTGCACCCTGGCCCAACTGGCGCGCCAGCTTGGCCGCCTGTTCGAGCTTGCCCGGCAGCGGGATGCGAACCTTGGGGTTGTTCCAGAATCCGCCATTGCGGCCCAGGCGGTTGATTGCGCTGGTGGTGCCCTTGGCCAACGCTTCCTTGAGGCCGGCGGCGATGTCGCTGGCCGGCAGATTGCTGCCCAGCGATGCATTGGATCCATGCGTCGACTGCTTGACCTTGTTCAGCAGGTCGTTGAACTGTCCGGAGCCGATGGCTGCCGGCGGCAACGTGATGGCCGCCAGGGTCAGAACGAATGCGGTGCAACGAGTCCGGATGTCCACGACGATCTCCTCGAGGGTCGGCTGGCAGGTCAGTGTACGCTGTCAAATTGCCAATTCGTGTCCGGCTATTCGATCCATCGACGATACGGAGAGGTGTGCTTTGGCATTGACCCCGGCTGCCGACGAGAGGACTCTTGCTCCGTCGTTGAGGAGTATCGCTTATGCAAGCCGTCATGCCCCGTCAGACCAGTCCGGCCAGCAGGATTCTCTGGGCTGTCATCGCCATCGTCGGTGCCGTCTGCCTGGGCGTCGTGGCGCTGCGACGCGGCGAACCGGTCAACGCAATCTGGCTGGTCGCCGCCTCGATTTCGATCTTCGCGATCGGCTACCGCTTTTATGGCAAATTCATCGAACACTCCGTGTTGCAGATGGATCCGAGTCGCGCACCTCCGTCCGTGTTGCGCAACGACGGCCTGGACTACGTACCAACCGACAAGTGGGTGGTGTTCGGTCACCATTTCGCCGCGATTGCCGGTGCCGGCCCGTTGGTTGGCCCGGTGCTGGCGGCGCAGATGGGCTACTTGCCTGGGACGCTGTGGATCCTGTTCGGCGTGGTATTCGCCGGCGCGGTGCAGGACTTCATGATCCTGGGCCTGTCACTGCGCCGCGATGCCCGCTCGCTCGGCCACATGTTGCGCGAGGAGTTGGGCCCGGTGCCCGGCATCGTGGCGATGATCGGCGTGCTGGTGCTGATGATGATCGTGCTGGCCGTGCTGGCGCTGGTCGTGGTGAAGGCACTCACGCACAGCCCGTGGGGCACCTTCACCGTTGCGTGCACGATCCCGATCGCGTTCCTGATGGGCGGCTACATGCGCTGGTTCCGGCCCGGACGCATCCTTGAAGTGTCGATCATCGGCCTGGTTCTGCTCCTGGCGTCGATCTGGTTCGGCAAATTCGTGGCCGATTCGGCCGCGCTGGGGCCGCTGTTCGATTTCGACGCCAAGGCACTGGCCTGGCTGCTGATCGTCTACGGTTTCTGCGCATCGGTGCTGCCGGTATGGCTGCTGCTGGCGCCGCGCGATTACCTTTCCACCTTCCTCAAGATCGGCACCATTGCGCTGCTGGCGCTGGCCATCCTGATTGCCGCACCGACCCTGCAGATGCCTGCGGTGACCAAATTCATCGACGGCAGTGGCCCGGTGTTCTCCGGCAACCTGTTCCCCTTCCTGTTCATCACCATTGCCTGCGGCGCGGTGTCCGGCTGGCATTCGATCATCGCCTCCGGCACCACGCCCAAGCTGCTCGCCAACGAAGGCCAGGCTCGCCTGGTCGGCTACGGTGGCATGCTGATGGAGGCGTTCGTGGCGATCATGGCGTTGATCGCCGCCACCTACCTGCACCCGGGCGTGTACTTCGCGATGAACTCGCCCAGCGCGATCATCGGCACCACCGTGCAGCAGGCGGCTACCACGATCAGCCAGTGGGGCTTCGTCGTGACGCCGGCCGAGCTGCTGGAGACGGCGAAGAACATCGGCGAGAACAGCATCCTCAGCCGGGCCGGCGGTGCGCCCACGCTGGCCGTGGGCATGGCCCAACTGCTGCACAACATCCTGCCCGGCGGCGGCATGATGGCGTTCTGGTACCACTACGCGATCCTGTTCGAAGCGCTGTTCATCCTGACCACGGTGGATGCCGGCACGCGTGTGGGCCGCTTCATGATCCAGGAGATTGCCGGCCTCATCCACAAGCCGCTGCAGGAAACCGACTCATGGACCGGCAACCTGCTGGCCACCGCGATATGCGTATTCCTGTGGGGCTACTTCCTGTATCAGGGCGCGGTTGATCCGCTCGGCGGCATCAACACCTTGTGGCCACTGTTCGGGATCGCCAACCAGATGCTGGCGGCGATCGCCCTGATGCTGGCTACCGTGGTCGTGGTGAAATTGAAGCGCCAGCGCTACGTGCTGGTGCCGGGTATTCCTGCGCTGTGGCTGATCATCTGCACGCTCACCGCCGGGTACGAAAAGCTGGTCGGACCGATCAGCTTCACCGCCGCCGCCAACAAGTACGCCGCCGCGCTGCAGCAGGGCCAGTTGCTGGCCCCGGCCAAGACCCCCGCCACGATGCAGCAGATCGTCACCAACAACTACGTCGACATGGCGCTCACCGGCCTGTTCATGGCACTGATCGCGGCGATGGTGCTGTTCTGCCTGCGCGCGCTGATCAAGGCCTGGCAGGCCAACCACCCGACCGCGCACGAAGAGCCCTACGTGGCGCTGAGCAGCGTGACCGGCTGAGGAGAATGCAATGACCGCCACGTTCCAGTCGGTGCGCAAGTGGGCGGTGCAAACCGCCCGCCTGTGCTGCGGTATCCCCGACTACGACGCGTATGTGAAACACCTGCGCGAACACCATCCGGAGCGGAAATTGCCTAGCTATGAGGAGTTCTTTCGGGAGCGGCAGGAGGCGCGCTACAAGGGAGGCGGCGGGCGTTGTTGTTGATCCACCACTAGACGCCTCCTTGGCGGCAAAATAGTTGCCGCAATATCCGTATCTGATCTTGCTTGGGCGTGCCACTTCTGCGCGGCCAGTACAACACGGCCAACCAGCGTTTTCCGGACTTGCTGATCGCACGCGCCACCGGCTTCCATGACGCTGATTTCTTTGCCGCCGAAAACGAGGGGCGAGCGCCCGTGGATGTGAACCTCGATCAGGAGCCCGGCGCATGATCCGATTGCGCAGCGCGACGGCGATGGTCTTGCTGGCGTTGCTGTTGGTCGCGGCGCCGGCGCTCGGTGAAGAACGCATCCTCGACTACCGCAGCGACATCCAGATCGCTGCGGACGGCAGCATGACTGTGGCCGAGCACATCCGCGTGGTTGCCGAAGGCACTGGCATCCAGCGTGGCATCTACCGCGATTTTCCCACCGATTATCGCGACCGCCAGCACAACCTGTACCACGTCGGCTTTGAAGTACTGGACGCGCGCCTCGATGACGCACCGGCGGCGTGGCGCAGCGAGCGCCACGATAACGGCGTGCGCGTGTACCTGGGCGACCAGGACCAGTTGGTCAGTCGCGGCGAGCACAGTTACACGATCCACTATCGAACCACGCGGCAACTGGGTTTCTTCGAGGACCATGACGAGCTGTACTGGAACGTCACTGGTACCGGCTGGGGATTTCCGATCGAGCGCGCAAGCGCGACAGTGCATCTGCCGGTCAATCTGGCTGCCGGCAAACTGCGCGCTTCCGGATACACAGGGGCCGAGGGCTCCCAGGCGCACGATTCCCGCGTCCAGATACTTGAGGATGGCGCCAGTTTCGCGACCAGCCAACCACTCGGGCCGCATCAGAATCTCAGCGTGGTGCTGGAATTCCCCAGGGGCGTCATTGCCGAAACGGGCGCGCGGCAGAAGCCGGTCTGGCTGTTGCACGACAACCGCAATGTGCTGATTGCCCCGCTCGGGCTGCTGGCGCTGTGGCTGTACTACGGTTGGGCCTGGAACCGT
The DNA here is from genome assembly GCA_039922695.1 of Rhodanobacter sp. Classification (GTDB taxonomy): domain Bacteria; phylum Pseudomonadota; class Gammaproteobacteria; order Xanthomonadales; family Rhodanobacteraceae; genus Rhodanobacter. The sequence continues at coordinate 16,702 of JBDTEG010000127.1, read as the reverse complement.
TTCGGCCGCGACCCGGCCAGCGCTCCGCTGGTGGCACGCTACGAGCCGCCGGAGGGTTACTCCGCCGCAGCACTGCGCTACGTGCGCGCCATGGGCTATGACAACACCTGTTTCACCGCCGGCGTACCGGGACTGGCGTCGCGCGGACAACTGGAGATCGAACAGGGGGACGATGGCGTCTACTCGCTGGTCAAGTCAGACAAGGGATCCGAGGACGCGCTTCCGTTCGATGCGCGCAAGCTGCTGGGCACGCTGTTTGCCGCGGGAAACCGCTTGGTGCTCACGAATACCAATCACGTCTTGATGAGCGGCGCGCGCAAGTACCACGAACAATCGCTGTCGCTGGCTTACGAGGCGAAATACTTTCTGACCAACAGCAGAAAGCTGGTCCCGGGGCTGCTGCTCAGCGTGACGGTCTTGCTGGCGATGCTGGCCGGAGCCCAGCCGCAGGCATGGTTCGTGTTGTTGCGGGTTTCGTTCTGGAGTGCGGGCGTGTTCGCCCTGCTGAGTGCCGCCATCAGTTCCAGTCGCGGGAATGGCTTGCGCGGCGCATTCAGGAATATCGGCATCTGGCTCTTCTCCATACCTTTCCTGGCCGGCGAAGTGGCGGGCCTGGTGGCGTTTGGCCATCTGGCTGGCTACGCGATCCTGCCGGTGTTCGTGGCCCTGCTCGGCACCAATTTCGCGTTCTATCACTGGATGAAGGCGCCGACGCAGGACGGCGCAAGATTGCTGGATGAAATCAACGGTTTTCGCTGGTACCTGGGCGTGGCAGAGAAGCAGGAGCTGGATTCGCGCTGCCAGCCCGAATCCAGACCCGAGTTGTTCGCCCAATATCTGCCCTATGCCGTGGCACTCGACGTGAGCAACGCGTGGAGCGAGCGCTTCGCGCAAGCCCTGACACCGGTTCAGATGCGCGAGGCCCAGCCGACCTGGTATCACGGCGGTGGCTTGGGCGCCTTCAAAGCCTCCAGCTTTGCAAGCTTCGCCAGCGGTCTCAGCGCTGGCGTTTCGGGCGCGATTGCATCGTCCTCGATCGCGCCGGGGTCCAGTTCGGGCGGAGGCGGCGGCGGATCTTCGGGCAGGGGTGGCGGTGGAGGTGGCGGCGGCGGTTGGTAGTTGTCAACACCGCCCGCGTCCCAAGGGAAGGAGGGCCACTGAACAAAGGTCAGCCTCACCAAGCAGAGCACAGGAAGTGAATTTGCGAGTCTCCCTGTCTTTCCCATCGCAGCCGCCATTCCATCGACCGCGGCAGCGCGTCACATTCGACGCGGACACTCCAAAGTCTACTGGCCCGAGCGTACGATGCTCGTAGCAGAAAGCAGTAGAAGGAGCACGTGATGAGAGCAAAACAGGGCACTGAACTGCAGCGCGGGATTACGGAAGCGTCGGCAGTTCCGATGACGCAGGCTGGGCGCATGCGGGCGGCAGTCCGGCAAGCCGTTGCCGTGGCTCCGGGCTTTTTGCGCGGCGACGTCGACGCGGACCATATGGCGAAAGCGATGGTCCACGCGGTGCGCGGCTACGTCGAACAAGAAGAGGCCTCCGGGAGCGACCAGGGTCCGCACGACGCCGAAGCTGAAGCGCTGCAAGGAACGCTCGCCGAGCTGATGGCGTGCGGTTCGGGATACCTCGCCGGCCGCTGCGACGCTGCCTGCGTCGCCCGCACCATGACACAAATGGTCCGCGAGTTCGCGACACCCTAGCATTCGCCGCGCAACCTTAGCCGCGCCCGATCCGCTCCGGCGTGGGCGCTCAGCCATTTCCGAACCAGGACGAGAAAATTCGCGTCCGAGACGATCGGAAGGGGACGCCTGGAACTGACCGGGCCGCCCTTTGCATGGACCCTCGTCGTGGCTTCCAGAGATCTCCCCTTGACGCAGCGTGCTGCTCGTTTGCACAACTTGATCGTCGAATTTCTTTACATTTTTCTGGAATCAGCATAGATCGGAAAGAGACAATACGCTGATTTATATATATATTTCATTGTGGCTCAGAATATGCATTCTGTCGTGTGCATTGGTCGAACCGTTCGACCAAAAGAACAGGGGGCTCCAATGAAACTCATCGCACTTGGCGTGGTGGCGATCCTCGCAGCCGGCTCGGTCGGCATCGCTCATGCGACTCCGAACATGGTCCAGAACGGGGACTTCAGTTCGACCTCGCCGAACCAGACCACACCCACTCAATTCAACGGCAACAGCGGAGCCTGCGGCATTGACGGGCGCAGTTGGGGCGGAGAGTTCGTCAGCGGCTGGACCACCAATACCTCCGGCTACGCGGTCTGGTACCCCGGCGCGGCGGCGGCATCCAGTGTTCAGGCCTGCACCCGGTATGGCAACACCGGAAATCAGTATCTGCCGTCAACTGTAACCGGAGCGCCCACAGGCACGTCGAGCTTTCTGGGTCTTGACGGTGACATGGGCGTCGGCTACGCCGAGCTCTCCCAGACGATCAATGGCCTCACTCCGGGCGACAAGTACACCGTCAGTTTCTACTGGGCCTCCACGCAGGAAATGAGCCGCACCGGCGATACCACGGAACGGTTTGACGTTTCCCTGGGTAGCGAATTGTTCCCGACGGCGACCAACAGCATTGGCACGCACGGCTGGTCCGGCTGGTCGAAGGAATCGTTCACGTTCACGGCCAGTTCGACATCGGACATCCTGAAGTTTCTTTCGGTCGGTACACCGGGCGGTTTGCCGCCATTCGCGCTGTTGAGCGACGTGTCGATGGTTCACAATGTTCCCGAACCGCCGGTGCTGGCCTTGTTTGGCAGCGGTCTGTTCGGGCTGGGCCTGCTGACCATGATTGGGCGTCGCCGCGCCCTTCGCCGTCGCGGTGCAGATGGCGCTAGCGACGTCGGCTGAGCGCTCGGTCGTCGTCCGTGCGTGCAAACGCCCGGACGACGGCTCCTCGCGCATCTCATGAATGCCCTGACGGTCGAAATCCTGCGACTTGCGTTCTGGTTGCTTTTGCTCTGCGCCATTTTCGTGCCTTTGGAGCGATTGGCCGGCATCAAACGACAGGCTTTCATTCGCCCCGAATTTCTGACGGATCTGGGCTACTACGCGCTCAACTCGATCCTGGTCGGCGTGGTTCTTGGTACGCCGCTGATCTTCATGGGCGCCGCCTTACATCAACTGATTCCGGCGGCTGCGCTGGACTCGGTGGCAGGCTTGCCCGGTGGCGTCCGCCTCATCCTGGCGCTGTTGGTGGGAGAAATCGGTTTCTACTGGGCGCATCGCCTCACCCACCAGACGCCTTTCCTCTGGCGCTTCCATTCGATCCACCACAGTGCCAAAGACATCGATTTTCTGACCAACACCCGGGCGCACCCGGTGGATATGGTGTTTACCCGGATGTGCGGCTTCATCCCGGTGCTCGCGTTCGGACTGACCGGTGGTGGCACGACCGTCACCGCCCTGGTTCTGGTGATCGGGACGCTGTGGGGGTTCTTCATCCATGCAAATGTGCGCTGGCGCTTCGGCTTTCTGGAACACGTCATTGCCACCCCGTTTTTTCATCGGTGGCATCACACCAACGACGCGCGGCGTGATCGCAACTATGCCGCGATGTTTCCGTTCGTCGATCATTTGTTCGGTACCTATCAGTCGCCGACTCGGTGGCCGGACCAGTACGGCATAGACGCACCGATGCCCGCATCGCTAGCCCGCCAGTTGTTGAACCCGTTCATGCGGCGACCACGAGTCGGCACCGCTGCCAGGACTGCCGCAACGGTGGCCGGCGAGGCGGACTCGATCGACTTACCCAGGTCCTCCGTGCAGACCACCGATGTCGTGATCGCCAAGGCGGTTAACTGACTGCGTCGTTGAACCTGGCGCCTCCACAGCAAGGTCGGTCAGGCATCGATCCTCCCGGATTGTCCACGAGTCCGCTCTGGCGCACTTGCCGGGCGACTGTCTGAAGGTGGCGCCTGGAACTGTCCTTCGTACCCGTCGCGCGCTACAGCATCAATGCCGCGCCAACGCGCAGATCCAATCTTTCGGCATGCGCGCCGCCGCCATCAGTTGAACCAGTGCGCCTCCGGGTGGACAGACTCATAACGATCGGCCGCCGCGTAGACGATCTGCTCTTCCTTCGTACTGTGGATCTTGAGCTGACGCAGAAGCTGGCGCGCGTCCTCGCGCAAGTCAGCGTCGGCGGTACCCGCCACGCACGCAGCTTCGAGGCTCAGGATCAGCGGCCACATCTGGCCATGTTCGCGCTTCATCACGAAAACCGGCATCGTCAGGCCTCCGTCGGCCAGCGGTGGAAACAGGGTTTGTTCTTCCGCCTACATGTGTTCGCGCAGGAGCTTGAGCGCCACCGCCAGCGCACGCGGCTCGCCAGTCCCGTCGATGATGCCCTCGACGGCGTGGTCGATTTGACGATGCTGGGCGGCGAGCACTCTGCTGGGTAGCTGCATGTCCATGTTCCGTCCTCGCGATCTCCGAAAATCTTGATTATGTACCGCGCGCCACACGCGTTCACAGACACAGGTCAAGATCGGCACGCGTCTCGCGAGCGAATGGCCGGACTCAGAAGTGTTCGATGTACGGACGCAGATCCTGTTCCAGCGTCCACGCCGTGCGCGGCTGGGTATGCAGCCGCCAATAGGCTTCGGCGATGGCTGCCGGCTCGAGGAACGAGTCGGCGGGGCGCTCGGGACTGCGCTGGTGCGCGGCTGGCGAACCGATCTGGCCGTCGATCACGATATGCGCCACGTGAATGCCCGTGGGACCGAGTTCTCGCGCCAGACTTTGCGCAAGTGCACGCAAGCCAAACTTGCCGACGGCAAGACCCGCAAAGCGGGCGCCGCCGCGAAGCGCCGCCGTGGCGCCAGTGAACAGCAGCGTGCCACGGCCTTGTTCCAGCATCTCGTGCGCTACCTCGCGTGCCGCAAGAAAGCCGCCAAAACAATTGACCCGCCAGGCATTCTCGAAGTCTGCAGGTGACAGCTCCAGCAGGCCGCCCTGCGCGAAGAGGCCCGCGTTGTAGATCAACACTTGCGGGTCGCCCAACGTCCCGCGCACCTGTTCAAACGCGGCCGCCACCGATTTCGGCTCGCGGACATCGCAGTCGTAACCGCGCGCACTTCCGCCGTCTGCACGGATCCGCTCGATGATCGTGTCTCGAGGCCCGTCCGAGCGAGCCAGCAGCGCCACGGCATGGCCTTCGTGCGCGAAGCGTTCGGCCAAGGCCGCGCCAAGTCCGGGTCCCACTCCCACGATGACGGTACAAGGAAGCGATGAGGTCATGGGAAGTTCCTCCGGAAGTGATGATCGGTTCACCGTAGCACTACGTCATCGTGCGATGCCTGTGCGCCAGCTGTGGTTCCGGAATGCGGGACGTGACCGGCAACATCCTGCGCGCGCACCACAGGCGCCTTGACCGGTATCAGTGCGCTGGCTGCCAGTCGCGCCGGGCTTGCCGTGGTCTGATGAGACAGAAGAGCGTGATCTGTGCCAATGCTTGATGAAGTGTGGCCAAGCGGCGGTCAGCTTGACACCGGCCCGAGTACGCCTGCCGGGCGAGATCTGGCGATCACTCAATGCCCGCGCGATTCAAACCAGAACAGCCTTCGGCGCACCGAAGCGCCTCAGCCCCTGCTAGGATACGGCGGCGCAGCGGGAGTCAGGCGTAGATCGCGACAGCTTTGGCGTCTTACTGTGATTTCGCCATCGCCAGACGAGCAACCGTCAAGGGGCCCGACAACGTCAAGTGCTGTCCATCAGGACGACGTGGGGATGCTCGAGGGCTCGAAAATCGCGATACCCCTGCGCTGGCGACCCATGCAGCCGTCGGACGTTCGCGCTTGCGTGGACATCGTCGCCGCCGATCCCGTGGTGGGTTCCCGCTACGGCGCGGCCGTCGAGGATCTGGACGGCGCCTGGCGCAACCTGCTCGGCTCGGCGGCAATGACTACCGGCGTCTTCGAACGAGCGCACCAGAAGCGACAAACGATCGTGGGGTTTGGCGTCAGCGTCTTCGTCAGCGATGAATTCATCCAGGAGATCAAGACTCGGCCGCTCTGCTGGTTTGGACCAGAGCTGGCGAGACGAGTCAACGGACCAGACTCCCCGATCCTCTCCGACAGGCAGGTCCGCGACGCGAATTCGGGCGACGGGCTCAATGAACTCGCGTGGGAATCGTTGGCGACGCATGAGATCGGGCAGAAACCGGAGTTCTACCATGTGATGCTTGGCGCCTTCATCGAAAGCCATCGAGGGTTTTTCTTCAAGGAGCTGATTACCTCGCAATGGAGCGGACCCGAGCGGATCCAGTCTGCGATCGATTCCGGAGGACTCTACTGGAACCCGACACACCAGGTTTACGAGGGAGCGCTGCCCGAGCCAGCCGAAGCTTTCGTGGAGCGACCATACATAATCGGCATCACGCGCGAACTGGCATTCGCTCGACCCGGCTCGTGGGTGGGCACGTTGTTCGATTATCGCCCGCCACGGTTCGGGTTCAGCCGTGGCGAACAGCAACTGCTGCTGACGGCGCTGGCGAGTTTTGGCGGGACGGATCAGGAGCTGGGCGGCAACCTGCACCTCTCGATTCCGACGATCAAGAAGATGTGGGGTTCCATCTATCGCCGCGTGAACGCCTGCGACGCGGAATTGATACCCGATTCGGCGTTGGCCATATCGGGAATCTGTGAGCGGGGGCGAGAGAAGAAGCGTAGTCTGCTTGCCTATGTCCGCGAGCATCCCGAAGAGCTCCGCCTGCATTCCCCGAAGCTCCTGACCGAGAGTCTGCAGCGGATGAGCCAGGAGTGATGGGAACCGCCTGGTTGGTTACTGCACCTTCACCCTGCAGCTCTGCGATGGTTCGAAGCCCCATGGCCAGCCACACCTCGTGACGACTCCGTGGATGGGCTGCGTCCCGAAGTGACCCGCGGCTTTCTCGCCAAACGTCAAGGTGAAATTCGAGTACTCGACGTACGCCGTGCCCGGAACGCCGGTGCCAGTTCCTCCCAGGATGCAGATCGTCACATTCGAGGGGTTTCCGAATGGCGGATTGGACCCATTGCCCGTGACGTATGCCGAACCGGTCACCGCGAAGCCGCCAAGGGCCGCAGGTTTGAGTGTCGGGCACAGCATTTGCCAATCCGTCGGCAAGCCATGAATTATGCCGTCCGTCACGACGATGTGATGCGTGTGGGCGCCAAGGCTCGCGGGGTCAAAGACCGTACTCGCATTCGCGACTTCGGACGTTTCCATCGTCATCTCCGCGGAAAACGTGGCTTTGCCCCGCCGCGCGTTCAGATCCAACGTCCATCTGCCATGCATTTCGTACGGACTGCCACTGATCGCCTTGCCGGTGTTGCTGTCGCTCGTGGGCGTGTAGTCATTGAGCAAACCGCTGAAGTGCGTGGGCAACGGCGGCGAACCGCCCGCCCAAGCACGCGTCTGCCCACCGATACCCACGACAAGTAACGCCAGGATGCCGGACAGCAAGACCGCTTTGTTCAGCGGGGTTCTGACCAAGTCTGTGCTTTTCATGGAAAGCTCTCCGAATGTGCGTCATGACTTCACGCGGAGTCCCGCCGATCGGGTGCGTCGAAATCCCATGCCCGAAATCGGACTTGCTCCGAGCAAAGGAGCCTATGGGAAACTCGACGAAATGAAATCCTCCTAAAAGGACCATGGTTGCGCCCTCCACTACACTCAGCCCGATGCCATCCGACAGCAAGCCGCCCGTCAGCCCACGCCAAAGCCATCCCGGCCTGCGCATCATCGCGTTCTACGAGCTCGTCAAGACGGTGTGCCTGCTGTTGCTGGCGCTGGCTGCGTTCCACCTGGATCGACAGGAGAACTTCGAGCACCTGGTGCACTGGCTTGAACATCTCAACCTGACTGGCAGCAACGGGCTGCGCTGGAAGATGGTGTCCATGCTGGTGGATTTCGGGCCGAGCAAGTTCGTGGCGGTCGGACTGGTGACACTGGGTTATGCGGTGCTGTTCGCGATCGAGGGCATCGGCCTGTGGCTTGGCAAGCACTGGGCGGAGTGGTTTACCGTGATTGCGACCGGCTCGCTGATTCCGCTGGAGCTGTACGAGACCCTGCACCGCTTCGGCTGGATCAAGCTGACCATGCTGGTGGGCAACGTGGCGATCATCGTCTACCTGGTGCGCATCGCGCTGCAGCCACGCGAAACGCGCTGAGCCGAGCGAGCGTTTCACGCGCTGCTGCATCGATCGTTCACGCGGATGCCAGCACACTGCGCTCCTGCTTCCCACAGCGGACCCGCATGTCCAGCAGCCGCAACACCTCGCAGCATGCGTCATCCGGCCAACGCAAACCCCGGCGCAGCATGGGCGTGCGCGTCATTGCGCTGTACAAGCTCGCCAAGACGATCGGCCTGATCCTGGTAGCCGTTGCGGCGTTCCATCTGGAGCGGTCGCAGAACTTCGAACACCTGGTGCGCTGGCTGGAACAGCTGTCGCTGAGCGACAGCAACGGGTTGCGCTGGAAACTGGTGGAAAAGCTGCAGGCGCTGGGCCCGAGCAAGTTCGTGGCGATCGGACTGGTAGCGCTGGGGTATGCCGCGATCTTCGCTACGGAGGGCATCGGGCTGTGGCTGCAGAAGTACTGGGCCGAATGGTTCACCGTGGCGGCCACCGGATCGCTGGTTCCGTTGGAAATCTACGAAGCCGTGCATCAGTTCAGCTGGTTCAAACTGGCCGCGCTGGTAGCGAACATCGCGGTCGTCGCGTATCTGGTCCGTGTCGCGCTGCAGTCGCGTAAATCGCATTCGGACGATTGAACGGGTTTATCCCGCCGGCAATGGCAGTCCAGGCTGCCATTGCTGCGCATTCAGCGTGTCGAGCAGGCTGCGGATCTGGCGGCGCGCGGCGACGCCATGGCTCGGCAGGACCAGCACATCGCCTGGCTGTGCCCACGCCAGCAGGTCACGTACCGCGGTCACTTCGTCCAGGCAATCGATGATGGCGTCGCCGTCGATACCGTCCTGCTGCAACTGCGTGCGCAAGATGGCGGCGACCTCGCCCACGGCACGTCCGCGCATGTAGCCTTCGATGTCCTTCAGCAGCACGCGCACGGGGTGGAACCGGGCCGCGGTGCTGGCCAGCTCGCGGATCGCGGCATCTTCGCGGTTGCCGGCCTGGCCCAGCAGCAATCCGAGCCGACCGCTCGCGCGCTGTGTCGTGGCGATCTGCAGCAAGCCTTGCAGGCCATCCGGGTTGTGCGCGTAGTCGACATACACCTGCAGGGGACCGAACTGCCAGTGCTGCAGACGACCCGGATTGTCAGCGCGCTCGCTGCCGAAATGCATCAGCGTGGCGGCGATGGTGTCGGCACGGATGCCCAGCGCGGTTGCAGCGAGTGCGGCTGCGGCAATGTTGGCAACGTTGTAGCTGGCACGACCAGCGAAGCTCAACGGCATGGCCTTCGGCTCGCCCAGGTCGTGTCGCTCGCCGCGCCAGGACAGCAGCAGCCGACCCTCGCTCACGCCGCAGGTAGCGCCGCCGTGTGCGCGTGTCGCGCGCAATCGCGGCAGCGCGTCGTCCATCGCGAACCAGCCGATCGGACAGGCCAGCCGCGCGGACTGCGCCACCAGCATCTCGTCGTCGGCGTTGAGCACCAGCAGTCCGCCGGCATCGATGGCACGGGCCACGATGAGCTTGACCGCAGCCAGCCCGGCCAGGTCGTGGATGCCGTATTCGCCGAAATGGTCGTCGCTGATGTTGGTGACCACGGCTACCTGCGCCTGCTGCACGGCCAGCCCACGGCGCAGCAGGCCGCCGCGCGCGGTTTCCAGGATCGCCGCCTGCACGCCCCGAGTACGGAGCACGGCGCGTGCGCCCGCCGGGCCGGAGTAGTCGCCGCCATCGATCAGGCGGTCATCGACGAAGACACCGTCGGTGCAACTGAGGCCATCATGCCAGCCATGCGCACGCGCCATCGCGGCGAGCAGGCGCACCGTGGTGGTCTTGCCGTTGGAGCCGGTGACCAGGGCCACCGGCACGGCGTGCAGTGCGTTCCAGTCCACCGTATCGGGGGAAGGCACGTTCGTGATCGGCCAGCCCATCGAACCATCTCCGGCACCGATCGAAAGCTGCTCGTCGTCGATGAGTACCGGCAAGTTGCGCTGAAGGGCAATGTTGACGAGCGCCACGAGTACGGGCTGCCGCTCGGCGGCGGCGAATGCGCCCAGGGTGCGCATGGCGGTCGCCGTGTCCCACACCGCCGCGTGGCCAGGCGCGTGGAAGCGCGCCACGAGCGGCCCGTGGGCCGCCTCATACGCACGCGTCCACGCCCACTCGTTGACTTCGGTGGCACAGAACAACTGATCCAGCGGCGCGGTGATCGCCAGCGACGCGCCATGGCGATGCCGGCGGACGACCCGCTCACCAGCCGGCCAGCCAAGTGCTGCACAGGCACGCCGCACGTCGAGGTCCCACGCGCGCAAGGTCGACTCATCAGGGGAACCGGCCTGCGTTCCCAGCACGGCGCCGACATCGCGAAAATACAGGTTGAAGCCGGTGAGTCGGCGTGAATCGTCGAACGAAATGATATCGGGCATGGCGCTCGGAGCCTGTGAAAGTTCCACCGCGGTCGCGGGTCAGCGCAAGCCGGCGGGCACTGTCCGCTCTACGCTGCGGAGATTGCAAAAAGCCGGCGGGCGGTGCCCGCCCTGCGGTGTGTGGCGATTGTAGGGCGGGCACTGCCCGCCGGCTCTTCTGTACCAATCGAGAAACAGCTCCCCGCGGGAGAAGCAAAATCAACGCTGGCCTGCGGCACGACGGAAGGCCGGCGCGAGGTGGGAATGGATGCGCGGCGGCGATGGCCGTGCGTGGATGATGATTCACGGGCTCTCAGTCGTCGCTCTCGCGCGAGAAGCGCACGCCGCGCTCGTCGCGCACCAGATCGCCGAGCGCAGCGAAACTGGCTTCGTCGAGCGCGGGCTCCAACGTCGGCAGCGGTGCCGGTGTCGACGCCCGTTCATCGCGCGGCGCGGGTGCCCCCTCGGGGTGGAACTTGATGATCTGCTTCCACGAACGCACCAGCGCGTCGGCGAAGATCAGCAGCAGATCGCCGGCACGCCCCATCTTCAACGCGGCAGCAATGGCCTGCTGTTCGTCCGGGATGATCGAAATGTTCTGTTGCGGTACACCGGCGGCAAGCAACCCCCTGGACAGGATCCCTGGCACCTCGTCGCCATCACGTCCGCGCAAGGCGTCGTCACGGCGACAGATGTAGTGATCGAAGCGCCCGGCGACGGCATTGGCGATCGCAACCAGGTCCTCGTCACGACGGTCGCCGGGGCCGGCCAGTACCACAATGCGACGACCGGCAACATCCAGGCGCGTGGCCAGGTCGGCCATCACCGACACGGCGTGCGCGTTGTGGCCGTAGTCGAACAACACCTTGAACGGATGCTCGTCGTACACGTTCATGCGCCCAGGCACCTGGAAGAAGGTGCTGTCGAAGGTGCGCAGACCCTGGCGGATCGCGTCGAGCTTGATCCCCAGCGAGAACGCCATTGCCGCGGCGACCATCGCGTTCTGCACGTTGTGCAGGGCACGTCCTTCCATCGTGGCGGGGATCAGGTGCGTCCACAGCAGCGGAATGTGGCTGCCCTTGTCGTACAGCGTGATCATCGAGCCGTTGACGCCGCCTTCGAGCGCGCAGGCGCGGCCGCCGGCCCGCACATGTTCACGTACCAGCGCATGCGAGGGATTCATGGTCACGTAGCAGATGACCTTGGCATCGGTGTAACCGGACATCTTCAGCACGTTCGGGTCGTCGGCATTGAGCACCGCGCAATCCGTCGCCACCTCGACCACGATGCGCTTGACCTCGGCCAGTTGCTCCAGCGTGTCGATGCCCTTGAGGCCCAGGTGATCGGATTGAACGTTGAGCACGGCACCCACGTCGACTGTGGGAACGCCCATGCCGGCGCGCAGCAGTCCGCCCCGAGCGGTTTCCAGCACGGCGATGTCGATCTGCGGATCAGCCAGCACCATCCGCGCCGACACCGGTCCGGTCATGTCGCCCTCGACGGTGCGCTGGCCGTCGATGTAGACGCCATCGGTGGTGGTCAGACCTGGCGTATAACCTGCCATCTTGGTGATGTGCGAAAGCATGCGCGCCGTGGTGGTCTTGCCGTTGGTACCGGTGATCGCGGCGATCGGCACGCGCGCGGGTGCACCCGGGGGAAACAGCATGTCGATCACCGGACCGGCTGCATCGCGCGGCGTGCCCTCGCTGGGGCTGACATGCATGCGGAAGCCTGGCGCCGCGTTGATCTCGCAGATGCCGCCGCCGATCTTCTTGTAGCTCTCGGCGATGTTGGGACTGAGGAAATCCACGCCACCCACGTCCAGTCCGATCGCCCGCACCGCGCGCACCGCCATGTCGCGGTTGTCCGGATGGATGATGTCGGTGACGTCGGTGGCGGTACCGCCGGTGGACAGGTTGGCGGTGGAACGCAGGTAGACCGTCTCGCCGGTCTGTGGCACCGAGTCGGCGCTGTAGCTGACACGCTCCATCATCATCTGCGCCTGCGCATCCAGTTCCAGCCGTGTCAGCACTTTCTCGTGGCCGACGCCGCGGCGCGGGTCGGTGTTCACGATGTCGACCAGTTGCGCGATGGTGTGCTGGCCGTCGCCGACGACATGGCCCGGCGTGCGCCGCGTGGCCGCGACCAATTCACCGTTGATCACCAGCAGGCGATGATCGTCGCCGCTCAGGAAATTCTCCACGATCACCGAGCGCGAATGCTCGCGTGCGGCCTTGAAGCCGGCGATGATTTCCTCCTCGGTCATCAAATGGATCGAGATGCCACGGCCGTGATTGCCGTTGTACGGTTTGGTGACCACCGGAACGCCCAGCCGACGTGCCGCGCGCAGCGCACCCTCCTCGCTTTGCACCAGCTCCTGTTTCGGCACCGGCAGGCCGAGCGAGGCCATGATCTTGTTGGTCTCTTCCTTGTCGCCCGCCAGTTCCACCGCGATGTGCGAGGTCTTGCCGGTCACCGTGGCCTGGATGCGCTGCTGGTATTTGCCATGCCCAAGCTGCACCAGCGATTGCTGGTTGAGGCGCAACCAGGGAATGCCTCGCTCCTCCGCTGCACGCACCAGCGAGGCGGTCGACGGGCCCAGCGCGCCGCGCTGTGCGTAGCGGATGAACGCGTCGCGTGCGGCGGGCCATTCCCAACCTTCCGGCACATCCCCGCGCGTATCCAGTGGTGCCGGCAGCAGCGAGGACAACAACTTCAACGCGAGCTCGCCAGCGGCGACGCCTTCCTCCTTCTGCGCGTATTCATAGACGACTGAATACACGCCGGGCTTGTCGGTACCGCGCGTCTTGCCGAAGGTGACGTCTTCACCGGCGATGTTCTGCAACTCGATTGCCACGTGTTCGAGCACGTGACCGAGCCAGGTGCCCTCGTCTTCGCGCATGCGCCGGATGAAACCCCCCGGCTCGCGGTAGGAGCAGCCGTGCTCGGCCAGACCGGGCAAGGCGGCGACAACGCCGTCGACGAACGCGGCTCCGAGCTTGCCGGTGGGCCATTGTTCGAGTTCGCCCAGATCGAGTTCCAGGCGGATGACCGGGAAATGCGCGTACAGCGACGGGCCGACGAAGACGGAACGCTCGAGTATGCGCATGACCTGATCTCCCCAAGCCCGCAGGCTCGTCAACTGAAAAGTGTGTGATCTGCCCCGACTTCAACAGGGCTGGTACGCCGGACTCCTGCCGCGTATTTCCTCGTCAGCTTGTCAGGTACTTATCCGGTAGATGACATCAATGGGCGCGCTTGTTGACAGCCAGTGTGCCCGAGGAAGCGTGCCTCGTGTGCAGGTTGAAGGTGGCGCCGGCAATCAGGATGTGGATCTTCAGGCCAAGCAGGCAGATCGGCTCATCCTCGGTGGCCTGGTCCATCGAGGAGAACTGCAGCTCGCTGGCATCGACGACCGTGACTGCGCCGCTGCCCTCGACCTCGAGCGTGTTGTCCGGGCGAATGAATGCGGCGGTGTCCTCATCCAGCCCGATGCCGACGGCGAAGGGGTTGTAGGCCAATGCAGCCAGCAGGCGGCCAAGCCGGTCGCGCTGGCGGAAATGCTGGTCGATCACGAAACGGTTGGTCAGGCCCAGGCCCGGTGCCAGGCGCACGCTGCCGGCCGTGGGCGAGGAGCCTTCCTTGCCGAACGCAATCATGTGCTCGCTGAGGATGCTGGCGCCGGCGCTGGTGCCGGCCACGTGTACACCTTCGGCATTGCGCGTGCGGATCAACTTGGCGATCGGGGTGCCGCCGATCAAGGTAGCGATGCGCAGCTGGTTACCGCCGGTAAAAAAGATGCCGCTGGCCTGCCCGATGCGCTCCAGCCGGTTGGCTTCAGTGGTATCGCGGCGCGTGTCGAAATCCAGCGCAGTAACGCGTCCCGCACCCATGCCGGAAAATATCTCCTCGTAGCGGGTGCCGGTATCAGGCAGCTGGCTGGCGGTCGGAATCACCACGATGTCCGCCTCGCTGCCGCCGCACAGATCCACGAAACGCTCCAGGATGCGGGCGTCGTGTTCCTTGTGCTCGGCGCCTCCGATCGGAACGATCCAGCCACGCCGTTCACCCTGTTGGACCCTGCTTGGACACATGTATCAATTGCCTTGTTTCGGTTCGGGAATACGCGCGACACCCATCCGCCCAGTGTATCGCAACAGTCGCCGCCATCAGGCCGACGTCCGCTCAGTCGGCCGTCTCGAACGTGCCTCGGCGCACCACCCTGCCGCCGCGCAAGTGCAGCACGCCACCGGCAAGCACATCGTGCACCGTGCCATCGGCGTCAAGGACCAGCAGGTCCGCATCGGCGCCCACGGCGATCCGACCCTTGCCGGACAACCGCAACAGCCGCGCGGGATTGCTGGTGAACGCAGGCAGCGCGCGCTCCAGCGGCACGCCGCGGCGGAGCACCTCGTTCAACGTTTCCAGCAAGGCGCCCGATTCTCCCACGCCCATCTGGCAGACATGCCCATCGGCATCGAACACCGGCAGGCAGCCGCCGGCATCGGAGCTGACCGTGATGCGGTCGGCGGGCGAGCTGCTGCCCAGATAGCGCAACAAGCCATCCGCAGCACTCCATGCATCTTCGTCCTGCTCCACTGGAAATGCGGTGAGGTCGACGGTGCAGCCTTGTGCGGCCAGTTCCAGCGCCTCATCGAACAGCGCCTTGTGCCGGTTCACGTGGGTCGGATGGAACACCCGCGGCGGCAGTTCGCTTTGCGCCAGCGCCTGGCGTACCAGTTCCAGACCGCGCGGACCATCGCCCAGGTGCAGATGCACGATGCCGGCCTTGCCGGTCATCAGCCCGGCCACATGCGCGTCGGCGGCCAGCCGCAGCAATTCGTCGAGCGTGGGCTGGCTGGATCGGTGATCGCTGATCGCCACCTCGCCCAGCCCGATCAAGGCCTCGATGAAGACCAGGTCACCGCGCACGCTACCGGTCAGCGTTCGCGGCGGCACGTGGTAGCCGCCGCTGAAGGCAAACGCACTCAGGCCTTCCTCGCGCAACCCGTACACCGTGGCCAGCAGATCCTTCGGTCCGCGCGCCACGTCGTCGGTACCGAGCAGGCCGACCACGGTGGTGATGCCGGCGCGGGTAAAACGCGACACGTGCTGCGGCGGGACCCGCGTTCGGAAACCCGCCTCGCCGCCGCCGCCGGTGACATGCACGTGGGCGTCAATCAAGCCGGGGGTCAGCCGGCGCCCTTCCAGATCGATCGTTTCCACTGACAACGCGGCTGGCAGATCGGCCAGTTCGGCGCCCATCCACAGAATGCGGCCGCCGCCGAGCAGCAGGTGCTGATGACCGAGCGTTTCGGGGGCGTAGACCAGCGCGTTGCGAAGCAGCAGGAAGTTCATCGGCAAAGGGTGACGATGACGCGGGATGGCGTCAAGTGCGGCGTATTTGTGCAGATACCCAAGCTTGATCCGCCGGCTGGCACCAATCTGGACACTTCTGCAGATACCGTCTCGTCACCGTCCGCTCGACGTGCTCGAGCCGAGGGACCAGGTGAGTAGAAAAGCGTGTCGTCCGGCTGCGGCGGGCGAGTCACTTCTCTTGAGTCGCCACGCCCGTGTCAGGAACACGTGCGAACAGCGAAGCTGGCCCGACGGGCGGAGGGCAGGATGCCCGGAGTAAGAGAAGTAACCAAGAGAAGGCGACCCTCCTCGGCGATTGCCGGGCTTCGCCCGACGAGTCCGTGAGTCGCGGCCGGGCTTTTCGCCAGTGCATCCATGCCGACACCCTTGCGGGCCTGTCGTCCGCGACTCACCGCCTCACAGGGGGACGAAATTCAAGATCAACGGCAAGGGCAACGGACAAGGGCATCGAACAAGGGCAACTGCTCCTGCATTGCTTCAGCTCGTGTAGCCATACATCAGCCATGTCGGCTCCCGCCGTCCGGCCTGTCGTCTCCGCCCCACCGCCGCACAGGGACGCCGGGTAGAGCAGCGGGCCATCCTGACCCGCACTTTTCAGAAGACGCGGAGCGGAGCCAAAACCCCAGCGCTCGACAGATGCCACGAACTGGCGTGTCCTCATCCGTCAAAGATGAATCCGCCACCCGTTGCCGCCGGTCGTGCACGACAGCTTTCGGGGCGGCTGGTAACGCCAACATTTCATCGGCTGACAGCAGGCGGCGACGAAAGCTGTTGCTGATCCTGTGCACTT
>JBDTEG010000126.1:0-14959 GCA_039922695.1 Rhodanobacter sp. | reverse complement strand
CGGCATCCAGAAGATCAGGTATGGATCTTTCAGGATGAACAGCTTGTCGACAATCGTTCGAAGCAGGTTGGTGAACAGCGCCAGCCCACCACCATCGGCCAGCATGCCGACGAAGGCGACCAGACCGATCGCCCAGTAGCGCCGCGTGTAGCCAAGCAATCGTTTGTAGATCGGCCAGCTTCCCCCATCCGGCGCGTCCGGCTTGCGGGTGTTCATTGACCCCCGCCCGGCTTGCTCGGAGTGGTAGCGAGAGACAGGTGGGTGAAGCCGAGTTGACCCAGCGCGTCCATCGCAGTCACCACGTTCTGGTTCGGTGTCATCGCGTCCGCGCGGATGGTCACATTCTGGTCACGACTGTCGCCGGCATTGCGCGCGATGGTTCGCTTCAACGGCTCGATGCCCGCGCCCATGACTTCGTCGCTGCCCACATAGAAGCGGCCATCGCGGTCGATCATGATGGTCAGCGCCGGCGCACTCATGTCGCGATCCGTGGTGCTCGCCTGTGGCAACGTCACCTTCATTCGCGAGTGCTGCACGAAGGTGCTGGTCAGCACGAAGAACATCAGCAGGGTCAGCAGCACGTCGATCAACGGGATCACGTTGATCTCGAAGTCATCCCCGCGGCGATCGTTGCTGATGCGCATCGCCCGCTCCTCAGCCTGAGCTCGGGGCAGCCGGAGCCGGGCTGCGGCGCGCCCGCGCGGGTGCCGGTGCGTTCAAGGTCAGGTCGTCGAGCAGGGCGGTGGCCTGCTTTTCCATCTGCACGCAATAGCCGGCTACGCGCGAGCGGAAGTAACGATGCAGCACATAGGCGGGAATCGCCACGGTCAGCCCTGACGCGGTGCAGATCAGCGCCTCGCCGATGCCACCAGCCATTTTCGCGGGGTCACCGATGCCTCCGCCCATCACCTCCATGAACATGCGGATCAGGCCGATCACGGTGCCGAACAGGCCCAGCAAGGGGCCGATCAGCGCGATCGTGCCCAGGGTGTTGAGGTAACGCTCCATCCGGTGCACCACGTGCCGGCCGGTGTCCTCGATGCGCTCCTTGATGATCTCGCGTGGCTGTTTGCGCACGGTCAGCGCCGCGGCCAGCAACTCGCCCAGCGGCGATCCGTTGGACAGCGTCTCGAGATGGCCCGGATCAAGCTTGCCCGAGCGCGCCCACTGGCGCACTTCATCGCCCAGGCCGGGCGGCAGCACCGCACGTCGGCGCAAGGTCCAGCAACGCTCCAGCACGATCGCCAGGGCAACCGCCGAACAGATCAGGATGGGCACCATCGCCCAGCCGCCCGCGATCAGAATATCCAGCACCTTTCGACCTCGCTGCGTCACGCTTAGGGAAGCGCGCATGATAGCAGCGTCATCCACGCGTACTGCGGCAGGGGTGGCAGTCCGGGAATCGGCCGTGCTCACTCACGCCAGTAGCGTGGCTGCCGCAGGCGCCAGCCCGGTTGGCGTTGCGGCGGTCCGTCGGCGGGAAAGTCCACCTGCAGCGCCCCGTATACGGCAGTGTTGAACAAGGGCACCCCGGCATCGGCGTAGCGGGCCACCACTTCCGGCCGCGGGTGGCCGAAGCGATTGCGCCAGCCCGCCGATACGAGGGCCAATGGCGGCTTGAGCGCCGCAATGAAGTCTGCGCTGGACGATGTCTTGCTGCCGTGGTGCGGCACCAGCAGCACCGGTGGCGGACCGGCATCCAGCGCCGCCACCACCCCGGGCTCCATTCTGGAGCTGATGTCTCCGGTGAGCAGTACACGCCCACCGCGCCCCTCGACCAGCAGCACGCAGGAACTGTCGTTGTCGTGACCGCCGCCACCGGGCGCGGGGGCCAGCACCCGGAAGCGCACGCCATCCCATTGCCACGCCTGCCCGGCCACGCACTGCAACATCGGTACGTGCATGCGCGCTGGCTCGCCGGCGACACGGCGCGCCAGCGGAAACGCCTCGGAGACCATCTCCGCTCCACCGGCATGATCGTTGTCACCGTGGGTGATCATCAACATGTCCAGCCTGGTCATGCCCAGGGCGTGGATCGCCGGCAGCACCACCGCATCGCCCAGATTGAACCCCGACGGATAACGGGCACCGGCGTCGTAAACAAGCGTATGGGTGCGGGTGCGCAGCAGCACCGACAAGCCCTGCCCCACATCCAGCACCCACAGCTGGAATGCACCTTCGGCCGGCAAGCTGCGGGGTGGCAGCAACAGGGGCAGGAACAACAACACGCCGAGCCAGCGCAGCGGCACGCCGCGCGGCAGAAACATCCACAACGCGCCAAGCACCGCCAGCAGCAGTGCCAGTGGTTGCACCGTCGGCAGATACCACTGCGCACCGGGCCACGCCGCCATGCGCTCAAGCAGCCACCATTGTGCGTGCACGATGTGCGCGGCCAGCCACAACACGGGGGCCGCCAGCGGCGGGCATAGCGCCAGCAACACCATGCCTAGCAAGGCGCACGGCACGATCACGAAGCTTACCAAGGGGACCGCCACCAGATTGGACAAGGCCCCCACCAGCGAGGCCTGACCAAAGAACCACAGGGTCAGCGGCAGCAAGGCTACCGTCATCAGAAGTTGCCCGGCTGACAGCTCATGCACGAACGCACGCCAGCCGCGCCCGCGCGATTGCAGGAACAGGATCAGAAATGCCACCCCGACGAACGACAGCCAGAATCCGGCAGCCAGCACCGCCAACGGGTCCACCAGCAGAATCGCGATCAGCGCCAGCGCCAGTGATTGCATCCCGCCGCTGGTACGTCGATTGCAGCGTGCCAGCGCCACCACCGCAATCATCAGCAAGGTGCGCACGGTGGGCAGGCCGAAACCAGCCAGCGCACTGTACACGGCAGCAGCCAGCAAGGCCGCACCGGCCTGCGCCGGTGGTCGCGGCAACCACAGTCCGAGCCGCGGCCACAATGCGTAGATCAGCCATGCCAGCCACACCCCGAACACTGCCGCCACACCCACATGAAAGCCGGAAATGGCGATCAGGTGCGACACCCCGTTCACTCTCGCCACCGCCCAATCGTCCTGGCTCAGGCCACGCGTATCGCCCACCGCGAAAGCCCGCAGCAAGGCGGCGTCGTGCCGATCGTGCACCCGCACCATGATGCCGGCGGCGATCGCCGCACGCGCGCCATCGACACACCAGGACGGCGCCGCCAGTACCTTGTTGTCCTCGTCGTCGCGTACGTAACCGGTCGCGATGATGCCTCGTTCCAGCGCCGATCGCTCACTGTCGGCCGCGCCAGGATCAAGCAGGCCACGCGGCCGCTTCAGGCGCAGCAGCAGATGCCAGCGGGTACACGGTTGCAGCGGTGGTGCGCCGTCGTACCAGGACACCGTGATGCGCCCGTGCAGATCCAGTGGTGCACCATCCAGCGTCGCGCGCTCCACGCGCAGGGTGAACCGACTGGCATCGGTACGTGCAAGCGGCAGGCCCACCAGGGTGCCGATCACCGCGATGTCGCGCCCTTCCAGCGCGCGTGGCAGCCGGGCATCCATCGCCGTGGCACCTCGCCAGAGCGCCCAGCCGACGCCGAAGAGCACGCAGGCCAGCCAGCGCCAGCGTGGGCAGCGCCAGACCAGAGCGAGCGCACCGAGCGCGATCAACACGACGTACCCGCTTGGCGGCAGAACCGGCAAGCCCTGTACCAGCAACACGCCTGTGAGCAAGGCCAGCGCCGCCTTGATCGCGTCCAGTCGCACCATGCCGCCGCCCTCCCCGCTTCATCGTGGAAGAGTTCGAGCCTAGCGCGACAGCCTCAGCGATGAAGATGAAAAACGTGTAGGCCCGCGCCTGGATCTGCGATCAGGCGTTGCCGGCGCGGCTTTGCGAGAGAGCACCTGTGCGCGAATGCTCTTCACCAGCGACACCAAAGGCCATTCGCGCACAGGGTGCGCTCCTACACTTCTGCTGTTTCCTGCAGCACGCCGTTGTGCAGCACCAGGGTGCGGTCCATCTTCGCCGCCAGGCGGGGGTCGTGGGTGACCAGGATGAAGCTGGTGCCGATCTCGCGATTGAGCTCAAGCATCAGCGCGTAAACCTGGGCGGCATTGGCCTCGTCGAGGTTCCCGGTAGGCTCGTCGCCGAGCACGCACGCCGGGCGCGTCACCAGCGCGCGCGCCACGGCACAGCGCTGGCGTTCGCCGCCAGAGAGCTCGGACGGCTTGTGATGGGTGCGTTCGCCCAACCCGACTCGTTCCAGCAACGCGATCGCCTGCGTCTGCGCTTCGTCGATCGCGTTACCGCGGATCAGCAGCGGCATGCACACGTTCTCCAGCGCGGTGAACTCGGGCAACAGGTGATGGAACTGATAGATGAATCCGAGCGAGCGGTTGCGCACGCGACCGCGCTCCGCATCGGACAGGCGCGAGAGCACGCGGCCGTCAACCTCCACCTCACCGGCCGTCAGCGTGTCCAGGCCACCGATGATGTGCAGCAAGGTGCTCTTGCCCGAACCCGACGCGCCGACGATTGCCATCGTCTCGCCGCGCTTCAGGGTGAAGCTGACATCACTCAGCACATTGGTGCGCAAACCACCTTCGGCGTAGGTCTTGGCCACCTTGCTTGCGCGCAGCACGATGCCGGCGGTTCCGTCCGCGATTTCTTCCTTGCGGACGCGGTCGCGCAGGGCATTGCGGGAATCGTCATTCATAGCGGAGTGCCTGCGCCGGCTGCGTGCGCGACGCGCGCCACGCAGGATATAGAGTGGCCAATAGCGAGAACACGAAGGTGAGCAGCGCGACCCAACCCACGTCGTGCCAGTCCAGCCGACTGGGTACCTCGCTGATGTAGTAAACGTCCGGGGAAAGGAATGTCACGTGGAACGTGTGCTCGATCCATTTGATGATGCCCGGCAGCTTCCAGGACAACAACGAGCCCAGTCCCACACCGAACCCTATGCCGACGAAACCCACCAGCAATCCCTGCACCATGAACGTTCCCATGATGCTGCGCGGTGTGGCCCCCAGGGTGCGCAGGATCGCGATGTCCGCTTGCTTGTCGGTGACCAGCATCATCAGCATCGAGATGAGGTTGATCACGGCCACCAGCACGATCAGCGACAGGATGATGAACATCACCAGCTTTTCCATCGACAGCGCATGGAACAGGTTCGCATTTTCGTCCATCCAGGTGCGCACCCCGTAGTACTGGCCCAACTGGTCGGCCAGCGCGCGTGCCACCGGGCGGGCGCTGAACAGGTCGTCAAGACGCAGCCGGATGCCGGTCGGGCCGCTCAGATCGTTGAGCTTCTCGGCATCGTGCATGTTGACCAGCGCCAGGCCGGAGTCGAACTGTTCCATGCCCAGTTGAAACGTGCCCACCACGTGAAAACTGCGCATCCGCGGGATACCTCCCATCGGCGTGGCGCGCATTTCCTGCACGGCCATGGTCACCCGGTCACCCACACTGACGCCGAGCTGCATGGCCAGGTCGCGGCCGAGAATGATGTTCCAGCTGTTCGGGGTCAGTTCGTCGAGCTTCCCTTCGACCATGTGTTCCCCGATGTCGACGACCTTTGGTTCTTCCGCCGGATCGATGCCACGCACCCTCGCACCAGCAGATCGTCGTGCCAGCAACATCGCTTCGCTTTCGACATAGGGCGCGGCGCCAAGCACGTGCGGATTTGCCTGGGCGATCCTGAGCGCCTTGGGCAAATTCCGGATGGCACCATCGACGCTGACGATCGTTGCCTGGGAAACCGCCCCAAGGATGCGCGAGCGCATCTGGAAGTCGAAACCATTCATCACCGACATCACGGTGATCAAGGCAATCACGCTGATCGCGATGCAGACAATTGAGACGGTGGAGATGAACGAGATGAACTGATTGCGGCGCTTGGCGCGCGTGTAGCGCAGGCCGATGAAGAGTTCGAGCGGTCGAAACATGGGTGGTTCGCTTGTGGTGGTCGCTGGGCGGGCCGCCCGGTCGTCCATTATCAGGTATTCGGTGAGACCACGCCGACCCGGCGAAGTTGCCGGCGGTTCACAGGCGCGGCAACGCCTCGCCAGGTGTCACGGCAGCCAGCCGCATGCGCAGGCGGCGGCGAATGTCGGCATCGCTGTTGTCCGGCGCCAGCAAGAGCACATGCACGCGGCGTTCGCCAGTGCGCAAACGCAGTAGTACGAAGACACCAAGCACGCGAAACGAAAGCAGCTCGGCGGCCAGGTCTTCGTGGTCCGTCATGTGCAGCGTCCAGTCGGACCCGGCGCCCCAGCCCGCCGCTACCACCGGCGACGCTCGCAGTTGGCGGAGCGCCCGCCATGCGGCCAGCAGGACCGCGACCGCCAGCGTCAAGCTGATCCAGAGCGGCAGCGCGCTAACCATCACCGCCAGCGCGGCCAACGCCGCCACGCAGAGCACCGCACGCTGCAGCCAGCGCGACGGTGCATAGTCAAAGCCGATGGCAGGCGCGGATGTCATCGATGATTGCCTGCCAATCTGCGCGCTCGGAACGACCATGGCCCATCACCCAGTCCCACAGCTCCGGATCCTGCACGTCGAGGAGTTCATCGAACGCCTGCTGTTGCGCTTCGTCGGCAGCTGAAAAACGCTCGTCCAGCCAGCCACCGAACAACGCATCAAGCTCGCGTGTGCCGCGGCGTGCGCGCCAGCGCAGGCGCTTTAGGCGCGCGTCATTCAAAACTCACGCGACCGTTCGCGCTGCTCCTGTTGCTCACGTGCGAGGTCGGCATGGACCTGCGGCAGCGTTTTGTTCCATTTGGCTGGCATTCGCGCGTATACCCTGGGTAATCGGCCAAACACCGCCACAACCAGGACGCGGGGCAGGATCAGAACACTGATGACCATGATGAACCAGGCCATCCATCGCGCGATGGCCAGGTCATCGTGGCGATGGGGCCATTGCTGCAGCATTCCGAAGATCAGCACGGCGGCCAGAAGCACGAAAACCATCCGGATTTTCACGGACGCGCGTGGCAAAGCAAGCAAGTTGAACACGGCGGAGATCCTCACCGAGGAGGGATTTGCCGCAGCTTACGCCGAACGCCGCTCCACCATCAATTTCTTGATTTCGGCGATTGCCTTGGCCGGGTTCAGTCCCTTCGGACAAGTGCGCGTGCAATTCATGATGGTATGGCAGCGATACAGCTTGAACGGGTCTTCGAGGTCGTCCAGTCGCGCACCAGTATCCTCGTCGCGGCTATCCACGATCCAGCGGTAGGCCTGCAGCAGGATCGCCGGGCCGAGGTATTTGTCTCCATTCCACCAGTAACTGGGACACGCAGTCGAGCAGCAGGCACACAGGATGCACTCGTACAGACCATCGAGTTTCTTGCGTTCGTCCGGCGACTGCAGCCGTTCCTTGTCAGGTGCCGGGCTTTGCGTGCGAATCCACGGCTTGATCGAGGCGAACTGCGCGTAGAAATGGGTCAGGTCCGGCACCAGATCCTTTACCACCGGCATGTGCGGCAACGGATAGATCTTCACATCACCCTTGGCGACGCTGTCGATGGCACAGGTACAGGCCAGCGTGTTGACGCCATCGATATTCATCGCGCAAGAGCCGCAGATACCCTCGCGGCAGGAACGGCGCAGCGTCAACGTGGGATCGATCTCGTTCTTGATCTTCAGCAGCGCATCGAGAACCATCGGGCCACACGAAGCGAGATCGACCTCGTAGGTATCAATGCGAGGATTCTTGTCGTCGTCCGGCGACCAGCGATAGATGCGGAAAGTCCGCGCCTGCTTCGCCCCTTTGGCAGGGTAATGCCTGCCGGGCTGGATTTTGGAGTTCTGTGGCAGCGTGAATTCACCCATGGAATGGCCCTTCAATGTTCTCGGAAACCGGGCGTGACACCGGCCGCGCCAACTCAGTAGACACGCTTGGCCAAGGCAACCGAAGCAACCTCGTCGGTCAACGTGTTCAGGTGCACCGGACGATAGTCGAAGCGGGTCTTGCCGCCTGGATCAACCCATACCAGCGTGTGCTTGAGCCAGTGCTCGTCATCCCGCTCGGGGAAATCCTCACGCGCATGCGCCCCACGCGTCTCCTGGCGTTGCTCGGCCGAGTGCATGGTCGCCACTGCCTGCTCGAGCAGGTTGGCAAGCTCCAGCGTCTCGATCAGGTCGGTGTTCCATATCAGTGAACGGTCGGTGACCTTGACGTCCTTGAACGACTCGAACACTTCGGAAATTTTCTGCTTGCCTTCGATCAGGGTGTCACCGGTGCGGAAGACCGCACCATAGCGCTGCATCGTGCGTTGCATGTTGAGGCGGATCGCCGCCGTGGGCATGCTGCCGTCGGCGTGGCGCAAGTTGTCAAAGCGTTCCAGCGCCTTGTCGAGCGCCGTGGCCGGAAGATCCTTGTGCGCTGCACCCGGCTTGATGATCTCGGCGCAGCGATTCGCCACCGCGCGGCCGAACACGACCAGGTCGAGCAGCGAATTGGAGCCCAGGCGATTGCCGCCGTGAACGGAAACGCAGGCTGCCTCGCCGATGGCGAACAGGCCCGGCACGACGACATCCACCTCGTCGCCACGGTTCTGCACCACTTCGCCGTGATAGTTGGTGGGAATGCCGCCCATGTTGTAGTGCACGGTCGGCAGCACCGGGATCGGCTCCTTGCTCACGTCGACGCCCGCAAAAATGCGCGCCGATTCGGCGATCCCGGGCAGCCGCTCGTGGATCACCTCGGGACCGAGGTGCATCAGGTTGAGGAAGAGGTGGTCTTTTTGCTCGCCAACGCCGCGGCCTTCGTTGATCTCCACCGTCATGGCGCGGCTGACCACGTCGCGAGAGGCCAGATCCTTCGCATGCGGGGCGTAACGTTCCATGAAGCGCTCGCCTTCGGCGTTGGTGAGGAAACCACCCTCGCCACGCACGCCCTCGGTGATCAGGCAACCGGCGCCGTAGATGCCGGTGGGGTGGAATTGCACGAACTCCATGTCCTGCAGGGCCAGTCCCGCCCGCAACACCATGCCGCCGCCGTCGCCGGTGCAGGTGTGCGCCGAAGTGGCGCTGAGGTAGGCGCGGCCGTAGCCGCCTGTCGCCAGCACCACGGCTTGGCCTCGGAAAAAGTGCAGCGTGCCTTCGTTCATGTCCAGCGCCAGCACGCCGCGGGCGACACCTTCTTCATCGAACACCAGGTCGATCGCGAAATATTCGACGAAAAACGCGGCGTCGTGCGCCAGGGCCTGCTGGTAGAGCGTGTGCAGGATGGCGTGGCCGGTACGGTCCGCCGCGGCGCACGTGCGCTGCGCCGTGCCCTTGCCGTAATGCGTCGTCATGCCTCCAAACGGGCGTTGATAGATCTTGCCTTCCTCCGTGCGCGAGAACGGTACGCCGTAATGCTCCAGCTCGATCACCGCTTCCGGCGCGTGCTTGCACATGTATTCGATCGCATCCTGGTCGCCGAGCCAGTCGCCACCCTTGACGGTGTCGTAGAAATGGAAGCGCCAGTTGTCCTCGCTCATGTTGCCCAGCGCGGCGGCGATACCCCCTTGCGCCGCCACGGTGTGCGAGCGGGTCGGAAAGACCTTGGTGATACATGCGGCCTTGAGGCCCTTCTCGGCCAGGCCGAACGTGGCGCGCAAACCGGCACCGCCGGCACCTACCACGACCACGTCATAAAGGTGCTGCTGAACTTTGTAGCTTTCCATGAAATTGCGCCTCGCGTCTTGTCTTATGGGGTCAGCGCAATGCGCAGCACGGCAAGCACGCCAGCGAACGTGCCCAGCACCGCAAGAAACTTGATCGCCACCATCAGCACGACTTCCTTCCAGCGGGTATGCACGTAATCCTCGACTACCACCTGCAGGCCTAGTACGGCATGCCAGAACATGGTGACCACGAACGCGACAAGCAGCAGCGCGTTCCACGGCTTGGCCACGGTGGCGCGCGCCGTGGCGTAGTCCGCGTGCAACAGGGACAGCACGGTAACCACAAACCAGATCCCCAGCAGCACCAGTGCGGCTGCAGTTACCCGTTGAGTCCACCAATGAGTCACGCCGGATTGGGACGAACCCAGACCGCGTGCAACCTTCATCGGGTTGCGCCGATCCTTCACCACAGTCTCCTGCTCGCTCATGCTGTGCCCCCGGCCATCAGTACGTAAGCCCATACCAGCACGGTCAGCACGATGCTGCCAACGATCGACAACCAGCTGGAACGTACGAACTGGGGAATCTCGTATCCCAAACCGGCATCCTGGATGAGGTGACGAATTCCGTTGCACAGGTGATAGAACAGCGACCAGGTCCAGCCGAGCATCAGGATCAGTCCGATCGGACTGCCGACGATGTGTTTGAATTCATTGAAGCTGCCTTCACCGGCGGCCAGTTGCAACAGGCCGCAGACCACCAACAGGCTGCCGACCGCCAACGCGATCCCGGTGGCGCGATGCGTGATGGAAGACATCATCTGCACCTGCTTCCTGTAAATCTGCAGATGCGGGGAGAGCGGTCGTTGCATATCTGCCATGGCGGCTATCCTGAAGTGGAATCGCTGGTGTTGATATTGTGTGCGTGCCGACCCCTGCCACCGTATGCACAGACACTCATCGGGTCGCGAGGCCTTCAGAAATCGATGCAACGCCCGTTCTTTTCCCAGTCGCCGTATCGCGTGGGATCCAGCACCGGGCGTTCCGCGACCGTCTCGTCTTTCGAAGGGGCGGCAGGAACTTCGGTCGCCTCCGGTTCAACGGAAGCAGGCGTGGATTCGGCGGGAGTCAAGGTATTGGACATCGCATCAGGTAGCCGATAAAGATTAATACTTGCGCCCATGCAGCACAACCATGAACGGCGCCCGGCACACGCTGTCACCGACTACTTGCGCCTCCCGACCTGCGCCCCAAAAAGTGGAACATCCATGCATTCCTCCCCGCACGCTGAAACCCTGCTTCTTGAAGGCCCCGACGCTGGGGCGTTCGCGCATGCGCAGTTCAGCAGCAAGGTCGGCGCTCTTGCCATCGGCCAGTGGCAGTTCAGTGCGTGGCTGGATGCCAGAGGCCGTGTACGCACGTTTTTCCATCTTGCCAGGCTCGAGCAGGAGCGCTATCTGCTGTTGCTGCGCGGCGGCCAGGCCACCACGATGGCGGACACCTTGCAGCGTTTCGTCTTTCGCTCGAAGCTCAGTGTCGCCGCACAGCCCAGGCGCGCATTGACAACCGGCAAAGCGCAGCCCTTGCATGCCGTGAGGCAGAATGACAGCGTGCTCTCGCTCGGCTGTGGCAACCACAGTCTCGATATCGTCCCACTGCCGGACTCAACCGAGTCATGCGCGAACGATGCGTGGCGCCAACTGCAACTTCGCGAAGGTTGGCCATGGCTGCCAACCTCGGCGTTGGACGCATTGCTGCCCGCAACATTGTCGCTGCAACGCTTGCATGCCGTAGCGGTTGATAAAGGATGTTATCCGGGTCAGGAGATCGTGGCCCGCCTGCATTTTCGCGGCGGAAACAAGCAGCATTTGTACCGTGTCACGTTGTCGCACCCGATGGCTGCCGGCGAGATGCTGCGTATCAATGGACAAGAGGTCGGCCGCTTGCTGGGTGTCCTCGCCAGCGAGGACCACATAGAAGCTCTGGCCATATTGAGCGACATGCAGGTCCCGCAACCGGATACGGGCAGCGAGCACGCTTTCGACAACCACATGACATTGAAAATCGAAACATCCTGGCCAGCATGACTGCTGCCTGTCGCCATGCAGACGTCGATGACGACATTTGTGAACGTATCGCGCGCTTAAGTTAAAATCATGTTAGCCGGCACTTGCCAGCGGCCGATTGCGCCATTAGCATCCCGTCGGTTGAATATCGCGACACCCGAAACACGGGGTGTCGATTGACGCGACGAACCGGAAGAATCCGGATCGGCGCGACCCGGCAGCAACATCGTCGGATGGAACAACGGCTCGTCTCCAACGAGCGCGAAGCAGCAGGAGTCCATGGCCGCAGCCATGGCGGCTCCTTTCCTTGCATACCCAAGTTCGCCGGCGTCGCAGAGCCGCCAGAACCGCCACAATCCCGTGGCAAAACGTCATGACCACAAGTTTCGGTCCCGGCGGAAGATCCAGGTGGAACGGCCTGCCCGCCCGTCCATCGCAACGGCGCACGAAGCTGTGGTTGCTTCACGCGTACAGCACGTTGGAGGCAGAACATGAAACTTTCCCTGCTGTTGTGGCTTACGTCATTGATGCCCCAGCCCGTGGCGAATCAAGCTTGCCTGGCCACGACTGTCTATCTGGAAGCACGCAGCCAGCCTACGATCGGCCAGCTCGCGGTGGCCGAGGTGGCGTTGCGCCGCCGCGACCGTGGCCATTATGGCAACACGGTGTGCAAAGTGGTCACGGCACCGCATCAGTTTGCCACCACCACGACGCCCGGCTCGTTCGAGATAAACAACCTGAGCGCATTCGTCAAGGCGTGGGATGTCGCCGGAGACTCCATCCACAACTGGCAACTCCCGCCCGACCGGCGTCGCGTGGTGGTGCCGCACGCGGACCACTTCGCCACCACGGCGGTCGCGCCAACCTGGTCACACAATCGGCACAGCATAACGATCGGAGATCACGCCTTCTACGCGTTGAACTGATCCCGGTTGGCGCAATGCAGCCGAACACGCAAAGAAAAGGCCATCTCTCGATGGCCTTTTCCATTGGACGTCCAGACGTCTAAAACGACATTACACGATCAACGGGGATACACACGGTCGCCGCGTACTTCGACATAGTCGCCACGGCGCAGCCCCGGGTTATCACGTTGAGTCACCGTGGCATAACGACCATCATCAAGCCTGACCACAATGCGCCATGCTGCGCTGTCGCCGTCATTGTGTTTGCCCACCTGGTTGCCAACCACGCCCCCAGCAACCGCTCCGACCACAGTAGCCGCCTTGCGGCCATCGCCCTTGCCGACCTGGTTGCCCAGCACGCCTCCTGCCACGGCACCGATGATGGCACCCAGGGTACCGCCGTTGCCGCTGCCGCCCTGGATGTATACCTGCTGCACCTCCTGCACCACGCCGCACGTGTTGCATCGCGCGGGCTGGTTCGAGTAGCCCGCCGAGCGGTCCTGGTACGGCCTGTTGTTGCCATAGGGCTGGGTAACGCAACCAGCAAGGGCGAGGCCCGCCGTCATGGTCGCTGCAAGAGCAATCTTTCCGGTCAATGGGTTCATCAAGATCTCCTGTGGGTTGAGTAAATCAATGAGCGTCGGAAACGGAAACCACGCCTTCCTGCACCTCTACACGGTCACCAGGATCGTGATCCATGCGAACGGTACGGGTAACACCGTTGTATACGTAGCGAACGTCGTATCCGACGAGCTTGCTGCTTTTGTTGTCGACCGTGCTGCATTTGCGCTCGACGGACGTGCTGACCTGCCCCTTCTGGTTATGCGCTTCGATCCGGTTGCCGGCATAACCGCCGCCAACCGCGCCAGCCACCGTGGCCAGCGTCTTGCCCTTGCCGCCACCGACCTGGTTTCCGACCAGCCCACCGACCACCGCACCAATCGCCGTACCGGCAATCCGGTGCTCATCCCTGGGCGGAGCGGTGTGGGTGACGGTTTCATCGTGACAAACCTGCTGCGGATTGTTGACCGCCGTGCGTACCGGGTCGACGCTGACCACCTTGGCGTACTTGACTCCGGCATCGGTGCTGGCGGCCGTGTCCGTGCCGTTGGCGCCGACAGCGTCCGCGCTGCGGTTGCACGCTGACATGCCCGTCACCAGGGCCGCGGCAACTCCCGCTTTCAGTACATTGACCATCAATCTGTTCATCACCATGATCTCCTCTGTTTGAATGCAGCGTAATGTCCGGAATGTGCAGTGGACGTAATTGCCTGCGCCTCCATTGAGCCGACACGCAACTGAATCGCAGCTAGCTCAACATCATTACGTTGCCTTCACGCATCTTTCGCGAAACCAGTCGTTGATCCGGGAGTCTGTCGGGCTTTCGTGGCCAAGGTGAGAATTTGAATGTGCGAGGACAGATTCCACACTATTCGCCGGTCCACCGTGGTTCCCTGGGCCAGGAATCGGCAGGTAGCGGACCGCACAGCCGGATTCGCAGACCGCCAACGACAGTCCGACAGATTCCCAGGAAAACCTTTGCATGTACACGCTCGTCGACAGCCATCTCCATCTTGACCAGCAACCATTTGATGCCGATCGCGTCGCCGTCATCGAGCGCGCCCGGTGCGCCGGTATCCAGCGCATGGTGGTACCGGCGGTCGATCTCGACAGCTGGGCCGGCATCGCCAGCCTGGCCGACGACCACGCCGGCGTGCATCCCGCCTACGGCCTGCATCCGGTCTATCTTGCCCGACACCAGCCTGCGCATCTGGAGCGATTGGAGGCGTGGTTGAGTGGCCACGAGGCGGTCGCCGTGGGCGAAATCGGACTGGATTTCCACCTGTCCGAACTGGATCGCGACCTGCAACGCTTTTACTTCACGGCCCAATTGCAGCTGGCACTGGAACGAAAGCTGCCGGTGATTGTGCATGCGCGGCAAGCACTCGAGGAAGTGAGCCTTGCACTGCGTCGGAACGACGGTTTGCAGGGCGTGGTGCACAGCTTTTCCGGGAGCGAACAGCAAGCCAGGCGGTTGTGGGACATCGGCTTCCATCTGGGCATCGGCGGCCCGGTCACGTACGAACGCGCACAGCGACTGCGTCGCATCGTGGCCACCATGCCGATCGAGTTCCTGCTGCTGGAAAGCGACGCGCCGGATCAGTCTGACGCGGCTCACCGTGGTCAGCGCAACGAACCGGCGCGTGTCGCCAACGTGCTGCGGTGCGTTGCCATGCTGCGCGGTGAATCGGAACAGCATGTCGCCGAAGCAACCACCGCGAACGCCCGCCGGCTGTTCCGCCTCGACTGAGGTCGCAAGCAATCCACTGCTTGCCAGCTTTACGGGTCGCCTGCTATTTTCATTCACCAGTGAACTATCAACGAACGAAATGGCCAGCCTGGCAAACTGCATAGCGATGATG
>JBDTEG010000125.1:0-17421 GCA_039922695.1 Rhodanobacter sp. | reverse complement strand
CTTCGTAACCGGTGCGGCGGATCGCCATGCCTTCGGTGCGCTTGAGGAATTCCTGTTCGGTCCAGCCAAACAGCTTTACCAGCTTGGCGCCGTCCAGGCTGTGCCGCGGCGCAAAGTCCGCCTCGGTCGTGACTTGCGCGAACTTGTTCCAGGGGCACACCAGCTGGCAGTCGTCGCAACCGAAGATGCGGTTGCCCATCGGCACGCGCAGCTCCTCCGGAATGCTGCCCTTGAGTTCGATCGTCAGATAGGAAATACAGCGTTTGGCGTCGAGCTGGTACGGCCCGGTGATCGCCTGGGTCGGGCATACCTCGATGCAGCGCGTGCACGTTCCGCAGTGGGCACTGGCCGGCTCGTCCATCGGCAGCGGCAGGTCGGTATACAGCTCACCCAGGAAGAAGTACGAGCCGGCCCGGCGATTGATAAGCACGGTGTGCTTGCCGATCCAGCCAAGGCCGGCATTGCGCGCCAGCGCCTTCTCCAGCACCGGGGCCGAATCCACATAGGCGCGATAGCCGAAGTCGCCGACCACGCCCTGGATTCGCTCGGCCAGCTTCTGCAGGCGATGGCGCATCAGCTTGTGGTAGTCCCGGCCCAATGCATAGCGCGACACGTAGCCGGCTTCGGCATCGCCGAGCACGTCCCACGCATTCGCCGTGCCGGGCGGGATGTAATCCATGCGCACCGAGATCACCCGCTGCGTGCCGGGCTCAAGCTCGGCTGGACGGGTGCGTTTGGTGCCATGGCGCGCCATGTACACCATTTCGCCGTGGTGGCCGCCATCGAGCCAGCGCTGCAGATGTTGCTCGTCGTCGCCCAGGTCGGTACCGCTGATGCCAGCGTCGGCAAAACCCAGCTCGGTCGCCCAGCGCTTGATGTCGCGGGCGAGTACGGCGTAGTCGGGAGTGGCGGGCATGGCAGGCATGGGCATCTGTCCATTGTAGGCGTGGTCCTATAATCCGCCGCATGGCCGAGCATCCCCACAGCCGCGATCTGCACACCGTCGAGCGCATGCGCGAGATCGATCGCGCGGCCCTGGCGGCGCTGGACATCTCCGGTGTCGCGCTGATGCGCCGCGCCGCGGACGCCGCGCTGACCAGCCTGCGCCGGCACTGGCCACACGTGCGCAGGGTCTGCGTGCACTGCGGCCCGGGCAACAACGGCGGGGACGGCTTCCTGCTGGCCGTGCTTGCGCGCGAGGCGGGTCTGCACGTCGAGGTGGTCACATTGACGCCGACCTCGCACGGCGATGCTGCCAGCGCGCGCGCCGAATGGGAGGAGGGTCGTGGCCGGATCCGCGCGTGGGACGCGGATCGGGATTTGCCCGAGGCCGAACTGCACGTGGATGCCATGTACGGCATCGGGCTCAATCGCGAGCCCGAGCCGCTCGCCACGGACCTGATCGAGTGCATCAACGCCAGCGGCGTGCCGGTGCTGGCGCTGGATGTTCCGTCCGGGCTGAATGCGAATACCGGACAGTGCCCCGGCGCCGCCGTGCGTGCGGCGCTGACCGTGACTTTCATCGCCCACAAACGCGGTTTGCATACCGGCCGGGCCGCCGACTTCGTCGGCGTGCTGGAACTGGCGACACTGGGCGTGCCAGCCAGCGTGTTCGTGCATGCGCCACCCGATGCCAGGCTGCTGGCCGCCGAAGCTCTGCCGCCGCGTGATCGTTACGGCAACAAGGGCAGTTACGGCCATGTGCTGGTGATCGGCGGTGGGCAGGGCATGGCCGGCGCTGTCCGCCTTGCGGGCGAGTCGGCACTTCGCGCGGGCGCAGGCAAGGTCAGCGTGGCGACGCGTGCCGAACACGTGTCGGCGCTTAACGCCGCGCGACCCGAGTTGATGGCGCATGGCGTCGATGGACCGCAAGCATTGCAGTCGATGATCGAGCGCGCCGACGTATTGGCGCTTGGTCCGGGACTGGGTCAGTCCGCATGGGGACATGCGTTGTGGCTCACCGCCGTGGAGAGTGAAAAGCCGTTGGTGCTGGATGCCGACGGGCTGAATCTGCTGGCGAACGAGCCGCGCCGGTTCGCCGGGCCCACCGTGTTGACGCCGCATCCCGGCGAGGCTGCACGTCTGCTTGGCGTCCCGGTGGCCGAAGTCGAGCACGACCGCTTCGCCGCGGCGCGCGAACTTGCCGATCGGCATGCTGCAGTGGTCGTGCTGAAAGGTGCCGGCAGTTTGATCGCCGATCCGGACGGACGTCTGGACGTCTGTCCGTGGGGCAATCCCGGCATGGCCTCAGGCGGCATGGGCGACCTGCTCACCGGCGTCATCGCCGCACTGCTGGCGCAAGGCTGCGGCCCCTGGCAGGCGGCGTGTATCGGCGTGGGTCTGCATGCGCGAGCAGGTGATCGCGCTGCGCAAGCGGGCGAGCGCGGTCTGCTGGCCAGCGACCTGCTGGCGCCCTTGCGCGTCCTGGGCAATGGTCTGCCGGTCGGCGAGCGTGCAGCATGACGACGACGGTGGACAACGGCCCGCTCTGGCCACTGCCGGACGAGGCCGCGACGGCCGCCCTGGCAATACGCATGGCCGGGTTGCTGGACGACGGCATGGTGCTCTATCTGCACGGCCCGCTCGGCGCCGGCAAGACCAGCTTCGCGCGCGCTCTGCTGACATCCCTGGGCGTGGGTGAACGGGTAAAGAGCCCGACTTACAGCCTGATGGAGGGCTACGCGGCACGGGAGCGGCCGGCCTGGCATCTGGACCTCTATCGGATCACCGATCCCGGCGAACTCGAATGGCTGGGCCTGGATGCGCTGGCCGATCCGGACGCGCTGGTACTGGTGGAGTGGCCCGAGCGAGGGGCGGGTGCGCTGCCGGCCGCCGACCTTGAGCTTTGCCTGGCCTACGCCGGCGATGGCAGGCAGGCGCGACTGCGTGCCTTCACCGTGCGCGGCGAGAGACTGCTCCAGCAAATGCGCTGAATGCCGCCAAGTGCTTATCCCTGCTTGAAATTTTTCTGATCCGACGAATCTGGCAAGGATCTCTTCGGAATGCGCGACTTGCAGTCGATAACTTGACATTGCGTGATGAATGGCTCGCAGGTCTCGGATATTAAAAGAAAAATACTCTTGCATTCGGCCAATCACTGCGGTTCAATGCGGCTCATGAAGGGCTACCTGAACAACCTGGCCGGTCTTTTCGTCGCTGCGATCCTGGCGGGCGCCCCCTTGGCCGGAGCGCGGGCGGCCGAGCTCAAGGATGCGCGTGTCTGGGCTGGTCCGGAGTACACCCGGGTGGTGCTCGACGCGAGCGGACCCCTGCATTACAAGATCGACCAGAAGGATGGCCAGATCGTGGTCGATCTCAGCGACAGCACGGCCGCTGCCGACTTTTCCGCACCCGTGGCGCAGGGCATGTATCGGGGGCTGAGCCACGTTCGCAGCGGCAAGAACCTGCTGCTCACCGCCAACGTCGATCCGTCCAGCCGGCTCAAGAGCTTCGTGCTCCAGCCTGCCGGTGGGGAAGCTTATCGACTTGTGCTGGATCTCTACCCGGGCAACGGCACGGTTCCCGGCAGCAAGCCAGGGCAAGCGTCGGCCGTTACCTTGACCTACAGCAATCCGACCCACAGCCGCCGGGTGGCCGCCGAGCAGGCCGCCGCCATGCTCAACGGTCAGCGCGCGGTGGTGGTGGCGATCGACGCCGGCCACGGTGGCAAGGATCAGGGTGCACACGGCCCGGGCGGCACGCTGGAGAAGAACGTCACCCTGGCCGTGGCGCGCGACCTGGCGAACGAGATCAATCGCCAGCCAGGCATGAAGGCCGTGCTGACCCGCGATCGTGATGCCTTCGTACCGCTCAAGCAGCGCTACGAGATCGCGCGCGAACACAATGCCGACCTGTTTGTTTCGATTCACGCGGATTCCTTCACCACCGATGATGCGAAGGGCTCCTCGGTGTGGGTGCTTTCGCCGCGCGGCAAGACCAGCGCGGCCGCGCGCTGGCTGGCCGATGGCCAGAACCGTGCCGACCTGATAGGCGGCATCAGCCTGGATGACAAGGACGATGGCCTGGCCAAGGTGCTGCTGGATCTGCAGCAGGGCTGGGCGATACAGGCCAGCGACGAGGTCGCCAACAACGTGCTCAAGGCGCTGGGCCAACTGGGACCGACTCATCGTGGCTATGTCGAGCACGCCAACTTCGTGGTACTGCGCTCGCCCGACGTACCCTCGATCCTGGTCGAGACCGCCTTCATCAGCAATCCGGTCGAAGAGCGCAAGTTGCGCGATCCGGCGCACCAGAAACTGCTCGCCAACGCGGTTATGTCTGGCGTGAAGGGCTATTTCGAGTCGACGCCGCCGCCAGGCACCTGGTTTGCGGCACAGGCGGCCAAACGCAACGACACGCGCGTGGCTTCCGTCGCCGACTCGGCCCCGATCGGTAACAAGTCGATCGCAGCGGCAGGCGAGTCGTCCGCGCATGCGGACATGCACAAGGTCGGGCGCGGCGAAAGCCTCAGCAGTATTGCGCGGCAGTACGGGGTCAGCCTGGGTGCGTTGAAGAGCGCGAACCAGATAAGCACGAACACCGTGCATGCCGGTGCGATGTTGATGATTCCCGCGGGCTGATCGCATCGCCTCGCGGCATCCCGCAGCCAACCACGGCCCTGCGGGCTGTTAAAGTCCGCAGATGTCCGTCATCCGCCCGCTCCCCCCGGAACTCATCAACCAGATCGCCGCTGGCGAGGTCATCGAGCGTCCGTCGTCGGTGGTCAAGGAACTGGTCGAGAACAGTCTTGACGCCGGCGCCACCCGGATCGAGGTCGACGTGGAGGCCGGTGGTGCACGGCTCATCCGCGTGCGTGATGACGGTGGCGGCATCCACGCCGACGAGTTGGCGCTGGCGGTGGCGTCGCATGCCACCAGCAAGATCAGCAGCTTCGACGATCTGGAACACGTCGCCAGCATGGGGTTTCGCGGCGAGGCGCTGGCTTCGGTGTCGTCGGTGTCGCGTTTTACCCTGACCTCGCGAGTGCCCGGCCAGGACGCGGCATTCCGGGTCGAGGTGGACGGCGGCAAGCTGCAGGCGGCACGACCCGCGCAGCATCCGCCCGGCACCAGCGTCGAGGTGCGCGACTTGTTCCACAACGTACCGGCACGACGGAAATTCATGCGCGCCGAGCGCACCGAATTCGCCCATATCGACGACCTGCTCAAGTCGTTGGCGCTGGCGCGCAGTTCGGTGGAGTTCCGCCTCAGTCACAACGGCAAGCCGGTGCGTATCTGGAAGGCCGCACGCGATGAACAGGCCGCGTTGCAGCGGGTGGCCGACGTGCTCGGCGCTGAATTTCCGCAGCAGAGCCTGCGCATCGACCACGCGGCGGCCGGATTGCATCTCTCCGGCTGGGTCGGTTTGCCCACGGCATCGCGATCACAGGCGGATTCCCAGTATTTTTACGTCAATGGCCGCCTGGTGCGCGATCGCATCGTGGCGCACGCCGTGCGCCAGGCTTACGCCGACGTGCTGTTCCACGGCCGGCACGCGGCCTTCGTGCTGTACCTGGAACTGGACCCGGCCGGGGTGGACGTCAACGTGCATCCGTCCAAGCATGAGGTGCGCTTCCGCGAGCAGCGGCTGGTGCATGACTTCCTGTTTCGGACCCTGCACGAGGCCCTGGCGCAAACTCGCGCCGGTCAGGTGGCCTCGCAGGCTCAGGAAGCCGGCGGCAGCCTGCGCATGGTTACAGCGTCGGCGCCGATGCAGGCGTGGCCGGCGCGTGCCGACCAGAGCCGGCTGTCGCTGGGCGTGCGCGACCAACCGCTGGCCGAGTACGCTGCACTGCTTGGCGAGCCGACGCGCACGTCAGCCATGTCGGACGTCGAGCCGGGCGACGCGCCGCCGCTGGGCTTCGCGATTGCCCAGCTCAAAAGCATTTATGTACTCGCCGAAAATGCACACGGCATGATTCTGGTGGACATGCACGCGGCGCACGAGCGGATCACCTACGAGAAACTGAAGTCCGGTCGATCCGGCAGCAACCTGCGCTCGCAGATGTTGCTGGTACCGCTGGCGATCGCGGTCAGCGCGAAGGAAGCCGCCGCTGCGGAGGAATATGCCGAGCCATTGGCGGGGTGGGGACTGGAGCTGTCGCGCAGCGGTCCGGCCAGCGTCGTGGTGCGCCGCATTCCCGCCTTGCTCGAAGGTGCCGATGTGGCGCAACTGAGCCGCGATGTGCTATCCGAGCTGGCCCAGCATGGCAGTTCGCGGCGGCTGCAGGAGTTGGAGAACGAACTGCTCTCCACCATGGCCTGCCATGGTTCGGTGCGCGCCGGGCGCCGCCTGACGATTCCGGAAATGAATGCGTTGCTGCGCGAGATGGAAGCTACCGAACGCTCCGGACAATGCAATCATGGCCGCCCGACCTGGGTGCAGTTGGGCCTGGCCGAACTCGACAAGCTGTTCATGCGTGGCCGCTGATGGGCCACGAAAAATTCAGATCAGGGTAAACCGATGATACGCAACAGTCTGATGGTTGCCGCCGCCATGCTGGGAGTCGCTACCGTGCAAGCCGCCGAAGTCGATCATTACAAGCAAGGCATTGAACAGTGGCGTGCAGATCGCGTCCAGGGCCTGACCGCGCCCGACGGCTGGCTGAGCCTGATCGGCCTGGAGTGGCTCAAGCCCGGCGACAATCGCATCGGCAGCGCCACGGACAACGACATCGTGCTGAAGGCCGGTCCGGCGCACCTGGGCATGATCAAGCTCGCCACCGATGGCAGGATGCAAGTCTTTCTTGCCGCAAACAGTGGCGCCCTCATCGACGGCAAGGCCATCCAGCAGGCATGGCTGGTCGACGACGCCCATGCCGGTGACGCCGATCCCACCACGGTGAGCTTCGGCACGGCCAGCTTCTACGCCATCGATCGCAGCGGCCGCCAGGGATTGCGCGTGAAAGACACCAGCGCACCGGCTCGCGCGGCATTCACCGGTATCGAGTCCTTCCCGATCGACCCGGCGTGGCGGATCGAAGCGACGTGGGTGCCGGCAAAGGCTGGCGAAACGCTGGAGATGGGCACGGCGATCGGTACGGTCGACAAATTTCCCGTGCCGGGCAAGCTGGAGTTCAGCCGCGACGGCAGGTCATACGAACTGCTGCCGGTGATCGAGGAACCCGGCGACGCCCAGTACTTCATCGTGTTCGCCGACCGTACCAGCGGCAAGGAAACCTATGGGGCCGCGCGTTTCGTCTATGTCGATCCGCCGTCGGACGGCAAGGTCGTGCTGGATTTCAACAAGGCCTACAACCCGCCATGTGCGTTCACGCCGTTCGCCACCTGCCCGCTGGCGCCGCCGGAAAACCGTCTCGACCTGCGCGTGACGGCCGGCGAGAAGAAATACGCTGGCGCGCATTGAGCGATCAGCCAACGTCTCCCGCGCAGGACCGGCACCGCCCGTTGCTCCGGGCACGGTAGAAGCGGGCGACCAGAAGCACGGAAAAAGGCGGCGGGGCAGTGCCCGCCCTACCGCCCCTTGAATTCGGCCTTGCGCTTTTCCAGGAAGGCGCTGGTTCCTTCGCGCATGTCGTCGGTGGAAAATGCCAGCGCGAAGGCTTGCGTCTCGAACTCCAGGCCCTGGTCGAGCGCGGCCTCGCCCCCTTGCAATACCGCGTCGAGAATGCGGGCCGCTGCCAGCGGCGCCGCCGCGGCGAGCTGATCGGCCAGTGCATTGACTGTCTCATCCAACGCCTCGGCCGCGACGAGCCGGGTCACCACGCCCAGCTCGAAGGCGCGCTGCGCGCTGATCACGGCACCGGTCAGGCACAATTCCAGTGCCGCGCCACGGCCTGCCAGGCGCAGGAGCCGCTGGGTGCCGCCGAAGCCCGGGATCAGGCCGAGGTTGATTTCCGGTTGTCCGAAGCGGGCTTTCTCGCTGGCCACGCGCAAATGGCAGGCCATCGCCAGCTCCATGCCGCCGCCCAGCGCAAAGCCCTGGATTCTCGCGATCACGGGTTTTCCCAGGCGCTCGATCGAACTCATCAGACGCTGGCCGGTGCGTGAGAATGCCTGCGCCTGGGTCGGGCTGTACGCGTTCA
Source organism: Rhodanobacter sp. (assembly GCA_039922695.1). Taxonomy (GTDB): domain Bacteria; phylum Pseudomonadota; class Gammaproteobacteria; order Xanthomonadales; family Rhodanobacteraceae; genus Rhodanobacter. The sequence continues at coordinate 9,377 of JBDTEG010000125.1, read as the reverse complement.
TCTCGGCAATGTCGGCACCGGCCACGAAGGCCTTTTCGCCGGCACCGGTCAATACCACCACCCGCACGGCGTCGTCCTGGGCAGCCTGCGCAAACACCAGCGTCAACTCGTTGAGCGTGTCGCGGTTCAACGCATTGAGCTTGTCGGGGCGGTTCACCACGATGGTGCGTACCGCGCCGCGGTTGCTGGTTTCGAGGTTGCGATAGGCCATGATGGGCTCCGGTGGTAACAGGCTGGCGATGGTAACAGCGGGAACCTTTGCCGGTGGCGGGTTTCTCAGATCCGTATGCACGGCGGCATGCGCTGCGTGGGTTCGCCACGGCAGGCGCGGCGCATCCTCATCGAGAGAGCATGGATTGATGGCGACAGGCGTGACACATCTGGCTGGGTTGCTGCTCATCGGCGCACTGCTGGTCGTGCCGTTGCGGGCGCAGGAGCCGGCTTCTGCGGCGAGCGCGGCGGCGAAGCAGGACAAGGTCAAGCTCTCCTATGCGATTGGCTACCAGATCGGCAGCCGCTTTGCCGAGGGCACGCCGGATGTGGATCTACCTGCACTGCAGCGGGCGATTGCCGACGCGTATGCCAAGCACAAGCCGGCGGTACCGATCCAGCAAATGCAGGCGCAGTTGGAGCAGCTGCAACAGCACATGCACCGCGAAGCGATGGCGCGATTCAGGCGCATTGCCACCGAGAACGCGCGCAAGAGCGCGGACTTCATGGCGCAGAACCGCGAGAAACCTGGCGTGGTGCAGCTGCCATCGGGCATTCAGTACTCCGTGCTGAGCAAGGGCACGGGAACGTTGCATCCCAAGGTCACCAGCACGGTGGTGATCAACTATCTGGGGATGTTGGTGGATGGCACCGAATTCGACAGCACCTGGGCGCACGGCGCACCAGTGAGCTTCGCCATCGACAAGGTGATCCCCGGCTGGCGTGACGTGATTCCGCGCATGCATGTGGGTGATCGCTGGAAGGTCGTGATTCCGCCCCAGCTGGCTTATGGCGAAGAAGGCATGTTGCCGCGCATCGGCCCGAACGAGGCGCTGCGCTTCGAGATCGAATTGCTCGCGATCAAGCCCGATCATGTCGAGCGCTGAGTGGCGCCGGTGCTACCATGAAGTGGCATGTCGAACGTCCTGGATACCTCGCAGTCCACTCCGCTGACCCCCTGCATCGGCGTCTGCCGACTGGACGAGCGCGGCTATTGCGTGGGCTGCCAGCGCACGGGCGAGGAAATCGGTCGCTGGGGGACGCTGAGCACCCCGGAGCGGCTGCACGTCATGCAGGTGATCCTGCCGGAACGCCGGCAACCGTGATCGACGCGGTGGCCCAGGCCTTGCTGCCGCTGTCGCAGCCTCCTACCGGGCCGGGCTGGAACCACGCGGACATGAGTGACTTGCTCGGCAATCGCATCCGCCGGCCGGCTGCGGTGCTGGTGGGCATTCGCGACGGAGTGCAGCCGCGGCTTGTGCTCACCGTGCGCACGGATCACCTGCAGACCCATGCCGGGCAGGTGGCGTTTCCCGGTGGCCGCAGCGAGCCGGAGGACAGCGACGCCCTGGCCACGGCCCTGCGTGAGAGCGAAGAGGAGATCGGCCTCGATCGCACGCTGGTGACGCCGCTGGGCTACCTGGATCGTCTGGAGACCATCAGTGGTTTCTGCGTCACGCCGGTGGTGGCAAAAATCGCGTCGCACGCACGACTCTATCCCACGCCGGACGAGGTGGCTGAAGTTTTCGAGGTGCCGCTGGCTTTCCTGCTCGATCCGGCCAACCTGCGCCGCTACACCATGGAGTTCCGCGGTCACCAGCGCCCGATGGTCGAATTCGTCCACGCCGGGCATCGCATCTGGGGCGCCACTGCCGCCATGCTCTGCAACCTGCTGCAAAGAATGGAGCGGACATGACGTTGAAGACCATCCTCATCGAGGCTGCCGATCTCGCAGCGCTGCCGTCGGACCAGGTCCTGATCGTGGACTGCCGCTTCGCGTTGTCCGACCCGGCGCAAGGCGAGCGCGACTATCGGCACGGCCATGTTCCTGGCGCGGTATACGCCAGCCTGGATCGCGACTTGTCGGATCTGTCGCGCCAGGCCGAGGGCCTGGGTCGACATCCGTTGCCGCTGGAATCGGCCTTCAGCGCGCTGCTGTCGCGCTGGGGCTGGCGCAGCGGCATCCAGGTGGTCAGTTATGACGCGGCCGGCGGCGCCATGGCCGCCGCACGCCTGTGGTGGCTGCTGCGTCTGGTCGGGGTCCAGTCCGACGTGCTGGATGGTGGCTACGCCGCATGGCTGGCCGCGGATCTGCCGACCGAGTCCGGCGAGGCGCTGGCACGACAGGCCAGCCAGCTTGCGCTGCGCTATGACGCGAGCCAAGTGCTGCTCGATCACGCCGCAGTGGCCGATGGTGCGTCAGGCCAATTGCTGGATGCGCGCGGCGCTCCGCGTTATCGCGGCGACGTTGAACCGCTTGATCGCGTGGGCGGCCACGTGCCCGGTGCGCTGAACCGCCCATTTGCCGACAACCTGGACGATGACGGTCGCTTCAAGCCGGCCGCGCAATTGCGCGAGGAGTTCACCGCAGTGCTGGCGGGCGCCGCGCCTGCGCACGTCGTGCACATGTGCGGTTCCGGCGTGACCGCCTGCCACAACTTGCTGGCGATGGAATATGCCGGCTTGCATGGATCGCGGTTGTACGCACCGTCGTGGAGCGGCTGGGTCAGCGACCCGGCTCGCCCGGTCGACAAGGGCTGACTCGTCTATTTTTTGGCCTTGAGGTTTGCCACCAGTTGCTGCAGCACGGTCTGCGTCTCCGGATGAAAGAACGCCTCGGTGAAGTCGTCCAGCGGCAAAGCCTCCATGTCGGCGTAGGCGTCGGCAAGATCCGCACGCGCCAGGCGGCGGGTCGTCAGCATCGCGTGCGAGGGCAGGGCCAGCAATTCGGTCAGCCAGAAGACAGCGCGCTGGGTGACCTGGTCGATTCCGGTGAGTTCGTCGACGAAACCGCAGGCATGCGCCTCGGCGGAGTTGATCATCGCACCGGAAACCAGCAGCCGCTCGGCGCGATAGGCACCGACCACGCGACGCAGCGCCAACTGGATTGCCTCAGGCACGCTCAGGCCGACCTGGACTTCGTTGAGACCGATCCGGTACGGGCCTTCCGCCATCACGCGGTAGTCGCAGAACAGCGCGAGTACCGCGCCACCCGCCGGGCTGTGACCGGTGATCGCGGCCACCATCGGAACCGGAATGCGCGCCAGCGTGCCGCACAACGCAAAGAATGCACGCCAGTACTCCAGCACGCCGTGACGATCGCGCTGGAGCAGGGCGGGGACGTCGACGCCGGCCGAGAAAAGTCCTGGCGCACCGGACAGCACGATGCCGCGAACGCCTTCGCGCACACTGTCGTCGATCGCCTTGTTCAGCGCCTGCAGCAACTCCAGGTTCAGCGCATTGACTGGCGGCCGGGCCAGCTGGATTTCGCGGATCGCGTTGTCATGGGTGGTCAGGTTGAGCATGGTGTACTCCGATGGGATTACTGCGGTTGCTCGTCGGCAGTCCAGCTGTAACGCACTGCATAGGTGAGGGTGGCCTTGCCGTTGGCCGGAACCTCGACGCGGAATTCCAGCGTGTCGGAAGTCCGGGTACCGGGCTTGCTGCTGGAAGAAACCAGCTTCCACTCGCGCCAGCGGTTGGGATGTTCGCGCAGCGTCACCGTGCGTGGGCTGTCGCCGGCGTTGCTGAGCTCGATGCTGAAGGCCTCATCCAGCGTGCGGCCGTCCTTGTCCACATGGAAACTGGTGCGTGTGCGCTCGGCGCGAAGGTCAAATGGCGTGCCCAGCGAAATCGTGGCCTCGCTTCCTTTGGGCGTGTCGTCGATGCGGCCCTCGCCGACGAATTGCGGAACGCCCTGGCGATCGGCGGTGAGCACACGCAGGTAGCCGGCCGGCAGGCTGTCGAACGCCTTCAATTCCAGCGTGCTGATGATGGCGCCGCTGCCTTCGAAGACATCGCGGTTCAGGTTTGGTTGCTGTGGCTGGTAGGCATTGCCGTTATCGAGGAGGGTGGTGCGCTCGCATTCCAGCGTGCGGGTGGCATACAGCGGCACCTGGCTGACGCTGCCATCGGGCAGGTTCACTTGGCCGGGCAGGGTGAAGCTGCGGTAGTCGTCGAGGCTGTCCTGTTGCGGCATCGCCTCCGCCTTGGCGCTGAAGCCGCGCGCCATCGCCATCATCGGCCGCGGTGCGGATGCCTTGGCCATGTCCGGTCGTCCCGCGATCAGGGTCAGCCGCGCGTCGTTCCAGTCGCGCCCACTGCGATTGGCGATGCTGGCACGCGACTCGAACTGCATGCGGCACACCCCGCCCGGTTGCAGGGTCGCCACGTAGGCTGCACGCCAGCCGAGGCCGGAGGTGGGGTAGCTCAGCGATGCGTTGACCGAGCCACTGCGCGCGGCGTCCACGCGCAGATCCAGGCTGGAGCCGGTCGGGAACGAACCGTCGCCAGAGCGTACCGCCGCATAGTGACGCACCAGCGTGGTTCCGCTTGCTCCCTTGACCAGCAGACCGTCGCCTGCGCGCATCAGGGTGCCGACGGCCAGTGACTCGCCATTGCTGCCCAGCACGTTGATCGTGTGCCCGACCAGCCCGGTCAGCGCACCGGATGTGCCCTCGGCGAGCAGCAGGCGTTGCGACACGACCTGGACATGCCCATCCGGGAAACCCAGGGCGATGGCTTCGGGATCGATGTGGACCGGAAGATCGCCAAGGACCACGTCGTGGGTGCCGGCGGTGAGTTGCAGCGCACGCTGTTCGCGCACCACGGCATAACCGTCAGCGACGCTGCCGTCGCCGCTGCTGGCGTACAGCGCACTGCTGTCGCTGCGGTACACGGTCAGCGCGGTGGGGCTGGCTGCGCGGGCGGGAGCCATTCCCGCCAGTGCGAGCGTGGTCGCAATGCAAAGGGCCAGCACGCTGCGCGGTGATGTGGTCATCGGGCGAACTCCATGATGGAAACCAGGCTTCCATCATAACGACCGCGGGTGAATGATTTGCGTGGTCTGGATCCCTGCGCGTGAATCGCGCAACTTCAGCTGGCGGATCAGCGTGCCGCCGCACGGACGGACGCGGGCAGTGGTGCGGACTTGCCGGTCGCGGGGTCCATCCAAACCATCACTACATGGCCGTCGCTGTACAGGCAGCTTGCGTCACCGGCGTCGACCATGCGGTGGGCGATCGTCATCGAGCTGTTGCCCAGTCGCGTGCATCGCAATTCGATGTGCAGCGTGGCCGGCCACGCGATCGGACGGCGATACTGCAATTCACTGGCTGCCAGCACCGGCATCGCATCTCCGGCGAACCAGTCGCGCACATGCTGCAGCCACTGCAGGCGGGCTTCTTCCAGGTAAGTCAGGAACCTCGAGTTGTTGACGTGGTTGAACGCGTCCAGGTCACTCCAGCGCACGCCAAGCGTGGCAATGAACAACGGGATATCGGTATCGACGGCGATGCCGGAGTCACCTGGTTTCATGAACGCTTTTTCCTTCCGCGCATCGGCTTGTACTTGTCCGCCGAGGCGATGTGTTTGGTGGCGGCCTTCACCCGCTTGGCCGTGCCGGACTTCCCGGGTTTCGCCGGTTTCAAATGCGATGCGAGGAAGTGACCGGTATGCGACGCCGCCGTGGCCGCGATGGTCTCCGGCGTGCCGGCGACCAGGATGCGCCCGCCGCCGTCACCACCTTCGGGGCCCAGGTCGACGACCCAGTCGGCGGTCTTGATCACGTCGAGATTGTGCTCGATCACCACCACCGTATTGCCCTGGTCCACCAGCTGATGCAACACGTCGAGCAACTGCTCGATATCGTGGAAGTGCAAGCCGGTGGTGGGTTCATCAAGGATATACAGGGTGCGACCGGTGTCGCGCTTGGACAGCTCCTTGGAAAGCTTCACGCGCTGCGCCTCGCCGCCGGACAGCGTGGTCGCGCTCTGGCCGAGCTTGATGTAGTCCAGGCCCACCGCGCGCAGGGTGTCGAGCTTGCGTGCGATGCCTGGCACGTTCTCGAACAGCTTCAGTGCGTCCTCGACAGTCATGTCGAGCACATCGGCGATCGTGTGGCCCTTGTACAGGATTTCCAGCGTCTCGCGGTTGTAGCGTTTGCCGTGGCAAACGTCACACGGCACGTAGACGTCGGGCAGGAAGTGCATCTCCACCTTGATCAGGCCATCGCCCTCGCAGGCCTCGCAGCGACCGCCACGCACGTTGAAGCTGAAGCGGCCCGGCGTGTAGCCGCGTGCGCGCGCCTCCGGCACCTGCGAAAACATGTCGCGCAGCGGGGTGAACACGCCGGTGTAAGTGGCCGGGTTGGAGCGCGGAGTGCGCCCGATCGGCGACTGGTCGATGTCGACCACCTTGTCGAACAGATCCATGCCTTCGACCGACTTGTACGGCGCTGCCGACGCGCTGGCGCCGTTCAACTCGGCGGCAGCGAGGCGGAACAGGGTGTCGTTGACCAGGGTCGACTTGCCCGAGCCGGACACGCCGGTGATACAGGTGAACAAGCCGGCGGGAATCGCCAGGTCGACGCTCTTCAGGTTGTTGCCGCTGGCGCCTTTCAGGTGCAGCCACGAATCGGCGTCGATGGGCTGGCGGCGTTCCTTCGGCACTTCGATCGCACGCTCGCCCGAGAGAAACTGGCCGGTTACCGAGCGGGGCGAGTCGAGCATGTCCTGCACGCTGCCCTGGGCCACGATTTCGCCGCCGTGCACGCCCGCGCCCGGGCCGATGTCCAGCACGTGGTCCGCCATGCGGATGGCGTCCTCGTCGTGTTCGACCACGATCACGGTGTTGCCGAGATCGCGCAGGCGGGTAAGCGTGCCGAGCAGGCGCGCGTTGTCGCGCTGGTGCAGGCCGATCGACGGCTCATCCAGCACGTACATCACCCCGACCAGACCCGCGCCGATCTGCGAGGCGAGGCGGATGCGCTGCGCCTCGCCGCCCGAGAGGCTGTCTGCCTGGCGATCCAGCGTGAGGTAGTTGAGCCCGACGTCATTGAGGAAGGTCAGCCGCTCGTGGATCTCCTTGACGATCTTCACCGCGATCTCGCCGCGCCAGCCGGTCAGCTTGAGTGTGGCGAAAAACGCCAGCGCGTCGTCGATGGAACGGTGCGTCAGCGACGGCAGCGCGTGGTCGGCCACGAACACGTTGCGCGCCGAGCGATTCAGTCGCTGGCCATCACAGGCGGGGCAGGGCTGGTCGCTGATGTATTTGGCCAGTTCTTCGCGCACGGACGAGGATTCGGTCTCCTTGTAGCGTCGTTCGAGGTTCGGCAGGATGCCTTCGAAGGCGTGCTCCCGGGTGACCTTGCCGCCACGCTCGGTGAGGTAGCGGAACGCAATCTTGTTCTTGCCGCTGCCGTACAGGACAGCCTTCTGCGCTTCAGCGGGAAGGTCACGCCACGGCGTGTCCACCGCGAAGCCGTAATGCGCCGCCAGCGACAGGATCAACTGGAAGTAATGCGCATTGCGCCGATCCCAGCCGCGAACGGCGCCGCTGGCCAGGGATAGTTCGGGATGCCCGACCACGCGTGCGGGGTCGAACACCTGGGTCACGCCCAGACCGTCACAGGAAGGACAGGCGCCGATCGGCGAATTGAACGAGAACAATCGCGGTTCCAGCTCCGGCAGCGAGTAGTCGCAGACCGGGCAGGAGTAGCGCGAGGACAGCAGTTGCTCGGGTGCCGCCGCATCATCCATGTTGGCGACGATCACCAGACCATCGCCCAGCCGTAGTGCGGTCTCGAATGACTCGGCCAGCCGCTGCTTGAGGTCCTCGCGTGGACGGAAACGGTCGACGACCACTTCGATGGTGTGTTTCTGGCGCAGGGTCAGCGGCGGCACCGCATCCAGGTCATGGACGGCGCCGTCGACACGCGCACGCACGAAACCTTGCGCCCGCATTTGTTCGAACACCTGCACGTGCTCGCCCTTGCGCTCGCGGATTACTGGCGCCAGCAGGATGTAGCGCTTGCCCGGATCGAGCGCCAGCGTGGCGTCCACCATCTGGCTCACCGTCTGCGCTTCCAGCGGCGTGCCGTGGTCAGGGCAGCGTGGCGTGCCAACGCGTGCGTATAGCAGGCGCAGGTAATCGTAGACCTCGGTGATCGTCCCCACGGTGGAACGCGGGTTGTGCGAGGTGGACTTCTGCTCGATCGAGATCGCCGGCGAAAGACCTTCGATGTGGTCGACGTCGGGCTTTTCCATGATCGACAGGAACTGTCGCGCGTACGCGGAGAGTGACTCCACGTAGCGCCGTTGCCCTTCGGCATAGATCGTGTCGAAGGCCAGCGACGATTTGCCGGAGCCGGACAAGCCGGTGATCACGATCAACTGATCGCGAGGCAGGTCGAGGTCGATGTTCTTGAGGTTGTGCGTGCGTGCGCCGCGGATGCGAATAGTGTCCATGGACGCCGTATATGGGGTGATTTATTACCATACCAAGGAGTTTTGGCAGTTCAGCATGGCACTAGGTGTACGCCGGCCCTGCCCTCGGGGCGGCGGCGACCGCGCGATGCAGTTTCCCTTGAGCACTCGCTGTGGCTAAATGACCTGCTCGCCGCCCCTCGCGCGGCGCCGGTTGGACAACAGGAGACGACCGTCATGCGCAAGTGGATCGGGATCGCTGCCGGGGTGGCATTCGCCCTGGGTTCGAGCTGCCAGGTCATGGCGGCACCGCCCAGCGCACAGCAGGTGCGACAGTTGTTCGAAGTGATGCATCTGAGCAAGATGTTCAGTCAGATGAATTCGCAAATGTCGGGCATGATGGGGCAGGCACTCCCCTGCGTGCCGGCGGCCTACTGGCAGGACTTCGTCGATGCCAGCGGCAGCGAACAGTTGCTGGACCGGATGGTGCCGGTCTACCAGAAACACTTCACCGCCGAAGACGTGACCGGTCTGCTGAAGTTCTACAAGTCGCCCCTGGGCCAGAAGGTGATCACGCAGATGCCGGTGACCATGGCCGAGGGCATGAAGATCGGCCAGCAGTGGGGACGCGAACGCGGCGAATCGATGATCAAGGAGCTGCAGCACCAGGGTACGCTGGATGCCAGCGGGCGCTGTCCGGGCGGCCCCGCCGCTGCGGAGTCATCGAGCGGACCCGCGACCAGCCCCTGAGCCATTCGCTGGCACTTCCGTCGTACCTGCCCGGGCCCGCAGCGGCGCATTGGTCAGTATTTGACCAGCCCTGACCTCGCTCGCTATAATCCGCAGTTCGCCAGACCGGAAACGGGCATGGCGATACCCAAGAGAATAACGACATAAGGGCATTACCCATGAGTTACGCAGTCATCAAGACCGGTGGCAAGCAGTACCGGGTGCAGCAGGGCG
>JBDTEG010000124.1:0-4559 GCA_039922695.1 Rhodanobacter sp. | reverse complement strand
TGTTCCAGGACGATGCGCAGACCGAAGGCATCATCATGGTTGGCGAGATTGGTGGCAGCGCCGAGGAAGACGCGGCCGAGTTCATCGGCGAGTACGTGACCAAGCCGGTGGTGTCGTTCATCGCCGGCGCGTCGGCTCCGGCCGGCAAGCGCATGGGTCATGCCGGTGCCATCATCTCCGGCGGCACGGGCACCGCCGCGGCCAAGTTCGCCGCGCTGGAGAAGGCTGGCGTCACCACGGTCAAGTCTCCGGCCGACCTGGGCAAGGCGCTCGCGAAGCTGATGAAGTAGGGAAGACCTGCAGCTGTGAAGCAAAAGGCCACGCGCTTGCGTGGCCTTTTGCTTTTGCGCACGGTGCGCGCTCCATCACACGATTGATCTACCATCCACGCCTACCTGTTCAGGAACCTTTTCCCTCATGGCAACGCTGCGTCTGGCATTGGCCCAACACGATTTCCCGGTCGGCGCGGTGGCCGCCAATGCCGCCAGGGTGGGCGACCTGATCGCGCAAGCTCGCCACGGTGGCGCGGCTCTGGTGGCGTTTCCCGAGCTGACCCTGAGTGGCTATCCGCCGGAGGACCTGTTGCTGCGCCCCAGCTTTCTGGCTGCCTGTGACGACCAACTGCAGACATTGGCCATGCAAACCCGGGGTATTGCGGCCATGGTCGGGCATCCGCACAGCGAGGGTGAGGTGTTCAATGCCGTCAGCCTGCTCCGCGAGGGCCGCATCGAGACCACCGCGCACAAGCAGGCGTTGCCCAACTACGGCGTATTCGACGACAAGCGCTACTTTCGTCGCGGTCATGCATCGGTCACGACGGTGATCGAGGGTGTTCGCATCGGCATGCTGATTTGCGAGGATGTGTGGGAGCCTGAGCCGGTGGCACAGGCGGCAGCCGCCGGCGCCGAACTGATCGTGGTGATCAATGCCTCGCCGTGGGACCAGCGCAAGCAAGGTGAGCGCGAGGCCGTACTGCTGGCACGGGCACGCGAGAGCGGTTGTGCGATTGCCTACCTCAACCTGGTCGGAGGCCAGGACGACGTGGTCTACGACGGCGGTTCCATGCTGGTGAATGGCGACGGCTCGATCGCCGCGCGTGCCCCCGCCTTCGTCGACGCGCTGCTGTGGGCCACGTTCGACCCGGCCACCCGCACGCTGCGTGCGCAGGAGTGGCCGGTGGTGGCAGGTGCCTCGGAGGACGCCTTGCTGTACACCGCCCTGGTGCGCGGGACCCGCGATTACATCGACAAGAACGGCTTTTCCGGTGTACTGCTCGGCTTGTCGGGCGGCATCGATTCGGCGCTGACCCTGGCGCTGGCGGTGGATGCACTGGGTGCCGATCGGGTCACGGCGGTGATGATGCCCACGCGCTACACCTCGCCGCTATCACTTGACGGCGCCCGGGTGCAGGCCGGGCAGCTGGGGGTGGACTACCACGTGATCGATATCGAGCCCACCGTCGATTCATTCATTGGAGCACTGACGCCGGTCTTCGCCGGCAAGGCCAGCGACACCACCGAGGAAAACCTGCAGTCGCGCACTCGTGGCGTGATGCTGATGGCACTGTCCAACAAACACGGCAAGCTGTTGCTGGCCACCGGCAACAAGAGCGAGATGGCGGTGGGATATTGCACGCTCTACGGAGACATGTGCGGGGCATACGCACCGTTGAAAGATGTTTACAAGACCGAGGTGTACCGGTTGGCGCGGTGGCGCAACTCACAGCCGGGCCGCATCGAGGCGATCCCCGTGGCGGTCATCGACCGCGCTCCATCGGCCGAGTTGCGTGCCGACCAGACTGACCAGGATTCATTGCCACCGTACGACGAACTGGACGGAATTCTCGAGCGCTTCATCGAGCGCGAGCAATCCCAGGCGGAGATCGTGACGCAGGGTTTCAGCGCGGACACGGTGCGCCGTGTAGTCCGGCTGGTCCTGTTGAACGAGTTCAAGCGCCGCCAGTCGGCACCAGGTCCGCGCGTGACCACTCGCGCCTTCGGTCGCGAAAGACGCTACCCGATCACCTCGGGTTGGCGCTGAAACCGGGTGTCGCGGGAGGTCTGCACGTGCGGTTGTCATTCCCGGCTTTCAACAGCCGCACGGCTGGTCATCCCGCGATCAATGATGCCCGGAGAACGGGACCAGCTTGCGTAGCGTGGACGGCGCGTGTGGCCACTTCGGATCCTCCAGATACGGATGCTGGGGGTAGTTCAGCGCCAGCACCTTGCGGGTCTGGGTGGCCAGATCCTTGCGATCCAGTGCCAGGTAACTGCGGGTGAGAATCGCCAGCGCATCGCCGGCTTGCGGTGCCTGCTGGTAATGCTCGATCACGTATTGCGAACGATCCGCGGCGGCGACATAGGCCTTGTGGCGCAGGTAGAACTCGGCCACGTTGATCTCGTACTGCGCCAGCAGGTTGCGCAGGTAGATCATGCGCTGGCGCGCATCGGCGGTGTAGGCACTGTCCGGAAAGCGTCGCGCCAACTCCGAAAAGTCGTCGAACGACTGCAGGTTGTATGCCTGGTCGCGTCGTGACTGGCCAGCGGAGCTCTTGGTGACGCGCTCGACGAAGCCGGTGGTACGACCAAAATTGATCAGGCCGCGCAGGTAATAGGCATAATCGACGTGTTTGTTGGTTGGATAGGTCTTGATGAAGCGGTTGATGGTGGACAAGGCATCGTCCGGCTGGTTGTCCTTGTACTGCGAATAGGCCAGGTCGAGCTGGGACTGCTCGTTGTAGTCGCCGGAAGGGAAGCGCGCGATCAAACGCTGGTAGGCTGCGCTGGCTGCGGCATAGTTGCCATTCTCCAGCGAAGTGTGCGCCTTGGTGTACAGCGCTCCCACCGGCAACGTGTCGATGGTGTCGCGCTTGCGGCCAAACATCGAGCAGGCGCTGATTGCCATGACCAGCGCAACCACCGCGAGCAGCCTCACGGCCGGCAGCGAAAACAATGACAGTGTCGGCGAGCCACTTGATACACGCATAGGATTGAATTCGGATGTTGAAACGAACAGGCATGATAGCTGAAACCGGCTTCGGCCCGCGGAGTCAGCCATGACCACGATACGGCAGCAGGCCGCGGTTCCGCTGAGCGCGGCAGGACGGCGTTTCGACCAGGCTTTGGCCGATATGTTCCCCGATTACTCGCGTTCGCGCCTCAGCGGCTGGGTCAAGTCCGGTGCGGTGACCCTGGATGGCGCCGCCGTGGCCCCGCGGCAATTGCTGCGCGGCGGCGAGCAGGTAGCGCTGGAAGTCGAGCTGCAAGCCGAGGTGTACAGCCAGCCCGAATCCATCGCGCTGGCCATCGTGCATGAAGACGAGCACCTGCTGGTGCTGAACAAGCCGGCCGGACTGGTGGTGCATCCCGGTGCCGGGAATCCTGCGGGCACCCTGCTCAATGGCTTGCTGCACCACGATGCGAAGCTGGCCGAACTGCCCCGTGCCGGCATCGTGCATCGACTGGACAAAGACACCTCCGGGCTGATGGTGGTGGCGCGGACGCTGCCCACCTACACCGCCCTGGTCGACCTGCTGTCGCGGCACGAGGTGGAACGCCGGTACGAGGCCGTGGTGCTCGGCACGATGGTGGCGGGTGGCACGGTGGATGAGCCGGTTGGACGCAGCATGGGCGATCGCCTGCGCCAGGCGGTGCGTGACGAGGAAGACGGCAAGCGTGCGGTGACCCATTACCGCCTGCGGGAACGCTTCCGCGCCCACAGCCTGTTGCAATGCCAGCTGGAAACCGGGCGTACCCACCAGATCCGCGTGCACCTGACCCATATTGGCCACCCGCTGGTTGGTGACCCGCTGTATGGCGGCGGCCTGAAACTGCCCAAGGGCGCCAGCGAGGCACTGATCGCGGCGCTGCGCGGCTTCCGCCGGCAGGCGCTGCACGCCGAGAAGCTGTCGTTCACGCACCCAGCCACTGGTGAGCCCATGACCTTCAGCGCCGAACGCCCCGACGACCAGCGGTTGCTGATCGAGGCGCTGCGTGCGGATATGGCCGAACACGGCTCCGACGACTACTGATCGCGAAGCTGGAACCGAGGCGGATATGCGATGCTCTGCGTTCCCCGTTCCCCGTTCCCCGTTCCCCGTTCCCGACTCCTGCCCCGCCATCTCCGTAGACCATGACCGACAGCTGGATCTTCCCCGAATGGCCGGCTCCGTCACTGGTGCATGCCGCCATCACCACCCGACTTGGCCCGGGCATCTCGGCGCCGCCTTACGAGCGCTTCAACCTCGGGTTGCGCAGCGGCGACGCCGTCGACGCGGTGGGGGCCAATCGAAGCGCGTTGCAGCAGTCGATGGGCCTGCCTTCGCCGCCGCGCTGGCTGCGTCAGGTGCATGGCATCAACGTGGCCCAACTGGGTCCCCTGGCCGGTGCAGAGGAGCCGCAGGCGGATGCGGCGGTATCGCATATCCCGGGCACGGTGCTGGCGATCCTCACTGCCGATTGCCTGCCGGTGCTGTTCTGCGCGGAAGATGGCAGCGAGATCGGCGCCGCCCACGCCGGATGGCGCGGATTGGCGGCAGGTGTGTTGGAGGCCACCCTAAC